>CAKUBN010000021.1 GCA_934643185.1 uncultured Eubacteriales bacterium
GTGCAGTTTTCTGTAAAGCGGCATGCGCACTGGATAAACTCCAAATCATTGTATCTTTTCCATGCTAAAATGTCGTCTTCATGGATGCAGTACATGGGGCGAATGAGTTCCATGCCTTCAAAGTTCTGGCTGTGCAGCTTTGGCGGCATGGCCTGCAGCTGTGCACCGTAGAACATACTCATCACCGTGGTTTCCACAACGTCGCTGAAGTGGTGCCCGAGCGCAATTTTATTGCAGCCAAGCGACTTTGCTTTGCTGTATAAGTGCCCGCGCCGCATTTTCGCACACAGGTAGCACGGATTCTTCTCCGTGCTGTTTGCAACAGAAAAAATATCGGTCTCAAAGATCGTGATCGGAATATGCAGCAGCTCTGCGTTGCTTTCAATTTTCTTGCGGTTCAGTTCGTTGTAGCCCGGATCCATCACGAGGTACACAAGCTCAAACGGTACTTCGCTGTATTTCTGTAACTCCTGTAGGAGCTTCGCCATCAGCATAGAATCCTTGCCGCCGGAGATGCATACCGCGATCTTGTCGTTCTCCTGAATGAGCTCGTAGCGCTTCACGGCAGCAATAAACGGCACCCAAATCGTTTTGCGGAATTTCTTTTGTATGCTGCGCTCAATGCGCTGGTAGGGTTCAAGTTCTCTTTCCATTTTATGTAAACACCAAATAAAGCTTGTCAAATATTTTCTCAAACGCATCAAGCTCGCTGTCGGTCGTCAAATGGCTCAAGCTGATGCGCCAAGAGCTCAGCGCGTTCTTGCGGTCGCGGCTCACCGCGTACACCGCACGGGAGGGGGTGTTTTCCACAGAGCAGGCGGATTTTACCGAGACACACACGCCGTTTTCACTGAGTGCATCGCGGAAAACAGCGCCGCGCACACCCTGTACGCTGAGGTTCAGGATGTGGGGGACAGCATCTTCGGGGCTATTGATGCGTACCTTCGAATAAGCATAGAAAAATTCTCGCAATTTGCGGTTCATCGCCTGTACATGGATGAGGCGCGCTTCAAAATTTTCCGTGCAAAGCCGCAGTGCCGTTTCGGTCGAAACAGCTAAGCCCAGCGTCGGCGTGCCGCTGCGGTACAGCGTTGTGCCCGCGCCGCCGTGAATGAGCGGCTCTATGATCAAATCGCGCTTTTTCACAAGCACGCCGCTGCCGTTCAGGCCGAAAAATTTGTGCGGCGCAAAGCTGACCGTGTCCGCACAGCTGAAATCAAAATCCGTCTTGCCGATGGCCTGCGTTGCGTCCACATGAAACCGGCAGTTCGGGTAGTCTTTCAAGATTTCGCGGATTTCCCGCACGGGCTGCACCGTGCCAAGCTCGCTGTCCACCGCCGTAACGGCGCACAAAACCGTGTCGCGGCGCAAAAGCTCGCGCAGGTGCTCAAGGTCAATTTTGCCGTCGCGCCCGATGTCTACGAGGTCGATTTCATAGCCTTGCTCCTGCAAGGCAGTCAGGCAGCCGCTCACAGACGGATGCTCGAGCGGCGTCGAAATAATGTGCCGCCCCGTATGGCGCGTGGCGCGGGCGATGCCCTTGATCGCCGTGTTGTTCGATTCACTCGCGCCGGACGTGTAGATGATCTCTTCCGGCTGCACCGAAAGCATCCTCGCGATGGAGGCCGTCACTTCGTCCATGCGCGCTTTCGCCTCACGGCCCGCGATATGTGCGGAGTTTGGGTTGCCGGGGAATTTCCGTTCCGTCTCGCAGAGCGCCTGCAGCACGGCCTCGTCCGCAGGCGTGTTCGCGGCGTAATCTAAGTAGATCATGCGCCGATGCCGCGGCCCTTGAAGCCGGTCAAATCTTTAATGACCTCGCCTGCGATGATGAGCCCAACAACGGACGGCACAAACGCGTTGCTGCCCGGCACCTGGCGGCGCTGCGTGCACTTTCTCGCGGTACCCGGCGGGCAGATGCAGTGCGTGCGGCAGCTGATGGCCATGTCGTCCACCGGTGTGACGGGCAGTTCTTTGGAATAAACCACCTTCAACTTGCGTACGCCGCGCTTTTTCAGCTCGTTGCGCATCACTTTCGCCAGCGGGCAAACGGAGGTCTTGTACAGGTCCGTCACCTCAAACGCGGTCGGGTCAACCTTGTTGCCCGCGCCCATGGAGCAGATGATCGGCGTTTTCGCCGCCTTTGCGTTCATCACGAGCGCGATCTTGCCCGTCACCGTGTCAATGGCGTCCACAATGTAATCGTAGTGGCTGAAATCAAACTGATCCGCCGTCTCGGGCGTGTAGAACGTCTTATACGTGCGCACCACGGCGTTCGGGTTGATGTCCTTAATGCGCTCGGCCGCAACGTCCACCTTGTACTGGCCGACCGTCTTGCGCGTCGCGTAGATCTGGCGGTTGATGTTTGTCAGGCAGACCTTGTCGTCGTCAATGAGGTCAAGCGAGCCCACACCGCTGCGCGCAAGCGCCTCCACCGTGTAGCCGCCCACGCCGCCGATGCCGAAAACGGCCACGCGCGCATCCTTCAGCATCTCCATGGCGTCGCGGCCATAGATCAGCTCCGTTCTGGAAAATTGGTTCAACATATTTCTTCGCTCCTTAGCGTTTGTCTCTATATCGCCTATAAATTCAGTATGCTTTGTAAAGTATACAAAACTCGTGGCAGAAAGTCAAGATAATACCGATTATACCGCATCTGCCGTTTCCATGCAATACCGCTTCCTTTTTTAGAGCGGGTGTGCTATACTGTAAACCCAAGATCAAAAGAGTGGAAAAAGGGGATAGTATGGAACAAAACGAAATTTACGCTGCGCTGCCGGAAGTTTTGCTGCCGTGGTACGAGAAAAACGCGCGCGACCTGCCTTGGCGGCACACGAAGGAGCCGTACCGCGTGTGGGTTTCGGAGATCATGCTCCAGCAAACGCGTGTGGAAGCCGTCATCGGGTATTACGAGCGCTTTATGGAAGCGTTCCCCACGGTACAGGCACTTGCAGAAGCCGACGAAGCCCGCGTGTTAAAGCTCTGGGAAGGACTCGGCTATTACTCCCGCGCACGAAATTTGCAGAAAACAGCAAAGCTCCTCACCGAAACGCAAAACGGCGCTTTTCCCGATACTGCCGAAGCGCTCGAAAAGCTGCCGGGCATCGGCGCGTATACGGCGGGCGCGGTGGCATCCATTTGCTTTGAGCAGCCCGCCGCGGCCGTAGACGGCAACGTGCTGCGCATCATCACGCGCATGACGGCGGACGATCGTTCCATCGATCTGCCGCAGGTGAAAAAAGAGATAGGCGAATCGCTCTGCAAGGTCTACCCCAAAGGGCACTGCGGCGCGTTTACACAGGCGCTCATGGAGCTTGGCGCGTGCGTCTGTACACCGAAAAGTCCAAAGTGCGAAGCTTGTCCCACGCATAGCATTTGCCGCGCCTACAAAAACGAAAGCGTCACCAAATACCCCGTAAAACGCCCGAAGGCCGCAAAGAAAATCGAGGAGCGCACCGTGCTTTTGCTCGAATGCAACGGCAGATTTGCCGTGGAAAAGCGAAGCGAGACGGGTTTGCTCGCCGGGTTATGGCAGTTTCCGAACGTACCTCAAAAGCTCGATGCCCAAACCGCCGTGCAAGCAGCGCAGAGCTTTCACACCGACCCGAAGGAGCTGGTGCTCGAAACACACAAGACGCACATTTTCACACATATTCGCTGGGAGATGACCGGCTACGTTCTACGCTGTGACGCAATGCCCAAATCGTTCACATGGGCAAGCCTTGCGGAATTAGAGCGCGATTTCGCACTGCCTACCGCCTTTCGGCAATTTTCAGACGAGCTGAAAACACTGTAAATAAACAGCAAACAGCCCGCAGCAGGAAAACCCAAGCTGCGGGCTGTGCTTTTATGCGATTTTAGTCGTCCAAAATGCCGTGCATCGGGTTGTTTTTCATCGGCGCGGTGCGCGTGTAATGCGTCGTCAGCGGGATGAATTTGCCCTCGCGACTGGATTTTTCAAAGCTCGTCAAAATCTCCAGCACATGATACTGCTGCTGGCAGTTCGCGCGGAAATCGCGGCCGGTACGCAGCGCCTTGCACATGTCGCTGAGGCCGAGCGCACGGGAGTTCACGTTGTAGTCGAACAGCAGAGGAATCTCCTTGTAGCCGGCGTAAGCGGGCAGATTGCCTGTGCGCAGACCGGGATCGGAGTGCGTTGCTTCCACGTCTTCGGGGCGCATCAAAAGTACCGGGCCGCCGAACGTGTTCGGATCCGGCACGATCATCGTGCCCTTCGTGCCGTAAATTTCAAAGCGTGCGTAGTTCTGCGAGGGATAGTACACGTCAAACGTCGTGAACACCTGCGCAATGGCGCCGTTCGCGAACGTGATGTTGCCGGTGAGGTATGTATCGGCCTCCACATCGATCTTTTCGCCGTAGTGCGGCTCAGAGGTGATGAGGCGCTCCTTAAACGACTTCTTCGTCACAGCTGTCACGCCGACCGCCTCGCCGATGAGCTGCACAAGCGCTGTTATATAGTACGGGCCCATGTCCATCATTGGACCGCCGCCTCTTTTATAGAGGAAATCCGGGTCCGGGTGCCATGTCTCGGGGCCGTGCTGAATCATTGCGCATGTCGCACCGATGACATCGCCGATCAGCCCGTCATCAATAACCTTGCGTGCGGTCTGGATGCCTGCGCCCATGAACGTATCCGGTGCGCCGCCCATGAGGAGATTTTTCTCCTTTGCGAGCGCCATCAGCTCCGTGCCTTCCTCCATGTCCGCCGCAAGCGGCTTTTCGGAGAACACATGCTTGCCGTGCTCCAGCGCGGCTTTCGTCACGCCATAGTGCTCATACGGGCGGGTAAGGTTCAGAACAACTTCCACTTCGGGATC
Source organism: uncultured Eubacteriales bacterium (assembly GCA_934643185.1). Lineage (GTDB taxonomy): Bacteria > Bacillota > Clostridia > Oscillospirales > Acutalibacteraceae > Hominenteromicrobium. Next base: position 4,839 of record CAKUBN010000021.1, read on the forward strand.
GTTGAACGCTTCATACATATCCTTATAAATTTTCGGCACGGGGGCTTTTGCGCCTGCTTCGATGTATTCCTTCACCGTCTGCACGCCTTTTTCCGCGCGCTCCGGGATGAGGTCGCATACGCCGACGAGCTCCACCTCTTTAAATACGTTCGTGATGTTTTTAAGGTAAATGCCGCTGATGGCGCCGACGCCGATCATTGCAACCTTTACGGGGTTTGTGTTTGCCATAAAATTCACTCCTGAATAAGCTTAAATGTCCAGCACGTCTCGAATGTAAATTCTGGAGACCTCTGCCGAATGGAAGTTGCCGACCTCCGGGCGGTCGAGTTCCACGCACAAAATGCCGTCGTAGCCGATTTCCTCAAGCGCTGCTTTCACAGCAGGGAAGTCGATGGTGCCGTGGCCGAGCGCGCGGAATGTGCCCATTTTGTCTGCACCCTCTGCGGTCTTCAAAGCGTAGGTGTCTACGTCTTTGAGGTGCATGTACGCAAGGCGCGGGCCGACCTTCTTGATGAGCTCGACGGGGGACATGCCCGCAAGCGTTGTGTGTGCCGTATCGATGCAGAACGAAACATAACGCGGATCGGTGTGTGCCATCAGATAATCAATGTCGCTTTCCCAGAACACGCATGTGCCGTAGTGCGGGTGGAAGCACAGCGTCACGCCTTTTTCCTTTGCGTAAGCGCCGAGCGTGTCCGCAATGGCGCAGATTTTATCGAGCACCTCGGGGGTTGTCGGGCGCTCCAGCGGACCGCCGTCACCGAAATACCCGCCGTGCTGGCAGTTGTACCACTTGCCGCCGATGGCTGCGAGAAAATCGATCTGCTTTTTGCCGACCTTGATGTTTTCTTCCACGTCGGTGCCAAAGTGACCGTACAGGTTCACAAGCTCCACGCCGCAGCGCTTTTCCATCTCGATGAGCTCGTTCGGGTCTTCAAAATAATCGCCGATAAAGGCGAAGTTTTCCACATAGTCATAGCCGAGGAACTTGCATTCCTTAAAAGACTGCTCCAATTGCTTTTTGGCGGTCTCAGCGTCCTTGGCGGTCAGCCAAGTCCAACCTGTATATGCTGCTTTCATAATCGTATTGCCTCCATGTCAGTCGTCTAAAATGCCGTGCATCGGGTTGTTCTGCATCGGTGCCGTGCGCGTGTAGTGTGTTTTCAGTGGGATATATCTGCCCTCGCGACTGGATTTTTCAAAGCTCGTCAAGATCTCCAGCACGTGGTGCTGCTGTTGGTAGTTCGCGCGGAAATCACGGCCGGTGCGCAGCGCCTTGCACATATCGCTGAGGCCCAGCGCACGGGAGTTTTCGTTGTAGTCGAACAGCAGCGGCACTTCCTTGTAACCGGTGTAATACTGCGGCGCGTTGTGTGCCAGCAGACCCGGGTCGATCGCCTGTCCATTCGTCTGATCCTCCGGGCGGTAAACGAGCACCGGGCCGCCGAACGTGTTCGGGTCCGGCACGCAGATGGTGCCCTTTGTGCCGTACAGCTCAAAGCGGCACTGTGCGCCGGGCGCGTAGTGCACGTCAAATGTTGTGCAGATCTGTGCCACCGCGCCGTTTGCAAACTCAATGCTGCCCGTCAGGTGCGTGTCGATATCAACGTCGATCTTCTCGCCGTAGTGCGGCTCGGACGTGATGATGCGCTCCGGGAATGTCTTTTTCGTCATGCCGATGACGCCCTTCGCTTCGCCGATGAGCTGCACAAGCGCCGTCACATAGTACGGGCCCATGTCCATCATCGGGCCGCCTGCGCGCTTATAATAGAACTCCGGGTCCGGGTGCCAGGTCTCGTGGCCGTGGCAGATCATCGCGCAGTTCGCCGCAACAATGTCGCCGATGTACCCGTCATCCACAAGCTTGCGCACGGTCTGAATGCCCGCGCCCATGAACGTATCCGGCGCACCGCCCATCAAAAGACCTTTTTCTTCCGCAAGGGCAACAAGCTCGTCGCCTTCCTCCATATCTGCCGCAAGCGGCTTTTCGGAGAACACATGCTTGCCGTGCAGAAGCGCCGCTTTTGTCACCTCATAGTGCTCATACGGACGCGTCAGGTTCAAAACGACCTGCACTTCGGGGTCGTTAAACGCCTCATACATGTCCTTATAGATCTTCGGCACGGGGGCTTTCGCGCCCGCTTCTATGTATTCCTTCACCGTCTGCACGCCTTTTTCCGCGCGCTCCGGGATGAGGTCGCAAACGCCGATGAGCTCTACCTCTTTAAACACCGTCGTGATGTTCTTAAGGTAAATGCCGCTGATGGCGCCAACGCCGATCATTGCAACTTTGACCAAATTCAATTCCTCCCTGATAAAAGCAAGCCGCCGCCACTCGGCAGCCTGCACATCAATTTTCATATACATTATACACGTTTGCAGCAAAAATTCAATACGCTTTTGGTTAAAATTCCGCCGCATTGTCAAAACCTGCGAAAACCGGCGGTTATTCTTGCTTTTTTGCATTTCCTGTGCTATACTGAACTGCGAAAACTGAATGAAAACAACAGGTGCCTTTCGTATGTCCTTTAAGACATATAGAAAAGGGTAAAAGGGAAGCGGGTGCAAATCCCGCACGATCTCGTCACCGTGATAAGGGAGTTTGCCGCCATGGCGTTTTGCCGGTCACTGAGCATAGCTTGGGAAGGCGGCGGCAGATGACGATCTTTCAGCCGGGAAACCTGCCTGTGTGTTGGTACGGGAGTATCTTACTCCAAATCACGAGGAATTGGTTGTACCGAAAATGCTCTGACAATATGCCGGGGTCTTTTTGTGTTGCCGTTCTATTTAATTTTGTAAGTTTCAGCAGCGCAAAAGACCTCGGTTTTTTCGCATGGGCTTTATGGTGTGTTTGCTGCGCCTGAAAAACGGCGGGCAAGCAGGCCTTAGTTTCCTGTACCTTTCTTTCAGCGGAAAAATTATGGTTGGGCAGTATTGCCCGGGAAAGGAAGCAAACACCATGAGTAAATTTACATGGAAAAAGACCGCCGCGGTTTTAATGGCGATCACAATGCTCACAGCTGCAACGGCAGGCTGCGGCAGCAACACGTCTTCGAGCGCCTCTTCTGAGGAGAGCAGCACGTCCTCCGCTGCCGAAAGCAGCGAGAGCTCCGCAGAGGAAAGCAGCACCGAAAGCGAGACGGAGGAGGTAACAGACGAAATGGCAGCAAAGAACGTTGCAGACCTCATCGATGCGATCTATGTGCAGGAGCGCAATGAGAACACCGATGCAGAGTGCAAGGAAGCCAAAGAGGCTTGGGATGCGCTGACCGATGCCCAGAAGGAGCTTGTGGAAGGCGATAACGCAGACCCGGATTACTTCGGCCGCGATACGGGCGACGCCGCAAAGGACGATCCGCGCAACGAAGACGAAATCGGCGAAAACGAGCTGCTCGTTGTCAGCTTCGGTACGTCCTTCAACGACAGTCGCGTAAAGGATATCAAGGGCATTGAGGACGCTCTGCAGGAAGCCTACCCGGATTGGTCTGTCCGCCGCGCGTTCACTGCTCAGATCATCATCAACCACGTGCAGGCGCGTGACGATGAGAAGATCGATAACATGCAGCAGGCGCTTGATCGCGCTATTGCAAACGGTGTTAAGAACCTCGTTGTGCAGCCGACGCATCTTATGCACGGCGCAGAGTACGACGAGATGAACGAGTTGCTTGACCGGTATAAGGATAAATTTGAGGGCATCGCTGTTGCAGAGCCGCTGCTCGGCGAAGTGGGCGACGACGCGACGGTTATCAACGCGGATAAGGAAGCTGTTGCAAAGGCCATCACAGCTGAAGCTGTGAAAACCGCCGGTTATGATGACGTCGCTGCCGCTGCAGAAGGCGGTACCGCATTCGTCTTTATGGGCCACGGTACGGCGCATGTTGCAAAGGTCAGTTACAGCCAGATGCAGACCACCATGGAAACACTCGGCTACACGAACGTATTCATCGGCACCGTTGAGGGTGAGCCGGAAGACACCTCCTGCGAAGCCGTTATCGAAAAGGTAAAGGAAGCAGGCTTTACGAAGGTTGTGCTCCGTCCGCTGATGGTCGTTGCAGGTGACCATGCCAACAACGATATGGCTGGCGACGATGAAGATTCCTGGTTGAGCCAGTTCAAGGCTGCGGACTGCTTCGACAGCGTTGATACGCAGATTGCGGGTCTCGGTGAGATTGGGGATGTTCAGCAGATCTACATCGACCACGCGCAGGCAGCGATCGATTCCCTGAATGGCTAATCCGTAAACACAGCGCCCGGAGAGAATCACTCTTCGGGCGCTTATCGCTTATGTTTGAAGAGGTATAACAAAATGAAAAAGAAGCAGATTACAGCCCTTTTGCTCTCAGCTCTCCTGATCTTCGGGTGCAGCGCGTGCGCAGGCAATACGAATGAAAGCAGTGCGTCTTCCGAAACTTCCGTTTCAAGCGCAGAGCCCACCCCCACCGAAGAGCCGGACGTTGTGCCGGAAGACGGCGTGTACACGGCAGAGTTCAAAACGGACAGCTCTATGTTTCAGGCGAACGAAACTTGCGAGGGCATGGGTACGCTGACAGTTGAAAACGGCGTGATGACGTTCCACGTCAGCCTGCGTTCTAAGAAGATCTTAAATCTGTACCTCGGTACGGCAGAGGACGCAAAGCAGAACGAAAGCGAATGGCTTCAGCCGACCACCGATACCGTCACCTATAAAGACGGCACATCGGAAGAAGTCTACGGCTTTGACATCCCGTTGAAAAGCGTCGATAAAGATTTTGACCTTGCGCTCATCGGCACGAAGGGCACGTGGTACGACCACAAGGTCAGCGTGCGTGACCCGCAGCCGATCGTTGAGGACACCGCAAGCGACGTAGAGACCGAAGTCCCGAAGGATGGCACGTATACGTGCAACGTCACGCTTGAGGGCGGTTCCGGCCGTGCAACAATCGAGAGCCCCACGGAGCTCATCGTTGCGGACGGCAAAATGACCGCGGAGATCACATGGAGCAGCCCAAACTACGATTACATGATCGTGGACGGCGAAAAGTATCTGCCCGTCAATACCGAAGGCAACTCCGTGTTTGAAATTCCCGTCGCCGCACTCGATACCGCACTTGCCGTTACGGCGGATACCACCGCCATGAGCACTCCGCACGAGATCGAATACACCCTGACGTTTGACAGCGCGTCTCTTACCGCATGAGACGGCTTACAGCGCTTTTAGCGGCGCTTTTGCTTCTGGCTTTCACGGGCTGCGCAGCAAACCCGGCACAGCCTGAGAGTACATCAAGCCCAGCGCAGGCCGATGAAACGCAAGCAGATTTTCAAGTCGAAAGCGCCTATCCGCTCGAATACGCGAAAGAGTTCACCGTGGACGAGTGCACCGGCGGTACAAGGCTCATCACCATTCAGAATGCCCGCTACCTCGTCGTGCCGGAAAACGGCGTCGTGCCGGAGGATTTGCCGGAGGATATCACCGTTTTGCAGCAGCCACTTGAGAACGTCTACCTCGTCTCCACGTCCGCGATGGACCCAATCTTAAAGCTTGATGCGTTAAGTTACATCACGCTCTCCGGCACGAACGCCGAAAATTGGTATCTGCCAAAAGCGAAAGAAGCCATGGAAAACGGCGAGGTTTTATACGCCGGAAAATACAGCGCGCCGGATTACGAGCTGATCGTCTCCTCAAGCTGCGGCCTCGCGATTGAAAACACAATGATCTACCACACGCCGGAAGTCAAAGAGCAGCTCGAAAAGTTCGGCACCCCCGTGCTCGTCGAGCGCTCCAGCTACGAATCTGACCCCTTGGCGCGCATGGAATGGGTGAAGCTTTACGGCATCCTGTTTGATAAAGAGGCGGAGGCCGAAGCGTTCTTCAACGAGCAGGTGCAGCGCATTCAGCCGCTTTTGGAGCAGGAATCCACCGGCAAAACGGCAGCGTTTTTCTCCGTAACGTCGAACAATCTCGTCACGGTGCGCAAATCGAACGATTACGTCTCGAAAATGATCGACATGGCGGGCGGCAAATATGTTTTCTCCGATCTGACTGATAACGGCAACAGCCTCGCGACGATCAACCTTTCGCTTGAGGAGTTCTACGCCGGCGCAAAGGATGCCGATGTTCTGATCTACAACAGCACCATCGAGGGCAAGGTCGAAACGACCGAGCAGCTTCTTGCAAAATGCCCTATGCTGGCGGATTTCAAGGCTGTGCAGAACGGCAATGTCTGGTGTACCACGCAAAGCCTTTTTCAGGAAAGCATGGAGCTGCCCGATTTGATTTTGGACATGAACCGTGTGTTCGTGGCAGAAACCCCGAACGACGTCAACGAAGATGAACTTAAATTTTTAACACATGTAAGCTGAGGAAACCATGAAACAAAACGGCACAAAACGGCTGACAATTTCATATCTTGCGCTCGCTTTGGTACTGCTTGTTTTGCTTTTGCTGAACATTTTCTGCGGCAGCACGGCGCTTTCCGCAAAAGACGTCCTGCAGACGCTTTTCGGCGCAGGGGATAACGCGCTTGCGCAGAAGATCATATTGGATTTACGCCTTCCGCGCGCCGTTATGGTCGTTTTGCTCGGTGCGGCGCTGTCCGTTGCGGGCTATTTGCTGCAGACTTTTTTTGCAAACCCCATCGCCGGGCCGTTCGTCATGGGCATATCCGGCGGCGCAAAGCTCGCCGTCGCGCTGACGATGGTTATGTTCTTGAATCACGGCTTGCTCACAAGCTCGCTCACACTGATCATAGCGTCGTTCATCGGCGCAATGGCAGCCATGAGCTTTGTCCTGCTCGTCTCGCAGCGCGTGAAGCGCGCAGGCGTGCTCGTCATCTGCGGCGTGATGATCGGCTACATCTGTTCGGCTGTCACGGACATCATTGTCGCATTCGCGCAGGATTCCAACATCGTGAATCTCCACAACTGGTCCATGGGCAGCTTTTCCGGCATGACGTGGGAAAACGTTCTCACGGCGGCCGTCATCGTCCTGCCATGCCTTGTGCTTTCGTTTATGCTCTCGAAGCCGATGGCGGCGTACCAAATGGGTGAAGCCTATGCGCAAAGCGTCGGCGTTTCCGTGCGTCCGTTTTCGGTCGCACTCGTGTTATTATCCAGCTTGCTCGCAGCATGCGTCACGGCATTTGCGGGGCCGATCTCCTTTGTCGGCATCGCGGTGCCGCATCTCGTAAAGCGCACACTCCGCAGTGCAAAGCCCCTGCACGTGCTGCCGGGGTGCGTTTTAGGCGGTGCAGCATTTTGCCTTTTGTGTGACCTCATCGCGCGCAGCGTGTTCGCGCCAACAGAGCTTTCCATCAGCTCTGTCACGGCCATTTTCGGCGCGCCGGTGGTCATTTTGCTGCTTATGCGCAAGCAGAGAAGGGAGGCGGCAGCTTGAGTTATTGCGAAGCAAATGACCTTGCGGTCGGCTACAACTCGCCGCTTTTGGTGCATATCAAATTCGCCGCCGAACGCGGGCAGATCTTAACGCTTATCGGACCGAACGGCGCAGGTAAATCGACTCTCATGAAAACGCTTGCGGGCCAGCTTGCGCCGCGGGGCGGAGCCGTTTTGCTCGACGGGCAGTCCCTCACAACATACACGCCGAACGCCCGCGCGCGCAAAATGGCGCTGATGGTGCCGCATACGAATCGCACGGAGCTTACGACGTGCTTCGATGCCGCCGCGGCGGGGCGTTACCCTTATACCGGCCGTCTCGGCATCCTCTCTGAAGAGGACAAAAAGCAGGTTTTCGATGCCTTGCGCCTCGTAAATGCGGAAGAGATCGCCGACCGCGATTTCGATAAGATCAGCGACGGCCAGCGCCAGCGTGTCCTTCTGGCACGGGCAGTTTGCCAGCAGCCGGAAATTTTGTTTTTAGATGAGCCGACTTCTTTTCTCGATGTCAAAGGCAAAGCGGAGCTCATGACGATCCTGCGTCGCCTCGCCAAAGAAAAGAGCACTGCGATCATCCTGAGCCTGCACGAGCTTGACCTCGCGCAGAAGCTCTCCGATGCCGTTGTCTGCGTCTCTAAAAACGGCGTTTCAGACGTTATGACTGTCAAGGACGCATTTCAAAAAGAAAATATACAAAAATTATTCAATATGTCCGATGAGGAATACACCTTTCTGTTCGGCAAAAAAGAACTGCCGAAGTTCGAGCACTACATTCGCAGCGGACAAAAATTGTTGCGCTGCGGCTATACGACCGGCACATGTGCGGCGCTCGGTGCCGCCGGTGCAGCGCGCATGCTTTTCACCGGCAAGGCTCCGGAAACGGTCGGTCTGCGCACGCCAAAAGGCATCGTCGTCGAGGTCGCGCCGCTCTACTGCGAGAAAACCGAAACCGGCGCCGTGTGCGCCATTCGCAAGGATGGCGGCGATGACATCGATGCCACAGACGGTCTGCCTGTCATCGCGAACGTGACGCTTTTGCCCGATGAAACCGGTGTCGTCCAAATCGAGGGCGGCAAGGGCGTTGGCCGCGTGACAAAGCCCGGGCTCGACCAGCCCGTCGGCGCGGCGGCCATCAACCACGTCCCGCGCGAGATGATCACCGAAGCCCTCTTAAAGGAAGCCAAAGCGTTTGAGTACACCGGCGGCTTTTCCGTGGTCGTTTCCATCGAAGGCGGGGAAGAGGCGGCGAAAAAGACGTTCAACCCGCATATCGGTGTCATCGGCGGTCTTTCGGTGCTCGGCACCAGCGGCATCGTGGAGCCCATGAGCCAGCAGGCCATCGTCGATACGATGCAGCTCGAAATCCGCCAGGCAGCCCTCAAGAGCGGTGCGCACCGCCTGATTTTGACGCCCGGCAACTACGGCCTCGATTATCTGCGCGAGACCTACCCCGCGCTCCTTGAAATTCCCGTCGTGAAGTGCTCAAATTTCATCGGCGATGCGCTCGATGCTGCTGCAACGGAGCATTTTGAAGAGATTTTGCTCGTCGGGCACATCGGCAAGCTCGTAAAGGTTGCAGGCGGCATCATGAACACGCATTCCCGCATGGCAGACTGCCGCACGGAGCTTTTCTGCACATATGCAGCGCTTGCGGGCGCAAAAAAAGAGGTTTGCGAAGCGCTGATGCAGGCCGCAACGACCGATGCCTGCATCGATATATTAGATGAAAATGACTTGCGCGAGCCTGTCATGCGCGGCCTGATCAACGCCGTGCAGCTGCACCTTGAGCGCCGCGCGGCAGGCGCGTTCCAAATCGGCGCAGTGCTGTTTTCCAACCAAACCGGCCCCCTCGGGCAAACCGAAACCGCAGAAAAATTGCTGCAAAAGTGGAAGGAGTTGTAAACATGGTACATTTTGTCGGTGCCGGCCCCGGCGCGCCGGACCTCATCACACAGCGCGGCGCGGCGCTTCTGCAAACGGCCGATTGCATCATCTATGCCGGCAGTCTCGTCAACCCCGCGCTTTTGGGCCTCGCAAAAGCAGACTGCACGATCTATAACAGCGCAAAAATGACGCTGGAAGACGTGCTTTCCGTTATGCGTGAAAACGAAAAAAGCAACAAAATAACAGTCCGTCTGCATACCGGAGACCCGTGCCTTTACGGTGCAATTCGTGAGCAAATGGATGTGCTCGATGCGGAAAATATTCCATATGACGACACACCCGGCGTTTCCAGCTTTTGCGGAGCAGCGGCAGCGTTAAACGCCGAGTACACTCTGCCCGCTGTTAGTCAAACGGTCATCATCACGCGCATGGAAGGCCGCACGCCAGTGCCGGAAGGCGAAAAGCTGCAAAGCCTTGCCATGCACGGCGCGACCATGGTGATTTTCCTTTCCGTCGGCCTTGTCGATCAGGTGCAGCAGGCGCTTTTGCAGGGCGCATATATGGCTTCCACGCCCGCGGCGGTCGTCTACAAAGCCACGTGGCCAGAGGAGAAAATCGTACGCTGCACCGTCGGCAATCTGGCCGAAAGCGTGCATAAAGCGGGCATCACCAAAACGGCGCTCATCGTCGTCGGCGATTTCCTCGGTGCAGTCTATGACCGCAGCAAGCTCTACGACCCCGCGTTTACAACAGAGTACCGGAAAGGCAGCAAAGCATGAAGTGCGCGTATATCGCTTTTACCGAAACCGGGATGAAACTCGCAAAAGCACTGGCTTTTTCACACCTGGGCAGCATCAGCCGCGGCGGCAGAAACGGCGTAAAATTATCTGATTGGACAGCCGAAAACTTTCCGAAAAACGATGCGCTTATCTTCATCGGGGCCGTTGGTATCGCCGTGCGCGCCATCGCGCCGCACTGCAAAAGCAAGGCGAGCGACCCGGCTGTGATCGTGCTCGATGAGCGCGGGCGGTTCGCGATTCCGATTTTATCCGGCCACCTCGGCGGCGCGAACGCCCTCGCAAAAGAGCTCGCCTCTGTCTGCGGCGCGGTGCCGGTCATCACGACCGCGACCGACATCGAGGGCGTGTTCGCTGTGGATGAATGGGCAAAAGCGCAGAATTGCCACGTGCTCGAGCCCGAGCGTATCAAAACCGTCAGCAGCGCGCTGCTCGCCGGAAAGGCCGTTTATTATAGCGCAGAGTGGCAAATTACCGGTGCGCCGCCTGCAAATATTTTCCCGTCAGACGAAGATCATCCTGCTGATTTTTCCGTAACACTTCACCCGAAAGGCGATGCGCTGCACCTCATTCCAAAGATCTGCGTGCTCGGCATCGGCTGCAAGCGCGGTATATCGGCTGGACATATAGAAGCAACATTTCAACAATTTTGTAAAAAGGCTGCTCTTCCACCGCAAAGCATCTGCGCCTGCGCGAGCATAGACCTCAAAAAAGACGAGCAAGGGCTCTTGGAGTTTTGCAAGAATCATGGCTTTAAAATCGATTTTTATACGGCTGAAGAGCTTAAAAATGCGCCGGGCGAATTCACCTCGTCCACGTTCGTGCAGCAGGTGACCGGCGTCGATAACGTCTGTGCCCGCGCGGCGGTGCTGGCTTCAAACGGCGTGCTGATGATCCCAAAACATATCTATAACGGCGTGACCTTCGCGGTCGCCGCAAAACCCTTTACCCCGGATTGGAGCGCATGAAATGAACCGAAATCTCGTTTACGTTGTGGGCCTCGGCCCCGGCGACCCGCAGTTTTTGACCGCACAGGCGAAAACGGCGCTCGAAAATGCCGATGTGCTATGCGGTTACACCGTCTACATCGACCTCATCCGCCCGTTTTACCCCGAAAAAGAGGTGTACGCGACGGGCATGACACGGGAGATCGACCGCTGCCGTTGGGCGCTCGAAACCGCGCAAAGCGGCAAAACTGTGGCACTCGTCTGCTCTGGAGATGCCGGCGTGTACGGCATGGCGAGCCCAATTTTGGAGCTTGCGCCCGATTATCCGAGCGTCGAGATCGAGGCCATCCCGGGGCTCACCGCGGCGCTCAGCGGCGGCGCGGTTTTGGGCGCACCGCTCGCGCACGATTTCTGCGTCATCTCGCTTTCGGACCGCCTCACCCCGTGGGAGATGATCGAAAAGCGCCTCGCCTGCGCCGCCATGGGCGATTTTTGCATGGCGATCTACAACCCGTCCTCGAAAGGCCGCCCGGATTACTTGCAGCGCGCTGTTCGTATTCTGCTCCAAAACGGCAAGCCGGAAGAGACTGTCTGCGGCATCGTGCGTAACATCGGCAGGGATGGGCAGCAAAGCGAGATTTTAACGCTCCGCGAGCTCGAAAACACGCAGGTCGACATGTTCACGACCGTTTATATAGGCAACAAAGAGACAAAAAGTATGCAAAATAAAATGGTAACGCCAAGGGGGTATCGCACCATATGAAGGCTGTTGTGTTCAGCGGTACCACTGAGGGCAGGCAGTTCTCAACCACGCTTGCAGCGCTCGGTGCAGAGGTTCTCGTCAGCGTCGCAACAGCAATCGGCGCAGAAGAACAAGACGAGAATGAAAATATTACGATTCATGTGGGAAGGCTCACCGCCGCGGAGATGGCTGTACTCCTGCACGGTGCAGCAATCTGTGTGGATGCGACCCATCCCTACGCGGTAGAAGCTACGCGCGCCATTCGCGAAGCGTGCGAAACGACAGGCGTTGAGTATCATCGTCTACTACGTGCCGAAAGTAAATTGCCGAAGAACAGCACCGTGCTTAAAACGGCGGCAGAAGCGGCGGACTATCTCAAAAATACCGCCGGAAACATCCTGCTCACGACCGGTGCGAAAGAGCTGATAAGCTTCAAAAGCATAGATACAGAGCGGATTTATCCGCGCGTTTTACCTACGGTTGACGGTGTTCGCGCGTGTGAAAATATCAACGTTCCGCACAAAAATATCATCGCGATGCAGGGCCCGTTTTCGTATGAATTGAATTGTGCGATCCTCAAGCAATTCAACATAGAGTGGCTCGTCACCAAAGATGGCGGCGCGGCCGGCGGCTTTGCAGAAAAAGCGAAAGCATGTGAGGATTGCGGCGCACATCTCATCGTACTGCGCCGTCCGCAAGAAAACGGAGAGACCGCAGGAATGATCCTTGAAAGGTGCAAAGAATTACTATGAAAATCACATTGGTCGGCACAGGGAGCGGCGTGTCCGGAAGCATAACCGCACAGGGGCTTGCAGCGTTGCAGGAAGCCACGCTCATCATCGGCGCAAAACGATTGCTCGAAAACCTGCCGGAGACCTGCACGCAAAATCGCATAGCCATGTATAAAATTGATGAGATTCTGTTCTTACTTGAAACAACAAAGGAACAATTTATTGCACTTGTGTACAGCGGTGACACGGGCTTCTATTCCGGCGCTTCAGCGCTGTGCCGCGCGCTCGATGAACGCAAAATGAAATACACCGTGATTTCGGGGCTTTCCAGCGTGCAGCTGCTGTCCGCGGCCCTCCGCGAGCCGTGGCAGGATTGGAACCTTGTGTCCGCACACGGCTGCGCATGCGACCCCGTCGCTGCGTGCAGCACGGGCAAACCCACTTTTTTCCTGACAGGCGGCGAAGTGACCCCAGCAGTGATCTGCGCAAAGCTTGCCGAAGCCGGGTGGGGAAAGGTGAAGGTAGTCGTCGGCGAAAATCTTGGCACAGCCAAAGAAACAATCATTCAAAATACCGTACAAAAAATGTCTGAAACAAATTTTGCACCGCTGTGTGTGCTGCTCGTGCGTGCATGCAAAATACCCGTGCAGCGTGTGCCCGGCTTGCCGGATGACGCATTCATCCGCGGCAAAACCCCCATGACAAAGCAGGAAGTTCGCGCCGCGGCGCTTGCAAAACTTGCCGTTCGCCCAACCGATATTCTCTGGGACATCGGTGCGGGCACCGGCAGCGTCAGCGTAGAAATGGCGCTTGCTGCACCGCGCGGCCATGTCTATGCTGTGGAGTGTGAAGCAGATGCTTGTGCGTTGATAAAGCAAAATCGCGATAAATTTGATATACATAACTTGACACTCATCGAGGGTAAGGCACCGGAAAAATTAGCGGATCTTCCCGCGCTGGATGCTGTGTTTGTCGGCGGTAGCAAGGGAAATCTCACAGAGATTATCGATGCTGTGCTAAACGCAAATCCGAACGCCCGTCTGTGCGTTTCCGCCATCGCACTTGAGACGCTGCAAACGGCGATTGTGGCCTTTGCCACCCACGGATTGACCGCGCAGGTCACACAAATTGCCGTCAGCCGCAGCAATTCGGTCGGCGGAATGCACCTGATGAAGGCGAATAATCCCGTTTTTTTGATCGTGAGGGAATGATATGCTGCAAATGCTCCTCGCCGCGCCAAACTCCGGCAGCGGCAAAACAACGGTCACCATCGCATTGCTTGCGGCGCTCAAAGCGCGTGGGCTGAACCCCTGTGCGTTCAAATCCGGTCCCGATTACATCGACCCCATGTTCCACCGCAATGTGCTTGGCGTGGATAGTCATAATCTCGATTTATTTTTCTCGAAACCGGAAATAGTGCGAAATATTTATGGCAAAAATACTGCCGGCCACGATGCTGCAATTTGTGAGGGTGCAATGGGCTATTACGACGGTCTTGGCGGCACGAGCGACACCGCAAGTGCGTGGCACCTCGCCGATACGCTGAATCTGCCTGTGCTGCTCGTCCTGCGTCCGAAGGGCGCAAGCCTCACGCTCGCGGCTGAGGTGCAGGGGCTGATGTCCTTCCGCACGCCGCACCGTATAGCCGGTATTTTACTAAATGAATGCAAAGAAAATTTATATCATATTTTAGCGCCGATGCTCGAAAAAGAAACCGGTTTACCCGTTGTCGGCTACCTGCCGCCGGTGCCCGAAGCTGCTGTTGAAAGCCGCCACTTAGGGCTCAAAACTGCCGGTGAAATCGAAAATTTGCAAAGAAAAATTGCAATTTTGCGCGAAACAATTGAGAAGACCGTTGATTTTGAAAAGCTCCTGCGAATTTTCGACCGCCCTGCGCCTGTAACACAAAAAACGGAATATCCAAAGCCCGATGTGCGCATCGCCGTCGCGCGCGATGAAGCCTTTTGCTTTACCTACGCCGAAACGCTCGAGGCGTTCCGAGAGGCTGGCACAGAGCTGGTCTTTTTCAGCCCGCTGCACGATGCGGATTTGCCAAAAAACGTCGGCGGTCTGTATCTGCCTGGCGGTTATCCGGAGCTGTATGCAAAAGCGCTCAGCGAAAACACAAAAATGCTTTCATGCATCAAAACTACAATTAAAAATGGCCTGCCCACCGCGGCAGAATGCGGCGGATTCCTCTACTTGGGGCAAACGCTCGAGGGCGCAGACGGCGATAAATATAATATGGTCGGCGTGCTGCCCGGCGACGGCTTCAAGATCGGTCACCTCGTGCGGTTCGGCTACGCAACGCTCACCGCAAAAGAGGACAACATGCTGCTCAAAAAAGGCGAGTCGCTTCCCGTGCACGAGTTTCACCACTGGGATTCCACCGAAAATGGCGCGGCGTGCATCGCGAAAAAATCGAACGGCCGCACATGGGACTGCGCCTTTGCAAACGAACATTTTTACGCGGGTTTTCCGCATTTATACTGGGCGGGCACGCCGCTGCCGCTGCGTTTTGCGGATGCCGCCCGCCGCTATATGAGGGATAAAACATGACGGAAACGGAACTCAAAAATTTGCTCAAAATGGTCACGCCGCCGGATGAAGCCGCGCGCAAAGCGGCCCATGCGCACTGGGCGTCGCTCGCAAAGCCGCTCGGCGGGCTCGGCGACCTCGAGCTGCTATTAGAAGATGCCGCCGCGCTCACGGGCTCGGCGCAGCTCGACTTTTCAAAGCGCGCGGTTTTGGTGTTGTGCGCGGATAACGGCGTCATCGCGCAGGGTGTCAGCCAGTCCGGCAGCGACGTGACGCGCGCCGTTTTGCAGAATCTTGCGCAGCGCAAAACAAGTGTCTGCAAAATGGCGGAAACAACAAATTGCATAGTGATCCCGGTCGATATGGGCATTGCGGGCGTGCCCGTAGATGGGGTGCAAAACTGCCGCGTGCGTGCGGGTACGGACGATTTCACCACCGGCCCCGCCATGCGCCGCGAGGACGTTTTGGCGGCCATCGAGCATGGTATTTCGCTCGTTCGTGCGCAGAAAGCGCAGGGCACAAGGCTCCTCGCAACGGGTGAAATGGGCATCGGCAACACGACGACCTCCGCTGCTGTGAGCTGCGTTTTGCTCGACCGTACACCGGAGGAGATGACCGGCCGCGGCGCGGGACTTTCTAACGATGGTCTCCGCCGCAAGATCGAGGTCATCCGCAAGGGCATCGAGGTCAACCACCCGGATAAATCCGACGTGCTTGGCGTGCTGGCGGCACTCGGCGGCCTGGACATTGCAGGGCTGTGCGGCGTCTTTTTGAGCGGCGCGTTGGAGAAAGTTCCCGTTGTCATCGACGGGTTCATCAGCAGCGTGGCGGCTCTGTGCGCGGCGCAGCTGTGCCCGGCGTCAAAAAAAGCCATGTTCGCAAGCCACGTTTCGGCGGAGCCGGCGGCGCGCATCGTTTTGGAGGCGCTCGGCAAAAAGCCACTCATCACGGCAAATATGCACCTTGGCGAGGGCACCGGCGCGGTCGCGAGCCTGCCGCTGTGGGACATGGCGCTCGCGGTTTACAACAACTGCTATTCGTTCGCGGAGGGCGGCATCGCGCCGTACACCCCGCAATGCTGACGCTCGTCATCGGCGGCGCGGCAAGCGGCAAAAGCGCCTATGCCGAAAGCCTGACTCTAACGTTCCCGCTGCCGCGCTACTACCTCGCCACCATGCAGGTGTGGGACGAGGAGTGCGCCAAACGCGTCGAAAAGCACCGCGCCATGCGCCGCGAAAAGCAGTTTGAAACAATTGAAGCGCCTATTCATATTGACAAAATTAAACTGCCAAATCGCGGAACTGTGCTGCTCGAGGACCTCGGTAACCTGACCGCAAACGAGCTTTATAATCCCAACGGTGCGGGTGCGAATACAGCCGAAGCTGTACTGCGTGGTATTGAAACGCTATATAAACAATGTGAACACTTGATCGTCGTCGGCAATGAGGTGTTCAGCGGCGGCGCGGATTACGCAGGCGAAACAGACCTGTACCTAAAAGCGCTGGCGCAGATTCAAAACGGCATCGCCGCCCGCGCCGACAACGTTTGCCGCGTGGTGTGCGGCATCCCGGTGTATTACAAAGGAGGAAACAAGGTATGACGGTCTTGCAGACGATCGCCGTGGCGTTCGCCATGTTCTCGGCGATCCCCATGCCGCAATTTGAATGGACGCCGAAAAACATGCGGTACTCGCTGTGCGCGTTCCCGCTCATCGGCGCGGTGTGCGGCGCGCTGTGGTGTTTGGTCGGCATTTTGCCCGTGCCGGAGCTTGTCCGCGCGGCAGGTTTTTGCCTCGTTCCCGTGCTCGTTACGGGCGGCATCCATTTGGATGGTTTTGCCGATACGTGCGACGCGCTTTCCAGCTACGGCGATGCAGAAAAGAAGCTCGAAATCTTAAAAGACCCGCACTGCGGCGCGTTTGCCGTTATTCGCTTGTGCACATATTTCATACTGTATTTTGCACTGTGCGCTTCCGTGAAATTTACGCTGCGTTTTGGCGTGATCTGGACCTTGGCGCTCACTTTGGAGCGCGCGCTTTCGGGCCTCGCCGTAGCGTTGTTTCCTATGGCGAAAAACACCGGCCTTGCGCATACCTTTGCGGAAGCCGCAGACCGCATAACGGTGCGCCGCGTTCTGATTATATATGTAGTTGTACTCAGCGCCGCAATGACCGCACTCGGCGGATGGGCGGAAACTTTGGCCGCTTTACTCGTCTTTTGGCGCTATTATGCGGTCTCTAAAAAGCAATTTGGCGGCATCACGGGCGACCTTGCCGGGTGGTTTCTGCAAAGGGCAGAGCTCGCCATGTTGACGGCGCTCGCCGTGTGCCAGTGGGGAGGAATTTTGTAATGGTGTTCATCACAGGGCCGCTGTATAGCGGCAAGCGTACGTTTGCACAAAAGCTCGGCGGCACATGCTGCCTTGAGGTACAGGAGCAGGTCAAAACGACCGAAGATCTCGATGCACTTGCTGAAATGATATCTGAAAATTACGACGTTATCACCGCGACGGAGGTCGGCGGCGGTGTTGTGCCTATTGATGCCGCAGAGCGCGCAAACCGCGAAAAAGCCGGCCGCCTGGCGTGCCTGCTCGCCGCGCGTGCCGACTGCGTTGTGCAGATGTTCTGCGGCATTCCGACTGTCCTGAAAGGGGAACTGCCCAAATGAAAATTTACCTGCTGCGCCACGGCGAAACGGAGTACAATTTCGAGCATCGCTACCAGGGCACGACGGATATTCCGCTTTCTCCGGCCGGTCTTGCCGCGCTAAAGCAGGCCGATTTCTCCCCGAAAACCGTCTATATCACGCCGTTAAAGCGCACAAAGCAAACGGCGGAGGTGCTGTTCCCAAGCGCAAAATATATCCCCGTAAACGATCTTCGCGAAATGAATTTCGGCGTATTTGAGGGGCGCAATTATAAAGAAATGGAGCATGATGCAGCTTACCGCGCATGGGTGGATTCAAACTGCGAAAGCACCTGCCCTGGCGGCGAATGCAAGGCGGATTTCAGCGCGCGTGTCTGCAAAGCATTTGAAATGCTGCTAAATCGATCTATTCAAAATGGTAACGAGATGCTCGTCATCGTTGCACACGGCGGCACGCAGATGTCCGTCATGGAAAAGTACGCTGTGCCGCATAAAAATTACTACGAATGGTGTGCGCCAACCGCCGGCGGCTACGTGCTCGATGCCCGCGATTGGCAGGAAAAGCACATTTTATACCTCGTCGACACCGTGCAGTACACAAAGGAGGGCACATGCTGATTTTTTACGCCGTCCTCGGCGGCTTCATTTTAGACGCGATCTTCGGCGACCCCCTATGGCTGCCGCATCCGGTCGTGTACATGGGCAAAGTCATCTCTTTTTTAGATAAAAACCTGCGGAAAATCTTGCCCAAAACGCCGCGCGGCGAGCGCATCGGCGGCGCGATCACCGCGTTTATCCTGCCCGTCAGCACATTCCTGCTTTCCGGCGTGGTGTGCTTTTTATTTTATAAAATCCACTGGGTGCTTGGGCTCGCTATTCAAATGTTCTGGTGCGCGCAGTCGCTCGCCGCGAAGGGGCTCGTGCTGGAAAGCTGCAACGTCTACAAGGAACTCAAGAAAAACGACCTCCCCGCCGCGCGCAAGGCTGTTGCCCGTATCGTCGGGCGCGATACCGACGCGCTTTCCATGGAGGGCGTGACGAAAGCCGCCGTTGAGACCGTTGCCGAAAACGCCAGCGATGGCGTGATCGCACCGCTTCTTTACATGCTCATCGGCGGCGCGCCGCTCGCGCTGGCCTACAAAGCCATCAACACCATGGACAGCATGCTCGGATATAAAAACGAAAAGTACCTGAATTTTGGCCGCATCCCCGCAAAACTCGATGATGCCGCAAACTACATTCCAAGCCGCCTCGCGGCGCTTTTATGGGTGCTTGCGGCAGGGCTTACGGGCAACAGCGTCAAGGGCGCGTGGAAGATCTGGCGGCGCGACCGCCGCAATCACGCAAGCCCCAACAGCGCGCAGACGGAAAGCGCCTGCGCCGGGGCGCTCGGTGTGCAGCTCGCCGGGCCCGCATATTATTTCGGCGAATACTACGATAAACCGACGATCGGCGACCCGCTGCGCCCGGTCGTACCGGAGGACATCTTAAAGGCCGACCGCATGATGTACGTCGAAAGCATTTTGGCGCTCGCGCTCGGGCTGCTCATCCGCGCGGCGTTCATTTTACTGTAAAGGGGGAGAGAACATGGAACTCACACATGGCGGCGACTGGGCCGGTTATCGCGCAAAGTTCGGGCACGACGCGCTCGATTTTTCCGCAAACGTCAGCCCGCTCGGCTTGCCCACGGGTGTCGCACAGGCCATCCTAAACGCATTGCCCACCGCAGACCGCTACCCCGACCCACTTTGCAGAGATCTGCGCCAAAAGCTTTCCGCAAGCGAAAACGTGCCCGCCGCGCAGATCCTCTGCGGCAACGGCGCCGCAGACCTGATTTTTCGGCTCGTGCTCGCGAAAAAGCCGCGCCGCGCATTACTACCCGCGCCGACCTTTGCAGAGTACGCGTCCGCGCTCAAAACCGTCGGGTGCGAAGTGGAATACGTTTTCTTAAAAGAAGAAAACGATTTTAAGCTCACCGAAGATTTTCTCTCTGCCCTCGATGAGACTATCGACATGGTGTTCTTATGTCAACCCAATAACCCCACCGGGCAGATCACAACGCCGGGTTTCCTCGAGAAATTCCTGCGCAAATGCAGGGCATGTCACACCACACCCGTCATCGACGAGTGCTTTTTAGAGTTTCTCCCGGAGCACGAAACGCTGACCGCAAAGCGCTTTTTAAACGAATTCCCCGAGCTCGTCATCTTAAAAGCTTTCACAAAGCTATACGCCATGGCGGGCGTGCGGCTCGGCTACGCGATCAGCGGTGACGAAAATCTGCTGCAAGCCATGCAAAACGCCGGTCAGCCGTGGGCAGTCTCGTCGCTCGCACAGGCGGCGGGCATCGCGGCGTTAGACGAAACCGAGTATGCCGACCGCGTGCGGGCACTTATCGAAAGGGAGCGCCCCAAAATGGTCGCATCCCTGCGGTCGCTTGGTTTGCGCGTCTTAGACGGAAAAGCAAACTTCCTGTTGTTCAAAGCGCCGGAGGATTTCGGCGAACAACTAAAAGAAAACGGCGCGGTCGTGCGCAGCTGTGCAAATTACCCGGGGCTCGATAACACCTGGTACCGCACCGCCGTGCGCACGCCGGAAGAAAACGAAAAGCTCTTAAAAATCATGCGGGAGGTGCTGAAATGAGCGAAAACAAAAAAGCCAAGTGCATTATGGTGCAGGGCACGATGAGCGGCGCGGGCAAAAGCCTGCTGTGCGCGGCGCTGTGCCGCATTTTCGCGCAGGATGGCCTGCGTACCGCGCCGTTTAAAAGCCAGAATATGGCGCTGAACAGCTTCGTCACGCGCGACGGCTTAGAGATGGGCCGCGCGCAGGTGGTGCAGGCACAGGCCGCGGGCGTGGAGCCGGACGTGCGCATGAATCCCATTTTGTTAAAGCCGAGCAGCGATGTGGGCAGCCAGGTCATCGTAAACGGCGAAGTGCGCGGCCAGATGAAAGCCTCGCAGTATTTCAAAATGAAAAAATCGCTCATCCCGGATATTATGGCGGCCTACAACAGCCTTGCCGAAGATTTTGACGTCATCGTCATCGAGGGCGCAGGCAGCCCGGCGGAGATCAATTTAAAAGCCGACGACATCGTCAATATGGGTCTCGCAAAGCTCGTCGATGCCCCGGTTCTGCTCGTCGGCGATATCGACCGCGGCGGCGTGTTCGCACAGCTTTTCGGCACCGTAGAGCTGCTGGAGCCCGACGAGCGCGCCCGCATCAAGGGACTCGTCATCAATAAGTTCCGCGGCGATGTCGAAATTCTCCGCCCCGGCCTTTCCATGCTCGAAGACAAAACACACCTGCCCGTTTTGGGCGTTGTGCCATATCTGCACGTCGATATCGAAGACGAAGACTCCCTCTCCGAGCGCCTTGAGAAAAAAGACGCCGTGCGTCCGCTGGACATCGCTGTCATCCGCCTGCCGCATATCTCAAATTTTACGGATTTCATGGTGCTCGAGCAGCACCCGCTTATGGATGTACGCTACGTGCAGAACACCCGCGAGCTCGGCGCGCCCGACCTCGTGATCTTGCCCGGCACGAAAAACACGGTCGATGATCTTCTCTGGCTGCGTCAATCGGGACTTGAGGCCGTCCTTTTGAAGCTCGCCGCAAAAAACACGCCGGTGTTCGGCGTCTGCGGCGGCTACCAGATGCTCGGCGAGACGCTGCACGACCCCGACGGCACCGAAAGCGGCCGCCCGCAGACCGTACGCGGCCTGAACTTATTGCCGACCGAAACGACGTTTTGCGCCGAAAAACACCGCGCACAGGTCACGGGCGAAGTCATCGCCGCACCGTTTGCGAGGGCATCGCTCATCGGTTACGAGATCCACACCGGCAATACTGTCGTGCACGGCGCGCCGTTCTGCACGCACGCAGACGGCACAAAAGAGGGCTGTGTCAGGGAAAATGTCTTCGGCACATACTTGCACGGCCTCTTTGACAGCGGCGAGCTGACCGAAAAGCTTGCGGAATACCTCTGCGCGCGCAAGGGGATAGATCCCGCAGCCGCCGCGCCTGTTTCCATGGAGGAATACCGCCGCGAGCAGCTTGATATCTTAGCCGACGGCGTGCGCAATAGCCTCGATATGGACGCCGTGTACCGCGCCATGGGCATGGAAAACCCGAGGAGGTGCAGCGTATGATCCCGCAGCATCACCTGCCCGCCGACATCGAGCGTACCAGCATGCAGATCATCACAAGGGAGCTCGAAGAAAAGCAGATTCAAATACCGCCGGAAAACGCCGCCGTCGTCAAGCGCGTCATCCACACCACGGCGGATTTCGAGTATGCCGAAACGCTGCATTTCACCGAAAACGCCGTGCAGAAAGCCATAGAAGCGCTGCATAACGGCGCGACGATCATCACCGATACGAACATGGCGCTCGCAGGTGTTTCTAAGCCCGGCCTTAAAAAGCTGAATGGAGAAGCCCTCTGCTTCATGGCAGACCCCGCCGTCGCCCAAAGCGCAAAAGAAAACGGCACCACGCGCGCCGTTGCCGCCGTGCACAAGGCCGCCAAAGAATACCCCGGTGCGATTTTGGCGGTCGGCAATGCACCCACCGCGCTGTTCGCCATCGCCGAGGAGATCGAAAACGGCCTGCGCCCCGCACTCGTCGTTGGCGTGCCGGTCGGCTTTGTAAACGTCGTCGAAAGCAAAGAACACATTTTCGATGTGTGCGAAAAGTACCACGTTCCCGCCATCGTCGCGTTCGGGCGCAAGGGCGGCAGCACCGTCGCCGCCGCCGTCTGCAACGCGCTCATATACACCGCGTCCGAAATGTTAGACCCCACCGCGCGCGGCTGGAAATAAAGGCGGCTTAAAATTTTTTATTGACACTTTTTTTCGTTTATGGTATACTCATGTCGATTTTGAAAGACGATATGAGCTGTAAGAGTTTTTCAAAGCAATTTTTACTTTTGGACCGCCCGCTTCGGGCTAAGGCCATACGGACAGCCGGGTCCACTGCCGACCGGCAGCTTCGGCTGCCTTATTGACTGAGTTAAAAAGCTCAGATTTTATAAGATGGTTCCTTTGCAACCATGAAATTGCGCTAAAGCGCAGACTTGTGAAACGTCAATAAGAGTAGTAAAAGTATAATTGCTATATAGACTCTGAAACGCTCCGCTTTTGGGTAGACCGTGTTTTGTGGAAAAACGCGCGCGCCGAAAAATAAGAGATTTAAACGCAAGTTCTGCACCTGTGTGCCGGGCTTGCGTTTTTTGTTTTGCAAAGGGCTTTGAACGGAGGGAAAAGATGAACGAAAATACAAAGCGTATGAAGCTCGACCAGCGCCGCGCGCCGATCCACGAGGCGCTCGAAAAGTTCCGCAACATGCGCGTAGTGCCGTTTGATGTGCCGGGCCATAAGCGTGGCCGCGGCAACCCGGAGCTGACCGCCTTTTTGGGCCAGCAGTGCGTCGGTCTAGATGTCAACAGCATGAAGCCGCTGGATAATCTCTGCCACCCGGTGTCGGTCATTCGGGAAGCGGAGGAGCTTGCCGCCGATGCATTCGGCGCGGCGCACGCATTTTTAATGGTGGGCGGCACCACAAGCTCCGTGCAGAGCATGGTGCTCACCGCATGTAAGCGCGGCGATGAGATAATCCTGCCCCGCAACGTCCACCGCAGCGTGCTGAACGCTCTGGTGCTTTGCGGCGCGGTTCCAGTTTATGTAAACCCGGAAGTCGATCATCGCCTCGGCATTTCGCTCGGCATGAAGCGCGAGCAGGTGGCAAAGGCCATCCGCGAGCACCCAAACGCCGTTGCGGTGCTCGTCAATAACCCCACGTATTACGGCATTTGCAGTGACCTGCGCGCGATCGTACAAATGGCGCACGATGCCGGCATGCTGTGCCTCGCAGACGAAGCGCACGGCACGCACTTTTATTTCGGCGGCGGTCTGCCGGTGTCCGCCATGGCGGCGGGCGCAGATATGGCAGCCGTCTCCATGCACAAAAGCGGCGGCAGCTTAACGCAGTCGAGCTTATTGCTCATTGGCCCCAACGTCCACGCCGGTTATGTGCGGCAGATCATCAACCTCACCCAAACGACCTCCGGTAGCTATCTGCTCATGTCCAGTCTGGATATTTCCCGCCGCAATTTGGCGCTGCGCGGCCGTCAGGTGTTCCATCAGGTCGCCGATATGGCCGAGTACGCCCGCGAGGAGATCAACGCCGTCGGCGGCTACTACGCGTTCGGCAAGGAGCTTTGCAACGGCAACTCCGTGTTCGATTTCGATACGACAAAGCTCAGCGTCCACACGCTCGACATCGGTCTTGCTGGCATCGAGGTCTACGACATCCTGCGCGACGAATACGACATCCAGATCGAGTTCGGCGACATCGGCAACATCCTCGCATACCTCTCCATCGGCGACCGCCCGCAGGAGGTGGAGCGCCTTGTCAGCGCCCTCGCCGAGATCAAGCGCCGGTACAGCACAGACGGCGCAGGTCTTTTGAGCCAGGAATACATCGACCCCGAGGTTGCCGCCAGTCCGCAGGAGGCGTTCTACGCGCCGAAAAAGAGCCTGCCGCTTCGCGAAACAGAGGGCATGGTGTGCAGCGAGTTCGTCATGTGCTACCCGCCGGGCATCCCGATCTTGGCGCCGGGCGAGCGCATCACGGCGGAGATCCTCGATTACATCGAATACGCCAAAGCAAAAGGCTGCAGCATGACCGGCCCGGAGGATCCCGATATTCTCCGCCTGAACGTGCTTGCATAAGGAGGGACAAAAATGGAAATGTGGTTTTCGGAATTTCACACGCCGGATGTCAAGCACAGCATCCGTGTGGACCGCCAGTTATATTCAAAGCAAAGCGCCTATCAGCGCATCGATATTTTTGAAACGCCGGAGTTCGGCCGCGTGCTGACGCTGGACGGCAATGTCATGCTCACGGAGCGCGACGAGTTTATCTACGACGAAATGATCACCCATGTGCCGATGTCCGTGCACCGCAATGCAAAGGACATTCTCGTCATCGGCGCGGGCGACGGCGGCGTTGTGCGCGAGCTGACCCGCTACGACCGCGTAGAGCGCATCGACCTCGTCGAGATGGACCCGCAGGTCATCGAGGCCTGCCGCGCCTACCTGCCGAGCAACGCCTGCCGCATGGACGACCGCCGTGTACATATCTACTACGAAAACGCGCTGAAGTTCATTCGCAAGTGTGAAGATGAGTACGACCTCATCATCGTCGATTCCTCCGACCCGTTCGGCCCGTCCGAGGGGCTTTTCACCCGCGAATTTTACGGAAGCTGCTATAATGCTCTGCGTGAGGACGGCATCATGGTCAACCAGCAGGGCAGCCCGTTCTACGCGGAGGATGCCACTGCCATGCAGCGCAGCCACCAGCGCATCGCAACGACGTTCCCCATCAGCAAGGTTTATCAGGCGCATATTCCCACCTTCGCCGCGGGCTACTGGCTGTTCGGCTTTGCAAGCAAGAAATATCACCCAATCAACGACCTTGACGCCAACCAGTGGAACGCGCTCAATATGCGCACGCGCTATTACACCACGCGTCTGCATGTCGGCGCATTTTATCTGCCGGCATTTTTGGAAGAAATGCTGCGGGAAGTGGAGGAAAAATAATGCTGCACCAGAATATTGAAACTTTCATCGGCTGCGAAAGCAGCTACGCGGATGCCGATATCGTTTTGTACGGCGCGCCGTTCGATTCTACCACAAGCTACCGCCCCGGCGCACGGTTCGGCCCCGCCGCCATGCGTCACGAAAGCTACGGCCTCGAGACATACAGCCCGTATCAGGATAAAGATTTAACCGACATCAAGGTGTTTGACAGCGGTGATATGGAGCTGTGCTTCGGCTCCAGCGAAAGCGCCCTCAAAGACATCGAAGCGCGCGCGAAAACGATTCTGCAAGACGGCAAATTCCCACTTTTGCTCGGCGGCGAGCATCTTGTCACGCTCGGCGCTGTTCGTGCGGCGGCGCGTAAATATCCCGCTATGCACATCATTCACTTTGATGCCCACGCCGACCTGCGTCAGGATTACCTCGGCGCCGAATTAAGCCACGCCTGCGTGCTGCGCCGCTGCCACGACATTCTCGGCGACGGCCGCATTCACCAGTTCTGCATCCGCAGCGGCGACAGGGAAGAGTTCACATTTGCGAAGACGCACACCGAAATGCATAAGTTCGATTTCTCGGGCCTCGAAGCGCTCACGGCAGAGCTGTGCCGCACGCAGGTGCCGGTTTACCTCACCATCGATCTCGATTGCCTTGACCCCTCGTGCTTTCCCGGCACCGGCACACCGGAGGCGGGCGGCGTGACGTTCATGCAGCTATTAAACGCCATTCTCACCGTGTCAAAGACGAACATCATCGGCGCAGATGTCAACGAGTTAGCCCCCATGCTGGACGCAAGCGGCGCTTCCACCGCCATGGCCTGCAAAGTCCTGCGCGAGCTCTTATTGGCCTTAAACGTATAAATTATCAAACTAAAAATATAAAAGGAGCATCATCATGAGCAAAGTTCTCGTTATCGGCTGCGGCGGCGTAGCTGGTGTCGCCATTTCCAAATGCTGCCAGGTCAGCGAAGTTTTCACCGAGCTGTGCATTGCAAGCCGTACAAAGTCCAAGTGCGATGCGCTTGCCGCAAAGCTTGCGCCCATCACCAAAACAAAAATCACCACGGCACAGGTCGATGCAGACGACGTGCAGCAGCTTTGTGACCTTATCCAAAGCTACAAGCCGGATCTCGTCATGAACATTGCCCTGCCGTATCAGGATCTCACCATTATGGATGCCTGCCTCGCCTGCGGTGTTAACTACATGGATACCGCAAACTACGAGCCGGAGAACACCGATGACCCCGAATGGCGCGCCATTTACGAAAAGCGCTGCAAGGAAGCGGGCTTCTCCGCCTACTTCGATTACAGCTGGCAGTGGGCATACAAAAAGAAGTTTGAAGAGGCCGGCCTCACCGCACTGCTCGGCTGCGGCTTTGACCCGGGCGTCACGCAGGCGTACTGCGCCTACGCTAAAAAGCACGAGTTCGATACCATCGATACCATCGATATTCTGGACTGCAACGGCGGCGATCACGGTTATGCGTTTGCGACAAACTTCAATCCGGAGATCAACCTGCGCGAGGTTTCTGCGCCCGGCAGCTATTGGGAAAACGGCCACTGGGTCGAAATCCCGGCTATGAGCATTAAGCGCGCGTATACCTTCGATCAGGTTGGTCAGAAGGACATGTACCTGCTGCACCACGAGGAGATCGAATCCCTCGGCAAAAATCTGCCGGAAGTCAAGCGTATCCGTTTCTTCATGACGTTCGGCCAGAGCTACCTCGACCACATGCGCTGCCTCGAAGACGTCGGCATGCTTTCCACCACACCGATTCACTACAACGGTCAGGAGATCGTGCCGATCCAGTTTCTCAAAGCACTTTTGCCGGATCCCGCAAGCCTCGGCCCGCGCACAAAGGGCAAGACGAACATCGGCTGCATCTTCACAGGCAAAAAGGATGGCAAAGAGAAGACTTACTACATCTATAATGTCTGTGACCACCAGGAATGCTACCGCGAGGTCGGCAGTCAGGCTATCAGCTACACCACCGGCGTGCCGGCCATGTGCGGCGCGCTGATGATGCTCACCGGCAAGTGGACAAAGCCCGGCGTCTACACCGTCGAGGAGTTTGACCCGGATCCGTTCCTCGATGCCCTTGATAAATACGGCCTGCCGCGCAGCGAAAACCACGATCCGGCTTTGGTGGACTGATGAACTTACTGGATACACGCCCACCGTTTGCGGGCATCAACGGCGAAATTCCGCCGGAATTTAAAACGCTGTCCACACCGTGCTACCTCATGGACGAGGCCGTCCTGCAGCATAACGCAGAGGTGCTCGGCGCGCTGCAAAAGCGCACGGGCTGCAAGGTGCTTTTGGCACAGAAGGCGTTCAGCAATTATGATCTTTATCCGATTTTCGCGCCGCATTTGGCCGGCACGGAAGCGAGCGGCCTGTTTGAAGCGCGGCTCGGCGCTGAAGAAATGCCGGGCGGCGAGGTCCATGTGTTTTGCGCCGCCTACCGTGAGGACGAAATGGACGAGCTGCTGCGCTATGCGGATCACATTGTGTTCAATTCGCCGCGACAGCTGCAAAAGTTCGCGCCCAAAGCAAAAGCTGCGGGCAAAAGCGTCGGTCTGCGCATCAACCCGGAGTGCTCTACGCAGGAGGGACACGAAATTTACGATCCCTGTGCGCCCGGCAGCCGCCTCGGCACCACCCGTGCGCAGTGGGATAAAGCCGTTCAAGAAAACGCGCATTTGCCCGAACTGCTCGACGGCCTTCATTTTCACACGCTGTGCGAGCAGGATGCCGACGCACTGGAAACAACCTTAAACGCCGTTGCTTCAACGTTCGGCGATTTGCTGCCCAAAATGCAGTGGCTCAACTTCGGCGGCGGCCACCACATCACGCGTCCCGACTACGATATGGAAACGCTGGAGCGCTGCATCCGCCGCGCGCAGCAGGACTGGAGCGTCACCGTGTACCTCGAGCCCGGAGAAGCCTGCGCGTTAAACGCCGGGTACCTCCTCAGCCGCGTGCTCGATGTCGTGCGAAACGGCGAGACGACCATCGCAATTCTCGATGCCAGCGCCGCCTGCCATATGCCGGACGTCATCGAAATGCCGTACCGCCCGCCGCTCTTCGGTGCCGGCGAGCCGGGGGAGAAGCCCTGTGTCGTGCGCCTTGCCGGCCCCACCTGCCTTGCAGGCGATGTCATCGGCGATTACGCGTTTGACACCGTGCCCGCAATCGGCGACCTGCTCGTTTTCGGCGATATGGCGATCTATACCACCTGCAAAAATAACACCTTCAACGGCATGCCGCTGCCCGGCATCTATTCCCGCAAAGCGGACGGCGATGTCCACAAACTTACATCGTTCGGCTACGAAGATTTCAAATACCGGCTCGGCAGCCACTGATATAACAGCAAAAGCCGCAGTGCTCCTTTTCCAGGAAAGCGCTGCGGCTTTGCGCCGCTTTTTTGCGGGTGGCCATCAATTACCTGAACCTCAGCCGTTCACCTACGGCGAGCTTGCCGCCGACCCGCAGGATCACGCAAAGCTCACGGAGATCATCGATTCGTTCGGCCCGATGCCCTGCCGTATTCTGCCGCTCACAACAGAGCGCATGGCGAAAATGATCGAAGACGCTATCGTCGGCCGCACAGATTAAAGCGCCGCACAACAGGGGGGGGGAAGACGCCGCCCCAAAATACCGATAAGAAAAACGCATTGCATGGTACATTTGCAATGCGTTTTTTTGGCGCTGCACGATAACAGGTAAAATAGAAACGTAGAAAATCAGATGGTGAATTTGCATCTTTTTATGAACCATATTGATTCTTCAAGTACTTCACATTATAATGATGATATTATGCTCACTTAGGCCCTGCTGCCGGGAAATGTCTGGATTAGGGTAGCCCGCAGCCAATGCAGCTTACCCCTTGATTTTTACAACTTACTTTCTTGAATATAGATATTAAAAACGCTTTGTGCTATAGTATTTCAAAACCGAAAGACTAACTAGTAAAAGTCAAGTTCAAAATGTGTGGAACAAAAAATAATGCAGACGATTCAAAGAAGGTATAGCAAAGCTGACGTTCG
>CAKUBN010000022.1 GCA_934643185.1 uncultured Eubacteriales bacterium
AATCTTTACGAGGTCAAGATTTTTCTCAGCCGCAAGGTTTAAAGCGTCACGGGCCGACATAATGCCGAGCTGTGCGCCGTCTGCGCCGATCACACGGATCTCTTTATCGCGGATCTCTTCGTTTATCTGCAGTTCCTGTTTGCTAATGGTTAAGCACCTCCATCACGCGTGCGATAACTTGTTTTCGCGAAGCCGGCAATAAAACAGCGGGCAGAGAACCTCTGCCCGCAAATCAACTCAATCAAACGCACGAATTTATCGTGATTCTTCTCGATATTGACCTGTGTCAGACGGTACTGCACGGGTGTGAGCCATAGCTCCGCTTTGTTTTCCAAATATTATATTACCACAAAGAGCGCGATCTGTCAATAGGTAAACGGGGCTTAAAAGAAATTTTATTCTTTTCCCGGTGCATAAACAGGGGCATTCATATAAAAAGAGTAAAGCACGGTGTCTTTCACTTCGTTATTCATGACGCGGGTCATCGCTTCTTTGTAGAGCGTGAGCTGCGGGCCGTATCGTTCCCACAATTCCTGCTTATTGTAGCACCGATCGGTCTTAAAGTCAAGGATATAAAGCGAACCGTTTTCTTCAAACATGCAGTCCACTGCGCCCTGCAGGATCATCGGCTGCGCGGCATCTTCCCCGCTGAGTGTTTTATCCGTGAGTCCTGCGGGAATGGAAACGATGAACCGCTGCTCTTTATAAACGCGGTCGGCATGTAAAACGCGCTGCCCGAGCGGGCCGGTAAAGAACTTTTCCACACGGGTCAGATCGACGGCGTTTGCCTGCGCTTCGGTGAGATAGCTTTGCTCGATAAGGCGTTTGAGCTCCGCTTCGGGGTCTTTTGAAGCGGCGGAAAAATCCGCAAACTGCATGAAGTTGTGCAGCGCCGTGCCGCGCTCTGCGGGCGTCAGTCCTTTGGCGCTCAAAAACGCCGGGCGTGAAAGTGTGGCTTCCGTTTCGGCTTGTTCTGCCGCAAGCGCGGAGGCCGCGACCTTCGTTGCAAGCTTTGTCTGTGCGGCGTAGGGATACACGAACGAAATATCCCTTTCGATGCGTGCCTTGAGCGCTTCATCGACCGGTGCGGGCGCTTCGGCTTTCGGCAGGTCGGATAAAATCTGCGGTTCACTGTATACGACGCGAATATCCCACGGCGTGTAGTGTGTGCGCAGAATGATGTCGTCATCCGCTTCGATGCGGCGGCGCAGGTCATTTCCGTTCGGGTGCCGCAGCGCACAGAGCATCAGCCACTCCGAAATGCCGGAAGCGTTGCTGACAGTGTACGGCGGCACGGTCTCCTCCTCGGTGATCTGTGCCGCAAGCTTTTGCAGGTTTGTATCGATATTTTTCACGGTGGAAAGCAGAATGAGCTTCTCTTTGGCACGGGTCATCGCGACGTAGAACACGCGCAGCTCCTCTGCGGAAGCGCTTTCCGCCGTTGCAAGGCCGATGGCCTCGCGGATGAACGTGGTGCGGCGCACGCCGGTCTCGGGGTCTGTAAGGCGCATGCCGACACCGAGCTGTGGGTGCATGCGCAGGTCGTCTGTATCATTCACGAATTTCCGGCCGCAGCCCGCGATGATGCACACGGGAAACTCCAAGCCCTTTGATTTGTGGATGCTCATGATGCGCACGACGTTGGCGTTTTCCGAGACAACATTGGCGCTTTCCATATCGGATCGATTCTTTTTCAGGCGCTCCGCAAAGCGCACGAAGCCGGAAACGCCGCTGTACCCGTAGGCTTCGTATTCTGCCGCGTATTTTTCCAGCAGGCGAATGTTTGCAAGGCGGCTTTCTCCGCCGGGCATGGCGCGCACGATGTTCTCGTAACCGGTTTCGGTGCACAGCATATTGATAAAGCTGTCCGCAGGCATGGTGGAAGCGAGCGCTCGGAAACGCGTCAGCGCATCGCGCACACGCACACAGCGCTCGTTTTCGGCGCGCAGAAGCGAAACGTACAACGTCTCTCCCCCGCACTCGCGGCGCAGTTGTGCCATATCTTCCGCTGTGAAGCCGTAAATGGGGCTCATCAAAACGGAGAGCAGCGGAATGTCTTGATCCGGGTTATCGATGACGTTTAAAAATGCCAAGATGAGCGAGACCTCCGCTGCGGCGAAAAAGCCGCCCGTGACAGCCGCCCACGTGGGAATGCCCGCATTGCGCAGATTTTCTGCATAGACAGGTGCATATTTATTGGAACTGCGCAGCAAAATGCAGAAATCGCGATATTCTATGGGACGCTCCTGACCGTTTTCCGTGACGGTGAAGCCGCTTTCCATCAGCTCGCAGATGATTTTTGCGATACGCTGCGGCTCCAGCACCTCTGCGCCCACGCCGT
This sequence comes from uncultured Eubacteriales bacterium, assembly GCA_934643185.1. Classification (GTDB taxonomy): domain Bacteria; phylum Bacillota; class Clostridia; order Oscillospirales; family Acutalibacteraceae; genus Hominenteromicrobium. The sequence goes on from CAKUBN010000022.1 coordinate 2,342, forward strand.
CGATGTCTTCCAAAAACTCCACGCGCGTTTCGCAACACGATTTTTCGGGGTACTGCGCGCCCGCCGCAAGCTTTTCATCGCCGACGTAATCGATGCCGCCGCATGTGCGGGACATGAGCTGCGTAAAAACGAAGTTGACGCTTTCCGTCACGGTTTTGCGCGAACGGAAGTTGCGGTCTAACACAATAGATGCCGGGTATGCGTCCTTTTCGCGGTCATAGCGCGGAAATTTATCTTTATAACGGATGAAAATATCCGGCATTGCCTGACGGAAGCTGTAAATACTCTGCTTTACGTCGCCCACCATAAAGCGGTTCGCGCTGTTTTGGGAAATGGATTCAAAAAGATAATCCTGTACGTCATTCGTGTCCTGATATTCGTCCGTCATGATCTCGTCAAAGCGCTCGGAAACGAGCTTTGCGGTCTCTGTGCGCCGAAATGTACCGTCTTCCTGCTCCGTTAAAAACAGTTGCAAGGCCATGTGCTCAAGATCACTGAAATCGAGCACATTTTTCTCACGCTTTTTCGCGCTGTATGTTTTCTCGAACGACTGCACGGCCAGAAACAGATAGACGACCGTGCCGGTCGTGGCGGCGATTTCTTCCGTGAATTTCTGGTCTTCCGCGTCGCCGGCAAGCTTCTGCAGTTTGCCGATTTCCTTTTTTACCATATCGCGCATGGCCTTGATGCGATCGGCACGCGGGTCTTCTCCTCTGAAAGAACCGAGCTTATCGAACGTGACGGTTAAGTCGGAAAAGCGGCAGGTTTCAGGGTCTTCCATTGCCTGCAGCTTTGCCGAAAGCTTATCGATATCCGCGCCGAGTGCCGTGCAGTACGCTTTTTCAAGGTCCGGGTCTTCTGCCGCAAGGCGGTATGCACTGTGGGAAAGCTTGATTGCGAAGTCATAGACCTCCATGATATGCTGCCGGACGACTTCGCCCCACGGTGTTTTGACCGGGGACTGCGTGACATCCGTCATGGCTTTTTGAATGTCCCGCATCCATTTGTCCGGAAACGGATGGCTGCGCGTGTATTCGTACATTTTGAGGATTGCGGCGGAAAGGCGGGCGTCGTTTTTGTCGCCGCCGAGCACATCCGCAAGGTCTGTCCTAAAGTTTTCGTCTTTGTACCACTCGGTCAGTACTTCGTCGAGCGATTCGGTCATCAGCTCTTCCTGTTGCTTATCGGTGATGATGGAGAAATCGGGCGAGATACCGAGCAGGTAGAAAAATTCGCGCACAATGTCCGAACAGAAGCTGTCCACCGTGCAGATGTGCGCCTGCTGCAATAAAAGCTGTTGGCGGCGCAAGCGGGTGTTTTCCGGCTGCTCCTTCATGAGTGCCAAAAGTCGCTTTTCGATGCGGTCGCGCATTTCGGCTGCGGCGGCTTTTGTGAAGGTCACGACGAGCAGGCGGTCGGCGTCCGTAGGATGCTCCGGATCCGTCAGGCGCTCGATAACGCGCTCCACGAGCACCGCGGTCTTGCCGGAACCCGCAGCGGCGGAGACCAGAACCGTACCGCACCGCGCTTTGATGGCGTCGAGCTGTGCGTCAGTCCAATTCGGCATTTTCCCCACTCCCTTTCTCTAAGTCATTTTCCATGCGCGCGAGCGCTTCGTCGTTTTTCATGCTGTTCTTTTCGGCATCATCCGCAGCGTGCTCGGAGCCGCAGACGGACGTATACGGGCACCACGCGCAGGCGTTGATATTCTGCATCAGCGGTTTTGCCATGATCTCACCGGCAGAAAGCTCCTCCGCCATTGTTGCGATGAGACGCTCCACGTAGCGCAGGACGATCTGCAGCTCCGGCTCATTTAAAGCGGAAGCCGTACCGCTGAGTTTTCTTGTTTTGGTGAGATAAACAGGAATAAATCGACCGTTCAGACCCATTTCCATTGCATTCAAAATTTCGTTGTCCTTTAAAAGCAGGCCGTTCATGCGCAGGTTTTTTTCCACTTCCTGCTTTAGCTTATCGGCGCTTTCCGTACCGTCCGAGGTCACACTTGCAATAAACGCCGGCATGTACAAAATGCCAGCCGGGTGCAGGTCTTTATTCTGCGCGAGCGCCGCGAGGTAAATGAGCATTTGCAGACTCATGCCGTACAGGACATCGGCGAGCTTAAACTCCTTGCGGCCGGTTTTGTAATCGACGACGCGCACATAGGTCGTGCCGGTTTCATCTTTATACAGGTCTACGCGGTCGATGATGCCACCGACGGTGACGAGTCCGTTTTTCGTCGGGATGCGCAGCGGCGGGTACGGCGTACCGTTTTTGAGCTCCAGCTCAAAGTGCTCCGGTCGGAATCGGCTGTGCTGCATTTCCTCCGACATATGGGCGATGAGCTTTACAGCCGTTTGCTCCATGCGGTATAAGCGGTATTTTTCGCGCGGCGAAAGCGCATCGTAGCCGCCCATATTTTCGCGGACATAGTCCATGATGCATGTGTGTACGCGCGCTTTTAAGTCGTCGGCATGCAGGTGCAGCGTTTGGATTTCTTCCGCATTGCCGAGGATCTGCTCGAACACATAGTGCATCAGGCTGCCGTATTCCAGCGCGTCGATCTCCGCCGGGCGGCGCTCCTTTGCGCCGAGGCCATAGCGGCAGAAATATTTGAAGCGGCACTGGTGGTAAACTTCGATTTGGCTTGCGGAAAAATAATGCCCGCCGCCAAAGTAATCGTTTGCGGTCTCCGGCGCAAGGCAAGCCGAAGCCATGCGGTCTGTGCCGCCGAGGACCTGCAAACGTCCGGCGAACTCCGGCTTTTCGCGAAAAACACTTTTTAATGTCTCGGAGACGGTCGAGTTTTCGTTGAAAAGCGAAGCCGTTTGCGAAAACGCGGCTTCCGGTGCGTTTGCGAAAAACTCCGGCGGCAGGTTTTGTGTGATTTTTAAATTCGGCAGCGCCAGCTCAACTGCGCTGATGAGCTCACCGGGCGATTTTGCCTCCTGCCCTACACTGACGGGATACGTAAGATACAGCTTCTCCGAAGCGCCGCACAGCGCGGCGTAGGCGAGGTACTTTTCCTGTAACATGCGGTCTTCGAGCACATCGGAGACGGGCAGCTCGAGCGCAAGGAGCGTGCGGCGCTCCGGCTCGCTGAACACACCGTTTACGGACGGAATGAGTGGAAACTCGCCTTGCACGGCGCCGAGCAGGAACACGGCGCGCGGCGCGGACTGACGGATGCGGTCTGCGGTGCCGAATGTGATGCTGTCCATGCTCTGCGGGATGTCCGAAACATCCTCGCCGCTGACGATCTCCTTTAAGAGCCTTCCGTATTTTTCACCCGTGATGATCTGTTCACCAAGCACGCCTGCCATTTGGTCGAGTACTTCCATGAGCAAATCCCAAATGCGCATTTGAGCGGCGGAAAGGTCATCGCGCCCGGCATTTTCGAGCGTGCGGCAAAATATCGGGAAGCTTTGCTCCAAATCAAAATCGATGAGAAGCTTATAAACGGCTTCGGAGATCTGCTCGCCGGAAGCGTGTGCGGTGCGCTCGGAGAATTTTATAAGCGGTGTGGTGACGCGCTCGCGCAGAGCGTTCAGCGTGCGCAGTGTCTCGGCCGCGGTGTCCTCCATCGGCTTACCGAAGCCGTCCGGGTGTTTTGTGAAAGGGCTGCACCAAGCGGATGCGCCGTTTAATTTCCAGGTATAAACGTAGTTTTCAAGCTGCGCGAGCTCTTCTGCCGTAAAGCTTGTGATGCCCGTTTTCAGCATGGCGAGCACATCTTCCGAACGCCATTTGCGGCTGCCCGAAACGATTTGAAACGCGGAGAGCACGAAGCGCATCAGCGGCTCGGCATCGACCGTGCGCGCTTCGGAAAGAAACGCCGGAATTTCCCAGCGGCGCAGCGCGGCGGCAAACAGCCGCGTGTAGCGTTCGCCGTCACGGCAGATGACGGAAATATCGCGGTAGCGGTAGCCCTCATGCAAAACAAGGTCGCGGATTTTAGCCGCGGTGAAGTCCGCTTCCTCATACGGAGAGGTCGCGCGGAAAACACACACGTTCTCAGCGGTATCTGCTTGCTGTACGTGGCCGGCGTAGGTGCTTTCCACGGCGCGAAGTGCATCGTTTTGAAAGCGATACGGCGTTTTACAGTACACAGGCGAAAGCACGCCCGTGCCGCTCTCTTTTGCAAGGCGCATCAGGCGCGAAGCGGTGCGGCGCACGGTAGAAAACAGGTCTTTGCGGCTCGTGTCGAGATCGTCGCAGCACAGTGAAACACTGACTTTTTCCGCATGGCGCAGTGCGTGGCGCAAAACGCGGTACTCCTGCACGGTGAAGCCGTCAAACGCATCGACGGCGACATAAGCATTTCGGAAAAAATCCGGATGGTCGGCCAGCAGGTCATCAAGGCGCGTCAGGTCGTCGAGCGGATCGAGATACGTCTGCGCGACGAGTGCTTCATATGTACCGTAAATGAGCGCGATCTCCCGCAGCTTGCGGGAAAGGCTATCCTCCGCGACGGCTTCAGCGGTTTTTGTGAGCATATCAGGCTCTATGCCGCAGATTTTCATTTCGCCGACGGTGTTGAGCATGACGTCTGTCATGCGCTCGGCGCTTTTTTCAAATAAGGTAAGCTGATCGGTGCAGTTTTCGAGCGCCAGGGTCATCAAAATGCGTCGGCCGCCGTCCGTTAAACGCTTGCCAGCACCGCCGCCGTACTGTAAAAATGCCGCCTGCGCAAGGCGCGTGAAGCTGTATACCTGCACGCGGTTTGCGGTCTCTGCGCCGTATTCCATGAGCAGCGCGCGTTCGGATTCAAACGTGTACTGCTCCGGCACGATCAAGATCGTTTTCGGCGCGGTGCTTTCCGCAAGGCGCTTGCGCAGCAGCGTTGTTTTGCCCGTGCCGGCGCGGCCAAGAATCAATTCCAGCATCGTTTATCCCCCTTTTCTTCCAGTTTAATGCGTATACTGTTCTTATTTTAGCACATGTGCGTTCACGCGTCAAAGAGTTCGCGCAGACGTGAGAAAATTTCCGCCACCTTGAATTTGACTTCGTAGCCCTCCGGCTCGCGTACGAGCGTGTCGGTGTCACTTGGCAGATCGGATAGATCGCTTGCGCCGGGCACACACAGCGCCGGGAAGACGACGCACCACCAGTTTTTGCCCTCTGCCTTACCAAGCGAGATACGCAGTGTGCGGTAGTGCCCGGCGGGCAGCTTGAAGCTTTCATAGGTTCGGGTTGGAAAGTACATTTCGCAGATCTCCGCCTTGGCACGGTACGGGAAGCTTTCGGCTTCTAAAACGGAATTTGCAGCAGCTTCGAGGCTTTCAAGGTGCGTGCAGAGTGCCGTGACGGCGTCGTCAAAATCTTCCGCATTGCCGTACCATTTTTTCGCTTCCGAAAGGACGGCATCGCGCACGCGGAGCTTGACGTTCTGGTCTTCTTCCGTATTGGAATTTGCAATGACATGCAGCCGCACAATGTTCTCTTCCAGCGCGGCGCACTGGGCGGAGAAGCCGGTTAAATTCAGTAAAACGGTTAAAATGAGCCCGCACGCCATGGCGCGCAGAAGAAGCGTTCTGCTGCACAATGCTTTGATTTTGTTTTTCATATCATTTTCCTCCCGCCGATTTGCATCGTTTCACAAAATTTCGGTAAATTTTTCGTATAAAATATGGGCTGAAAATTTGCGTTTTATACTTTTCGCAAAGCAAAATTTTCGCTATACTATATAGTAAATTACGAGTACCAAAACGGGAGGAATTTTCATGAACTGGACAGCGCCGAACACCGAGAGCCTTTTGCGCCGCTTGGAGAAACCAAAGGGCAAGATCGACGTGGTTTTGGACACCGATACGTATAACGAGTTGGACGACCAATTTGCGCTTTCGTATATGCTTAAAAACAGCGATAAGCTGAATGTAAAAGCGCTGTATGCCGCGCCGTTTTTAAATGATAAATCCGTATCGCCGAAGGACGGCATGGAGAAAAGCTACAATGAAATTTTGAAGCTGCTCACGCTTTTAAAGCGCGAAGATTTAAAGGCTGTCACATTTAAGGGCTCGGAAGACTATCTCAAAGATGAAGACACGCCTGTTCGTTCGTCTGCGGCGGAGGACCTTGCAAAGCATGCGATGGACTACACGCCGGAAAAGCCGCTGTACGTCGTTGCAATCGGCGCCATTACAAATGTGGCCTCTGCCCTGCTTTTGAACCCCGATATCCGCGACCGCATTGTCATCGTGTGGCTTGGCGGCAATGCGCTGCACTGGCCGGACAACCGGGAGTTCAACATGTATCAGGATGTTGCGGCAGGACGCATTGTTTTCGGCTGCGGTGCGGCGCTTGTGCAGCTGCCGTGCGCGGGCGTGGTCTCCGGCTTTTCCGTAAGCGAGCCGGAGTTTAAAGCATACTTTCTCGGCAAAAACGAGCTGTGCGATTATTTGGCGCAGTATGCCATTGAGGAGGGCCGGCGCTGGGCGCAGGCGGAAACGTGGTCGCGCGTGATCTGGGACGTGACGGCGGTGGCGTGGCTTTTAGACGGCGAATTTATGGACGACACGCTGCTGCACAGCCCCATCCCGCAGTATGACGACACGTGGACGCCCTCAAACACGCGGCATTTTATGCGCTATGTGTACAACATTCGCCGCGATGTTTTGTTAAAAGACCTCGTACAAAAACTGACAGAAAAGTAAAATTTTCGTGCAAATCCGATTTAAACGTGATATAATTCTCGTATAGCAAAAGAATACGCACACTTTTTCCTATTTTCGATCCGAAAGGTTGGTTGTCTCATGAAAAAGCTGATTCTTGTGACCTCGCCGCCTGCGTGCGGTAAAACCCGGCTTTCCAAGCGCCTTTGTTCGGCGCTGGATCACATCGTTTATTTGGATAAAGACACGCTCATCCCGCTTTCTAAGCAGATCTTCAAGGTGGCGGGCGAGCCGTATGACCGCAGCTCTGCGTTTTTTGAAGCGAATATCCGCGACTATGAATACGAGGCGATCTTAGACCTTGCATTTGAAGCGCTGCGCTATGCGGACACCGTGCTCATCAACGCGCCGTTTACGCGCGAAATTCGTGACACGGCGTACATTCAAAATCTGCGCGCGAAGCTCAGCGAATATGGCGCAAAATTATGCGTCATCTGGATCGTGACCGACCCCGCCGTGTGCAAGGCGCGCATGATGAAGCGCTCCTCTGACCGCGACACGTGGAAAATGGAGCACTGGGACGAGTACATAAAGGGCGTGAATTTCGATATTCCTGAAAACCTGCGTATACCGGACGACCCCGAAAGTCTTTTGCTTTACTACAACTCAACCGACGATTTAGCGGACGCTTCGTTTGCCCGCATTTTGCCGATGCTGAACCAAAATTAACTTTAGGAGCCTACTCATGCAGAAAACCGATGCCCTGTATACCGCGTACGTTGAAGTTTTAAAGGAAGAATTGCTGCCCGCCATGGGCTGCACGGAGCCGATCGCCATTGCCTATGCAGCGGCTGCGGCACGGCGCATTTTGGGTGAGTTGCCAAGTGAAGTCTGTGTTACGGCAAGCGGCAACATCATCAAAAACGTGAAAAGCGTTTTCGTGCCAAACACCGGCGGCCTGCGCGGCATCCCCGCGGCGGCTGCGGCTGGCATTATTGCAGGTCATGACGAGCTTTTGCTGGAGGTCATTTCAAAGGCGACCGAGAAAGAGCAGGCGAAGATCAAGGACTACATGGAGCGCACGCCGATCACGGTGAAGCTTTCGGATTCTCCCTATATTTTCGACATAGACATCACGGTGAAGAGCGAGTGTCACACAGCGAACGTACGCATTGTGGGGCACCACACGAACATTGTCCACACGGAAAAGGACGGCAAGGTTCTGCTCGACGCCTGTGCCGATACGCCGACGGAAAGCACCGACAGCGGCCTTTGCGACCGCAATGCGTTCTCCGTAAAGACGATTTTGGATTTCATTGAAACCGCGGAGCTGTGCGACATAGAAGCGCCTGTAAAGCGGCAGATCGAGTACAATACCCGCATTGCTCAGGAGGGGCTTTCCGGCAGCTGGGGTGCGAACATCGGCAAGGTACTGCTCGAGACCTACGGCGATGACGTGAAGATTCGTGCCAGAGCCATGGCGGCTGCGGGCAGCGACGCGCGCATGAACGGCTGTTCCCTGCCGGTCGTCATCGTTTCCGGCAGCGGCAACCAGGGTATGACAGCTTCTCTGCCCGTTGTGGAATACGCGAAAGAGCTGAACGTTGGCTACGACAAGATGATCCGCGCAGTGGCGCTTTCCGACCTTGTGACGATCCACCTGAAGTCCGGCATCGGGCGGCTTTCCGCGTACTGCGGTGCTGTGAGTGCGGGCTGCGGCAGCGGCGCGGGCATTGCGTATTTGTACGGCGGCGGGCTCAAGGAGATCGAGCACACGATCGTCAACTCCATCGCGATCGATTCCGGCATGGTGTGCGACGGCGCGAAAGCCTCGTGTGCGGCGAAAATCGCGTCTGCGGTGGATGCCGGCATTTTGGGCTACCACATGTACAAAAACGGCCAGCAGTTCCGCGCAGGCGACGGTCTTGTTACAAAAGGCGTGGAGGAAACCATCCGCAACATCGGCATGCTTGCCCGCGAAGGCATGCGCGAGACCGACCGCGAAATTCTGCACATTATGTGCGACTAAAAACGACAGACACAGGGACGCTTCTCTGCGAATTTAAGCGGGAACGTCTCTGTTTATTTTGCATGCAGCCGCCTTTTGACGGATTGCAAATATATTTTAGGAAGTGTGAAGAAATGACAAAACACACAAACCGCAAGAAGCTGCTTTCTGCATTGCTTGCGCTTTTGCTGGTGTTCAGCCTGTTCCCTGTTTCTGCGGAAACAACGGAAAACGGCGAAAGCACAGCTGCAAGTGCTGAATTGGAAAGTGGCAACACCCCCCCAGTTCGCTCGATACGCCTGTAATCGACGAAACAGAAGAATCGAAGCAGCCCGCAGAAAACGAAAACGAGGCTGTGCCGCAAACCGCGAACGATGAGATCGCGCTGTTCGATGCGCCGCAGGACGTGACCACAACGGGCCTTGATCTTAAAAACAATGCGCCGGATGACGTGACGACGTATCAGGCCGGTGAAGGTACGGTGACGTATGACCCGGCGACGAAAACCGTGACGCTGAATAACGCCGAAATTACGCTTTCGGCAGAAGCTGTGGACGCCGCGGCAAAGCGGCGCTCATTTTGCCGGACGGCGACGTGACGCTTATCATGCCGGAGGGCACGGTCAGCTCGATCACGAATACCACGAAGTACGATGACTGCAGCGCTGTGGAAGCACACGGCGCGAATTTGACGATTTCCGGCGGCGGTACGCTGAAGCTGACCGCCTACGAATACGGCATTGATACGTATTATGAGAGGGTTCGTTGACGGTTGAAAGCACGGCGCTTGAGCTGAGCACTGGCGACCAGGGCGTTTACTCCGAATACGACGTGCAGATTTTGAACAGCAAAATTACGGCGGTGTGCCGCGGTGACAACTCTAAGTATGCCTCGGCGCTCGACAGCACGGACGGCAATATCGTTTTGACGAACAGCACAGTTCATGTGCAGGATAATTACTACTATGCCGTTTCCGCCGATAACTGCGGTGCGCTCCTCATGGAGAACAGCAAGCTGACGGTGCGCAACACAGTCGGTGCGATCAGTGTTTATCCCGATGCAAACGCGGACGACACGCTGAAAAACAGCATCAAAAATTCCAAGATTGATATTCAGTGCAATTCCGGCGCACCGTTTGTGGATGAGGGCGCAACGGAAATTATAGACAGCACAGTCATTATGAAGACCGGCGGCGACAATGTATTTGACCACTGGTTCGGTGGCATTACGGTCAGCGGCAGCTCTTATGTGGAGCTGGAAGCTACGGACAGCGCACTTTACATTGCACAAACGACCGACGAGCTGACGCTGAACGACGGCCTGACCGTTTTGGAAGGCGAAGTGAACGTGCACGATGGCGTGAAGCCGAAGGTCACCTCTACCCCGCGCCTTGTCATCGGCCCGATGGTCAAAATCGATTTTGATACTGCAGACGGCACGAAGATCGATTCCGTCTCGCAGGGGTACGGCAACAAACTGACAGCGCCCGAAGCACCCGAAAAAACCGGCTACACCTTTACGGGCTGGTATACGGATGCGGGCTGCACAGAGCCGTGGGATTTTGAAAACGGCACCGTCACAGCGAACATGACCCTTTATGCAGGCTGGAAAGCCAACCAGTATGCGCTGATTTTTGATGCAGACGGCGGTACTGATGTGGAAGACGGCACGTTTACGTTCGGCAAAGCGCTTGGCACGCTGCCGACACCGAAAAAAGACGGCTACACGTTTGACGGTTGGTTTGACGCAAACGGCAATGCTGTGACGGAAAACACGCTGCTTGAAACGACGCAGGATGTTACTTTGTACGCGCATTGGACAAAGGTGGTCACACCGACTGTGACACCGGCTCCGACGGAAGCGCCGACAGAGCCCACACCTACCCCCACAGCAGCACCGACGGCGACACCCACAGCGGAACCCACTGCAACACCGGCCCCGACCGCGGAACCTACAGCCGAACCGACAACGACGCCGTCCGCTGAGCCGACTGCAACGCCTGCTCCTACGGCAGAGCCCACTGCTGCACCTACGGCAACGCCGCGTGCAACGGCTACCCCGGCTCCGACTGCACCGAGCAATAATAACGCGAACACACCGAAGACCGGCAGTGATTATACCGCCGTCATTTTCAGCGTTTCGCTGCTTGTTGTTTCCGGCGCGGCCATTACCTTGCTTGTGCTTTGCAATAAAAAGCGCGGTAAGCACGTCGCGAAATAAAAATCGTTTCTGAATATATATGAAATCGCCCCAGTGGATGCAGGATCCGCCGAGGCGATTTTGTCTATTATAAGCTTTGCTTTAAAATTTCTTCTGCGCAGCGCAAGCCGTCTACGGCGGCGCTGGTGATGCCACCGGCGTAGCCCGCGCCCTCGCCGCACGGGAACAGGCCGCGCACCGTGGGGCACTCTCGGCTTTCGTTGCGGAGGATGCGTACCGGCGAAGAGCTGCGGGTCTCGGGGGCGGTCAGCAGCGCGTCGGGGTCATCAAAGCCCTTGAGGCGACGGCCCATGCGGCGAATACCCTCTGCCATGGAATCGCAGATATAATCGGGCAGGACGTTTCTCAAATCGCCGGGCACAACGCCGGGCTGATACGTCGGCTGCACGCTGCCGTTTAACGCGGTCGTCGCGCGGTTTTCAAAGAGGTCGCCGACGCGCTGGCACGGGGCGCTGTACGCTCCCCCGCCTGCTTCAAATGCAGCGTGCTCGATTTTTCTTTGAAACTCGATGCCGGCAAGCGGGTGCGCGGAGCCGAAATCCTCCGGCGTGATGCCAACGAGCAGCGCGGCGTTGCTGTTTTGACCGTCGCGGGCATATTCGCTCATGCCGTTTGTGACAACGCCGCCTGTTTCGGACGCTGCACCGACGACATAGCCGCCCGGGCACATGCAGAACGTGTACACGCCGCGTCCATTTTCGAGGTGGACATTGAGCTTGTAATCCGCCGCGCCGAGCGCAGGGTCGCCGGCAAAATCGCCATACTGTGCGCGGTCGATCGTCTCTGCGCGGTGCTCGATGCGCGCACCGACGGAAAACGGCTTCGGCTCCATGGGCACGCAGGGCTTTTCAAACAGCATCTTAAACGTATCGCGTGCGCTGTGGCCGACGGCGAGAATGACGTGTGCGGTCTCGATGGTTTCTGCCGTGCCGTTTGTTTCAGCCATGACGCCGCAGACGGCGTTATTTTTGACGAGCAGATCGGTCATCTGCGTGTTGAAGCGCACTTCGCCGCCGAGGGACTTGATCTCTTCACGAATGGCGCGGACGGTCTGCGGCAGCTTGTCTGTGCCGACGTGCGGCTTGGCGTCAAAGAGGATGTCTTCGGGCGCGCCGTGCTCGCAGAGCGTTTGCAGCACGAAGAAAATGCGCTCGTCTTTCGTGCCGGTGTTGAGCTTGCCGTCCGAGAACGTGCCAGCGCCGCCTTCGCCGAACTGCACGTTGCAGCTTAGGTCTAATTTTCGCGTCTGCCAGAAAGCGTTCACCGCCGCTTGGCGCTCTTCCACAGAGCCGCCGCGCTCTAAGATGATCGGGCGCAGACCGGCGCGCGCGAGCAATAAGCCTGCGAACATGCCCGCCGGGCCGAAGCCCACAACGACCGGGCGCTGCGGCAATGTGCCGTGCGGCGGCATTTCATATGCTCTTTCCAGCGCTTTTGTGACGTGACTGTCGCGCACACGGGAAAGCAGCTTTGCTTCGTTCTCCGCTTCCACGTCGACGGTGACGACGAAGCGCACATCCTGCTTTTTTCGGGCATCGACAGAGCGCTTAACAAGAGCTAATTTTTTGAGCTTCTGCGCATCGGTATGCAGTTTTTTGGCGGCTGCGCGGCGCAAAGCTTCGTCCGTATAGTGAAGCGGCATGGAAATGTCGCTGATGCGTATCATCGTTTTTCCTCCTTCAGACAGCGATAGGCTGCGCTTTTTCCGGCTGTGATGCCGCTTGCCCACGCAAAATGCAGGTTGTAGCCGCCGCAATCGCCGTGGATATTCAGCATCTCGCCCGCAAGGTAAAGCCCCGGGGCTTTTTTAGATGCCATCGTGTGCGGGTCGAGCTCCGTAAGCGGCACGCCGCCCGCCGTGACCTGCGCCGCAGAAAAATCTTTCGTGCCGGTGATGTCCAACCTCCAGCCTTTAAGGAGAGAAGCAAGCTTTTTAAGCTGTAGAGCTTTGATTTTTACCGCCGGTTCGCTTTGCGCGATGCCCGCCGCGCTGACGAGCATGTAGCCGAGACGCATATTGAGTAGGCCGGAGAGCAGATCGCCCGCTGCACGTGCGGGATACAATTTTGTCATCTCAAGGAGATAATCGAGCACGTCCTGATAGGCCATATCCGACAATAGATCAAGCTGTACGGCGAGTGAAGTATACTTCTTATTACGGATCGTGCCGAGCGCAAAGAACTCGCCGGCATATATGGAAAGGCCGAACACACAAATACCGGAGATGCCGGTATCCGTAAACTGAACCTCGCCGCTTTCTTTATAGACGGGTTTGCCGTCTGCCAAAAGCACGGCGTTTGCAGGGGCGCGCGTGCCGGAGAGCGTTTTCCACTGCTTTGCGCGCACGGTAAGCTGCGTTAAAGACGGATACAACTTTGTCACCGTGTGGCCGAGTTGCTTTGCGAGCGTGTAGCCCTCGCCGCAGGAATGGCGCGGAGATGCCGCACCGCCGCACGTCAAAATGCACTGCTTTGTGAAAAGCTGCGTGCCGTCCGTACAGATAAGCGTAAATCCGTTTTTGACTTTCTCGATTTTTGAGACGGTGTGTTCTTCCGAAAACGACACGCCGTATTTTTCGGCATCCCACCGCAAAGCGGAGAGTACGGCCGCCGCCTGCTGATTCTGCGGGTATACCCTGCCCTCGCTGTCCGGCTTGGTGACAAGCCCCATTTCGCGGAACACGGCACAAATAGCTTCGGGCGTGTATTCATGCAATAGGTCTTGAATTGCCGTAACATCGCCGTGGTAATGCGCGGGCGAAACGTTTAAATTCGTTAAATTGCAGCGGCCGTTGCCGGTGGCGAGCAGCTTTCTGCCAAGCTTTGCGTTGCCCTCCAAAACAAGAACAGAACCGCGTTTTTTCAAAACATGTGCGGCGGCACACGACGCCATAAGCCCCGCTGCACCGCCGCCGATGATGATAATGTCTTTTGTTTCCATTTAACCTTCCTTATTAAATGAACATGCCGAGCAGGCCGTAGGAGAAGATCGCCATTAAAATATCCGCGATGAGCGTGCCGCCGATGACGGAGAAAAGCGCGTCTTTAATGGGCATTTTCATCAGCGCCGCGGCAAGCGAACCCGTCCATGCGCCGGTGCCCGGCAGCGGAATGGCGACGAAGATGAGCAGGCCGAACGTCTTGTATTTTTCAATCTGCGCAAACTTGCTTCTGCCCTTGGCTTCCATGCGGTCAACAAGCTTTACAAAGCGCGTGTTGCGCATCCAGTCGAAAATCTTATTGATAAAGAGCAGAATGAACGGCGTCGGTAAAATGGTGCCGATGAAGCAGATCAGCATGGCAGGCAATAAATCTACGCCGAGCATTTTCGCCGCAACAAGACCGCCGCGCAGCTCGATGATGGGCATCATGGAGAGGATGAACACCGTAAGCTCACCCGGAATAATATTTCTGAAAAAATTGACAAGTGCTTCTACCATACTGAATTGTTCCTTTCATGATCCGTTCTTTTTCAAGTTTCTTAAAAGTTCCGCAAATAAGTATACTAAACGTCATGGTTTTTATTTTTCTTTTTAAGAATTATAGCTTACGTTTTGCTGACAAAACGTGCTCAAGATGTTTTCTGTGCGGCACAATAGGCTTCAAGGTCGCCGAACGAGTAGCCCGTTTCTTCCCATTTTGTAAGGAGCTCATCTAAGATTTCGGCGTTCGTGCTCGACGTGCTGTGCAGTAAAACGACCGCGCCGGGGTGAATGCGCGGTAATAATTTAGAAAATGCCTGCTCGGGTGTGGGCTGGTCATTCGTATACCAATCGACATAGGCAAGGCTCCAAAACACCGTGGAATACCCGAGCTGCTGCGCCATTTTGAGGTTTTCCTCACAGAATTTGCCCTGCGGCGGGCGGTAGAGCTTCGGCATTTCGCTGCCGAGAATGTCCCTGTACAGCGCTTCATTCTTTTGCAGCTCGGTCTGAAAGCTTTGGATATCGCCGATTTTCGACATGTCCGGGTGCGAATACGTGTGGTTGCCGATGGTGTGGCCTTCCTCTGCCATACGTTTTACAAGCTCCGGCTGCGTCTCAAAATAATTGCCGACAAGGAAAAACGTTGCCTTTACGCCGTGCTTTTTGAGCGCGTCCAGAATTCTCTCCGTGTTGCCGTTTTCAAAGCCGGCATCAAACGTGATGTAGATCTCTTTTTGGTTCGCGTCGCCGACATACAGCGCGTCGAAATTTCTTAAATACTCCTGAGAGGCATTTGCAACGGGCGGTGCGCCCTCGCTTTGAAAGCTCAAGCCCCAATCGGTAATACCTGCGGCGGCCTCTGCCGCACCCAAACGGTTGACTGCGCGCAAAGCGCAAACCATACCGATACACAAGAGAATGATTGCCAAAACAACATAAAGCACCTGCTTTTTACCGAATATGTGCACTTTCATTCTGCGTTCCCCCTATTTCTTTTTATAAAGAGTATGTGCAGCCGCATAAAAAAGAACCGGGATAGCATTGCGAAGCACATGAAAATCCTGTACAATGATAAAAAGATGAATTGTAAGCTGATTGTAAGAATTCTATTCCCGATTTTGTAAGAGGTGTTCTGTATACTTTCAGCATGGAGTGAAAAGGAGGGCATTTTATGCCGGATATGAATAAGAAAACCATTTTGGTTGTGGATGACGACCACGAGATCGTGCGCGCCATTACCATTACGCTGGAGCGCGAGGGCTACCATGTGCTGAACGCTTACGACGGCTTGCAGGCGCTGGATTGCGTGACCTCCCGCGAAGTGCATCTGATCATCATCGACGTGATGATGCCGAAGCTGGACGGACTTTCCGCCGTGATGAAAATTCGCGAAAAGAAAAATCTGCCCATCATCATTCTTTCCGCAAAGGGCGAAGACAGCGACAAAATCCTTGGCCTTTCCATGGGCGCGGACGATTACATTTCGAAGCCGTTCAACCCGATGGAGCTTGTGGCGCGGGTGAAATCGCAGTTGCGGCGCTACACTGACCTCGGCGACATCAACACGCGCAGCGACAACGTGATCGTGAACGGGCGTTTGACGTTCAAGCTGGACGAGCACGTGCTGTATGCGGACGGCGAGCCTGTAAAACTGACGGCGACGGAAACGAAAATCGTGGAGCTTTTGATGAAGCACCCGGGCCGCATCTTCCCCGCCGAGGAAATTTACAGCCGCATCTGGAACGAACCCGCGTACTCGGCGGAAAACACCGTGATGGTGCACATCCACAGAATTCGCGAGAAAATCGAGCTGAACCCGAGCGAGCCGGAATACTTGAAAGTGGTATGGGGGATCGGTTATGAAATTGAAAAGCACTAACCTTGCCCGCGGTGTTTTCGCCTGGTTCTGCTTTTTGCTGTGCGCGTTTTCTATTATTGTGGGTTTGATATTTGCCATATACTACGGGCGAAGCATTTTTGACGAGGGTAGCTATTTTTTTACCGAGATCGGACAAGCACTTTCGGGTGATCTGCGCGAAACGGATACGTATAAAGAAAATGCTTCCGCGCTGTTTGAGCGATTGTATTACAGTACGCAAGGCGATACCACCGCGAATTCAAACGCGGCTTCCGACGAAGATGCAGACGAAAACGCCGTAGCATCGAGCAGCTATCATTACTATGTTTCGCGTGACGAAACCGGCACAACGGTCTCCACGGTCTATGTGGAATCGATTTCTAAAGACGACCTCTATTCCGTAACAAGCTATGGCACAGACCCTGCCGGTAAAACGGTGACGAATGACTCAAACTGGGATGCGCAGACGCTGCCGGAGGGGTTCAATTACCTTTTCATCTGCGAAGAAGGTGTAGTCAGAATTTATCACAGCGATAAAGACGGTGCTTTAGACTGTGTTTTCAGCAGTGATACACCGGGTGCAGTTTATACAAATACGCTTTCGTATACACTGGAAGCATTGAGACAAAGTAGCGTTCAATCGCCTAAAATCAGTTTTGCGGTGCGCACAGAGCCGACCTCTTACTACTCCTCGAACGAAATTGTCAGCGCAGCGCAGTTGCAAATGAAAACCATATATTTTTATATGGGATTGATTATGGCAGCAGTGATTATGTTCGTTCTGGTGCTGCTGCTTTCCATTTTATTCCGGCAGGACAGAAAGCTGTTTGAGCGCTACATTGCACACGGACTCAAATGGATTTGGATCGAAATCAAAGTCATAGCTGTATTTGTATGGGCTTTTGTTGTGCTCAATACCATTTCGTATGGGTTTGACCTTGCAGGCACAGCTGTTACCCTGTTCTCCGTGTTCTTTGTTTTCTATTTGCTCGGCATCGATATTTCTCACAACCGGCGGATTTATCGGCACAACATCATTCATTCCGTTTTGAAGCTTGTGCTTGGCAACCGCGAAGGAAAAAAATTCGAGCAGATTGTTTACCGCAAATACATGGCGACTGCCGGTATTTTGGTGGGGCTTTGCATCGTAGGTATTTTAGGATATGTTTTCTTTTACAGCCATTGGTTGATGGGTACGATTTGGTTTGTCGCGTTTTACGTCGGTCTGTTTTCCGCAGGTGTGGGTACGCTTGTATGGTTTGCGTGGGCACTGCGCGACGACCTGCGCGATTATGGCAAGCTGATGGAGCAGGTGGAGCAAATGTACAAGGGCGACCTTGACGCGATGAATCACCTGCCCGCTACTTCCCCGCTTTATGATTCCGCTATGCAGCTCAATATGATCCGTGACGGCATCCGTATCGCGGTGGAGGAAGGCATCAAATCCGAGCGCACGAAGGTGGAGCTTATCACGAATGTTTCGCACGACATCAAAACGCCGCTCACGTCCATCATCAGCTATATCGAACTGATGAAGACCGAGCCGGATCTGCCGCCGCACATGCAGGATTATTTGAAAATCGTCTCGCAGAAAGCAGACCGTCTGCGCCACATGCTGCAAGATATTTTCGATGTCTCTAAAGCCGCAACCGGCAATATTACGCTGATGCCGGAATACATCGGTCTCGATAAGCTTTTGCGGCAGACACTCGGAGATATGGACGGCGTGATGAACGACAGCGAGCTGACGTGGCGCGTGCAGATCCCGCAGGAAGACTTCCCCGTTTATGCTGATGGGCAGCGCATGTACCGTGTGTTCCAGAACCTCATTAAGAACGCGGCACAATATGCGCTTGAGGGTTCGCGTGTCTACGTGCAGCTGCAAAAGCAGGGTCAAAACGCCGTCGTGACGATCCAGAATATCTCGAAATACGAGCTTACCATGGACGGCGATTCGCTGACCGCCCGCTTTGTGCGCGGCGACGACAGCCGTTCCACCTCCGGCAGCGGCCTTGGCCTTTCCATTGCAAAGAGCTTCACGGAAGCTTGCGGCGGCACATTCCACGTATCTGTAAAGGGCGACCTGTTCACCGTGACGATCACCCTGCCGCTTAAAGAGCCGCCGAAGGAGCCGGAAGAAAATCCCGCAGAAAACGCAGCCGATGCGAAAGCGGAAAGCTCCCCCGCCCTCCCCGAACCGACGGACACAAACCCGCCGGAGCCCCAAAATTGAAAAAGTTGAGTATATAAAACCGCCCGCAGGAGCTTGAAGCCTGCGGGCGGTCGTTACTTATGCAAAAGCACGGCGCAAGAAAATTCGCGCCGTGCTTTTCGTCTTTATAAATGCTTATTTTGTTGCCTTCTCCAGCGCCTGCTTGATGTCGTCGAGGATGTCTTCCGGGTTTTCGATACCTACGGAGAGGCGGATGAGGTCCGGGGAGACACCGGCTTCTTTCAGCTGCTCGTCGGTCATCTGGCGGTGGGTGGTGCTGGCCGGGTGCAGCACGCAGGTGCGCAGATCTGCGACGTGCGTGACGACGGAGGCGAGCTCCAAGCTGTCCATAAAGCGAGTGGCCGCTTCCCTGCCGCCCTTGATGCCGAAGGAAATGACACCGCAGGTGCCATGCGGCATATACTTCATAGCGAGCTCGTGGTACGGGCTGCTCTCAAGTCCCGGATAGTTGACCCAAGCGACGCGCTCGTCCTGCTCGAGGAACTCAGCGATCTTCTGCGCGTTCGAGCAATGACGCTCCATGCGCAGCGCGAGCGTTTCCATGCCGAGGTTGAGGTAGAACGCGTTCATCGGGGCAGCCTGTGCGCCGATGTCGCGCATCAGGTGGCAGCGCGCTTTGGCGATATACGCGGCCTTGCCGAAGTGCTCAGCGTACACGATGCCGTGGTAGGATTCATCCGGCTCGGTAAACTCCGGAAATTTGCCGTTGTTCCAATCGAAATTGCCGCTGTCGACGATGGCGCCGCCAAGCTGCACGGCGTGGCCGTCGAGGTACTTTGTGGTGGAATGCGTCACGATGTCCACGCCGAACTCGAACGGACGGCAGTTGATAGGCGTCGGGAACGTGTTATCGACAATGCACGGCACGCCGTGAGCATGCGCGGCATTTGCAAACATTTCGAGATCCGTCACGACGAGAGACGGGTTTGTGAGCGTTTCTGCAAACACGCAGCGGGTGTTCTCGCGGAATGCGGCGTTCAGCTCGTCCTCGGTGCAGTTCGGCGAAACGAACGTGCAGTCGATGCCCATTTCGTGCAGGGTCTTATAGAACAGGTTGAACGTGCCGCCGTATGCGGCGCTGGAGCACACGACATGGCCGCCTGCATGGCAGATGTTCAGAACAGCCATCATCGTGGCCGCCTGACCGGAGGATGTGACGAGCGCGCCTACGCCGCCTTCCAGCGCTGCAAGCTTCTTTTCAACAGCGTCGAGCGTCGGGTTGCCGAGGCGCGTATAGAAAAAGCCGTCTGCTTTCAAATCGAACAAGTCGCCCATTTCTTTAGAGCTGTCATAGGTGTACGTGGTGCTCTGCACGATGGGCAGAACGCGCGGTTCACCGTTTCCGGGCGTATAGCCCGCATGAATACATGTTGTATCCGGTCTGTACTGTTTCATTTCAACTTCCCCAATCTTAATAATATCCTATTTTTCGCGGCAGTGCTTACTTTGTGAAAAGCGCCTTTAAGAGATTTGCGACGAAATCTGAACCGAGCACGACCAAAATGACGATCGCCATGAATGCGATGACGGAAAGCGACTGGATAAGCATGCGCTTGCCGCGGGGCATATCGTCCTCTTCGGGCGGCGCTTCCTGCGGCTGCTCTTCGCGCTCTTTGAGCATCAGCTCCTTGGCGCGCTCGAGATCCTGATATTCCACGTAAATGTTCTTATCGGTCGGCAGATACTCCGGGTCATACACGCTGGTGGAAAAGCCTGCTTTCACAGGGTAGATCGCGTGGCGCACGGCGTTTTCTTCAAACAGCAGCGCAAGCTCTGCGGCTTCTCCCTCACTGACCTTAACGAAAAACACCTCGTCCTCTGGCTTTATGGGCCGCAGGCCGCGGCTGCGCTTGCAGTTTGGGCAGGTTTGTGTGGAATCTTCGCAGATGCTTTTACATTTCGTGCAGTAGAGCATAGTAGCCTCCAATTTCGGCATTGCCGTTTCTACTTTTCAGTATAGCACAGCTTTTTTACAAATTCAACCGCATTTCACAGCCCTTATCCCCGCAAAACCGGCTGAAGCTGCTCTCTGTGCATCGCCGCCGCAAGCGTTTCCGGGATGCGCTCAAAATGCGCGACGAGGGAATTCGGCTTTTTTATGGGGTCGTCCTGCCCGAGCGGCACAAAATAAATATTTTTCGTATTCATGAGCATGCCGATATTTTTGCACGATGCGCCGAGAGCGTCGTTCGTCGCAAGCGACAGCACGACCGGCATCGAAACGCGCAGGGCAGATTTTACCGCCATTGTGACGGCTGTATCGGTCACGGCGTTTGCGATTTTTGCAGCGGTGTTTCCCGTACACGGTGCGACGAGCACGGCATCTGCAAGGCGCTTTGGGCCAATGGGCTCTGCTTCCGCGATGGTGTGGATGATTTTGCGGCCGCAGATGTTCTCTATACGCTCGTGAAAGCTATCCGCCGTGCCGAAGCGCGTATCAGTCGTGTACGCAGTCTCGCTCATAATGGGCAGAATGTCCCAGTTTTTTCGCAAAAGTGCAAGCTCGGCAAGGGCTTTTTCAAATGTGCAGAACGAGCCGCACATGGCAAAGGCAAGCGTGGGCATTACGATCACTACTCCTCCAAAATATTGTAGACCGCCTCTTTGATGTACTCCGCCGCCGTTTTCGGTGCGACGCGGCCGGGCAGCGAAGGCGCATCGATAACGCGTAGATGCAGCTCTTCCGCGCGCTTTAAATCGATGCCGCCGGGTGCGGAGGCAAGCTCGATGATGAGTGTATCGCGCGTTTGCTGCATGAGCACCGGCGATGTTAAAACCTTTGCGGGCACGGTGTTGAAAATGAGGTCGAATCTTCGGCTGATCTCCCGGTACGTCAACGGCTGTACGCCGAACGCACGCATCTGCATGAGGTCCGCTTTTTTGCGCGCCGCACAGAATACCTCTGCGCCCATGCCGCGCAGAATGAGCGCCAGATTCTTCCCGATGCGCCCAAAGCCCGTAACAAGGCATCTTGCGCCGTTTATTGTGCCGGGGTATTCGCGTATGGCAATGCCGACTGCGCCTTCTGCTGTTGGGATCGCGTTGCCGACGGCGAGCTCTTCGCGGCGGTAGTAGTCCTCGGGCTCGATCTCACGCCACAACGAGGACGAAGCGGTCAGCCGCTGAAGCATGCCGCCGCACACCGTTTTGTGCATAAAAAGACGCGCAAAGTCGTCGTCTAATCGAATTTCATTTTCGGCATACGGCGCGTTTAAAAACAGGCCGTCCTTCGTTGCGGGCAGCGGCAAAAGGATAACGGAGCTTTTGGCTGCAAGCTGCGGCAGGTCGCATTCTGCGGCGCCGCGGCAGGTGCCGAGCTGCTCTAAGCCATAGATGCACACGGGATAACCGTCCGCCGCAATGGACTGCGCCAAATATTTCATGCGTTCATCGCCGCCGATGACGCCGAATGTATTGATCATGGGCATATTTCCCCCGCCTTTCAAATTATCATCCGCTCCATTTTATGGAAACGGGCGGCTTTTGTGCGCCGTGAAAGACTTTTTCATACTTTTTTGAATTTGCTATTTATTTTTCTGCCTGTTGGCGGTATAATGTATGTGTATGGGTATGCGATTTCGGATGCATGACCATGCTTTTATGACATAACACAGCGTATTACATAGTTTTAGATAATTCCGCAAAAGAAATTTTGCACTGAACATAAATTCAGAAAGGACTCTTTCGTTATGACGAATCAGAATACTACGACCGATAAAAACGTTAACCTGCTCGACACCGTGCGCCGCCTGCACTTTGTGGGCATCGGCGGTTCCGGCATGTGCCCGATGGCGGAGATTTTACACCACAAGGACTATATCATCACCGGCAGCGACATCAATGAATCCGACACGCTTGCGCGCATCCGCAACTATGGCATCCCGGTACACATGGGCCACCGCGCGGAGAACATCGGCGATGCGGAGGTCGTGGTGTACACGGCGGCCGCAAAGCAGGATAACCCGGAGCTTGTTGCGGCGCGCGCAAAGGGCATTCCGACGCTGGAGCGCTCTGTGATGCTCGGCCTTTTGACAAAGAAGTTTGCAAACCCCATTGCGGTTTCCGGCACACATGGCAAGACAACGACGACCGGCATGCTCACGCAGATCTTGATCGAAGCCGGCCGCGATCCGAGCGCTGTCATCGGCGGCAAGCTGCCGTTCATCAACGGCAACGGCCGTGTCGGTAAGAGCGCGGATATTGTCTGCGAGGCGTGCGAATACGTCGATACGTTCCTGCAGCTCCACCCTGCCATCAGCATCATCACGAACATCGATGCCGACCACCTCGATTATTTTGGCACGCTCGATAACATTGTGAAGTCGTTCCACCAGTTCTGCCTGCAGACCTCAAAGCGCATTATCGTCAACGCAGATAACGTCAATGCCATGCGCGCCGTGGAAGGCATCACGAACGCGGAGATCGTCACGTTCGGCAGAACGGACAAAAGCGATTACTATGTGACGGAGCTCAATGAAGAAGATACGGTCTGCGAGGACTTTACCATTATGTATAAGGGCGAGCGCGTTTGCCGCGTGAGCCTGCGCGTACCGGGCGAACACAACATGATGAACGCGCTGGCGGCTGCAGCTGCGGCACACGGCATGGGCGTGGACGGCGAGCACATTAAAAAGGCGCTTGAAGACTTCACCGGCGTACACCGCCGCTTTGAGATTCTCGGCAAATTTGAGGGTGTGACCGTTGCCGACGACTTTGCACACCACCCGACGGAGCTTTCCGCAGTGCTTTCCGCTGCTGTGCGCATGGGCTACCACGAGGTTTGGGCGGTGTTCCAGCCGCATACCTACTCCCGCACTGCAATGCTTTTGGACGATTTTGCGAAGGCGCTTTCTATCCCCCAGCATGTTGTGATGACGGAAATCCTCGCTGTGCGCGAGACGAACACGTATAACATCCACACAAGCGACCTTGCGGCGAAAATTCCGGGAAGCTGCTGGTTTGACAGCTTTGAGGAGATCGCAGATTATGTGATGTCCCACGCCAAGGAGAACGACCTTATTCTGACGCTTGGCGGCGGCGACATTTATAAGTGCGCAAATCTCATCGTGGAAAAATACAAAGAGAGAGCATAAATTTGAAGGGCTTTCCGCGTGAAAGCCTTTTCTTTTGGAGGTACCATGTCTTTTCGCGCCATTTTCTTTGATATTGACGGCACGCTGCTTGGGCGGGATAAACGGATGCCGCCTTCCACATTGTATGCGCTGCAAAAGGCGCGGGAAAACGGCGTTTTGCTGTTTGTTGCAACGGGCCGTGTGACGCCGATGACATACTTTCTGCGCGATTATTTTGACTTTGACGGCTATGCCGCGATGACGGGGCAATATTGCTTTGATAAAAACGACCGTGTTTTACATACGCAGGCGATCGACCCGGAGGACATTGCACTTTTGATGCAGCTACAAAAAGAAGAGCCTTTTCCGTGTCTCATTGCCGAGGGACGCGAATGCTTTGCCGCGACGCCGGCGAAACAGATCAACGTGAACTTTCATAATCACAATTTGCCTGCACCTCCCCTCTATGATGCTTCGCGCATCGGTAAGCATGAAGTGTATCAGCTGATGCTGTATGACCCGAAGATTTACGCTTCCCGCATCGCGCCTTTAAAGCACATAAAGTACACGCATACGGTCTCCTATTGCTACGATGTGATTCATGAGAACGGCGGCAAGCAGATTGGGATTCCGGCTATGGCGGCGCACTATGGGATAAAAAACAATGAAATTCTCGTGTTCGGCGACGGGCCGAACGACGTGGACATGCTGCGCGATGTCGGCTTTGGCGTTGCGATGGGCAATGGCTGCGAAGAAGCCAAGGCGGCTGCGGATTACATCACTGCCAACGTGGACGACGACGGCATTTACCGCGCGCTGAAAAACCTTGGTGTGATCTAAATGAAATAACAAAAGCCTCGCAAACCGATTTATACGGTGATTGCGAGGCTTTTTCTGTAATATGAAATTTTAGCGCTTATACTTCGGTGCGGCGGCGCGGAGCGTGTGCCAAAGGAGCGCGGCGGCGATGATGGCGGCACTGGCAGCGGCGCCGATGGAAAGGTTTTTATAGCCAAGCGGCCCGGCAACCATGGAAACGAGCATGCCGACAGCGGCGATGCAGAGCAAAATGATATACGCGGCCTTATCCATATGCTCAAGCACATTTTTATTCATGTTCATAAAAGCATCTCCTTACTCGGCAAGCTGATTGACGATGGCGGCAAACTCCGGCAGCGTGAGCGCTTCGGCGCGCGCATTTGCTTTTACGCCGGCCTGCTCAAATGCGTCTGTGACCTGCTGCTTTGGCATATGCAGCGTGTTGGAAATGGAATTGACCGCCGTTTTGCGGCGCTGCGCGAACGCGGCGCGGACGACGCGGAAAAAGAGCGCTTCATCGTGCACGTCTACGGGCGGCTCCTTGCGGATGCGCAGCTGAATGACGGCGGAATCCACATTCGGCGCGGGCATGAAGCTGCCGCGGCTGACATCGAATAAAATTTCCGGCTCGGCATAATACTGTACAGCTGCGCTGACGGCGCCGCACGCGCGCGTGCCGGGCTGTGCACACAAACGCTCTGCCGCTTCTTTTTGTACCATAACCGTGATGCTCGTGATGGGCAAACGATCTTCCAAAAGCTTCATGATGACCGGCGACGTGATGTAATACGGCAGGTTCGCACACACGGCGACCTCTTCCCCGTTAAATTCTTCTTCGATGACGCGGTGCAAGTCGATCTTCATCACGTCGTCGTTGATGACCTTCACGTTATCGCAGTCGGCAAGTGTTTCGTCTAAAACGGGCAACAGGCGCTTATCAAGCTCGATGGTGACGACTTTTTTTGAGACCTGCGAAAGCTCGTAGGTCAAAACGCCGATGCCGGGACCGACCTCAATGGCGCCTGCGCAGTCTGCCGCGCCGCTCATCTCAGCCATGCGCGGGCAGACGGAGGGATTGATGAGAAAGTTCTGACCGAGCGCCTTGGAAAAGCTGAAGCCGTTCTTTTCCATGACGGCTCGAATGGTGGATATATCGGAAAGTCTTTGCATAGGGATATCCTTTCGATTAAAATGTCACTTTATAGATCTGCACGCCGTTTTCGTCAAAGACACACGAGAATAGTGCTTTGATCTCCGCTTCGTTCACGGTGAAGTTATTGCGCTCGTAAGCGGAGACCAGGATGTAATCAATACTGTATTTTTCAAAGAGTGCACAGTTTGCCTGCGGTGCGGAGAACATACTTTGCATGTCCGTTTCGCGCTCGGTGTAATCGAGCCCGTGAAAATACACGTAGCTTGTGGAGCCGCAGACGATGTTTCTGCCCGTCAGCGCCGCGATCTCGTTGTTATGGCGCATATCGGTCAGCACAGTGTCTTCCGGCTCGGTGTTCTCATAAATGTACTCCGCTGCTTTGAGCTGACTGTCGCCGTATAAGCAATAGCCCGCAATGCTCTCTCTGCCGATGGTCAGCACCGCAGAAAGCATGCATAGCACGAGCGCGCCGACAGCCAATGCGCGGCGGCCCGGCAGTGTGCGCAGGCGGCGGTAAATTTCGACCATATACGAAGCGACTACGCCGCAGACGAGAAAATACGCGGCGTAAAGCAGCTTGTTGTTATCATAGGTATTCGGCTGGAACACGACAAACTCGCAAATGAACCAAATGACGGCTGCGGGAGCGCAGACCGTGAACCGGCGCTGATCTGCCGTGAAAAATACAGGCAGGAACAACAGCGCCGTGACGCCGAGATTCACAAGATAGAACCACAAATAGCCGTCCTGCAGATTGCCCCAGTTGTACCACCCACGCATGAAGCTGTCTCCGCTCGCCTGCGAGAATGTCCACGTGAAAAGCTGCGGTGCGGCAAGCAGCAGTGTGATGAGCAGGAATACGCCCCACGTTTTTACAAGCTGTATGCCGAAACCCTTGCGGATCGCCATGGTGAGCAGTGCGAGCACAAACAAAACAAACGCTGCGGCACAAACCAAAACCAGATACAGAAACACGGATGATTCGCGCGAGATGAGCTTCGGCGTGACGAACTGCGCGCCGAACGCGAGCAACATCAAAACGAGTGCAGCAACTTTTGCGGTAAACTGCACATGAGCACTGCTGCCCCGGAACACTCTGCGGCACAGTGCAAAGCAAAGCCACACGCCGCAAATGAGTCCGAACGCGAGGAACGAATGCGTATGAATCATGACAAGTCCGCCTGCAAAAATACCGGCAATGATGAAATACCGTTCGCAGTGCTCATAAACGGCGCGGTACAGCACGTATAAAAGCGGGAATAAAACCGCCCAGCCGAACAGCGTTGCGCGCTGCGGGATGAGCATATCCACAATGACGTTCACCCAGCGGATATTTTGATTGACAAGATTCGTGGGCGTCTCATAAAACGATGTGAAAATGCGGGTAAAATTATCTGTTCCGTTTTGCAGATTCGGGAAGAAATACGCAAAGCCGAAGCCGCCGTTAAAAAAAAACAAAATCTCCGCTAACGCGGTCTTTGCTTTATCACGCAGCCAGCGTTGCCAGAAAAGATGTGCGCCGAAAAACACCTGCGCCCCGGCAAAAAGCATCGGCAGCACATACGCAAAGCGCAGCGGCGCACCGAGCAAATATAGGCTTGAAGAAATGCTGTCCGACAAGAACGGATACGAAAGCTTCACGCCCGGCAAAATGGAATACATGGGCGGAAATGTCTTCTGCTCCGCGATACTCGTGATGAACCCGAGGTGCATGCTCATGTCGCCGTAGGTGCATTGGCTCGACCAGATCTCGCCGTTCTGGTAACGGAAACTATGCAACACCAAAAAGGCCAAAAGCAGCCATAAGCCGAGCGGCAAAAGCAGCGTGTGCTCTGTGCGGCAGAATACACTGCATACGCCTTTTGCCGGGCGTAATTTCGGACGCTTCAAAAATACTGCGCCGACCGTCAGCAGGAGCAGCGTGAGGAGCGCCAAAACGTGCGCCGTAATGCTGAACGAAAATGCAAACGCCCACAGCGCCGGCAGCCACATTAAAAGCACGCTGCCTGCGGCGCTGCCGAGGATCACCTGCACATACCGACGCTCTTTTTTTATAAAGCATGCGGCAAGCGTTACGCCGCACAGCTGAAACATCAGAAAATACAGCAGCGCCACCGCGCCGCCCATAAAATTGCCGCCCATAAACAGCTCCTGAATTTGTTCTTTAATATACTATATTGTACCATTTTGGCGACGGGATGTAAAGACGGCAGAAAAGGTTTTATTGCAGGCACTTACGCGCTTTTTCACAAAACACCCGGAAACGGGGTTGAAATCCAAAATGCAATGTGCTACAATATATTTTAATAATTACGGTGTCTCCCCTGCGGTTTTGCGCAAAAGCGAACGATGATACGCAGTCGTATATGTGTAGTTTCCGATTGCGGAGTGCCTGAATGCAAAGTGAGGTGTTCTTCGTGGAGAATGATATCCATCGGAGAGATAAAACGAACTACTATCTGGATCTGGCTGAAACCGTTTCCCAGCGCTGCACATGCCTTCGACGTCACTACGGCGCTGTGATCGTGAAAAATGATGAAGTGATCTCCACCGGCTATGTCGGCGCGCCGCGCGGCAGAAAAAACTGCACGGATATCGGCAAATGTGTGCGTGTAGAGCGCAACATTCCCCGCGGTGAGCGCTATGAGCTGTGTCGCAGCGTACACGCAGAAGCAAACGCCATCATCAGCGCCCCGCGCGACAAGATGATCGATGCGACGCTGTACCTTGTCGGCAAGGAGGTCTCTACCGGCGACTATGTGAAAAACGCCGTATGTTGCTCCATGTGCAAGCGCATGGTCATCAACGCAGGCATTGCACGGGTCATCGTGCGCGATGACCACGATCGGTTCAGAGAGATAGATGTTCAGGATTGGATCATAAACGACGAATCCATCGAAGGTGTATTCGGCTATTGAGCCTTACCCCGTTTCGCGTATCCGGCATAAGGCTCGGAAAGAATACGGTGAACATTTATGTCTTTAATACAGGTTTCAAACCTGACCTTCGGTTATGAAGGCAGCTTTGATAACGTTTTTGAAAACGCGTCTTTTTCCATCGATACAAACTGGCGCTGCGGTTTTATCGGGCGCAACGGCAGAGGCAAAACGACGTTTTTAAATCTGCTGCTCGGAAAATATCCGTACAGCGGCACCATTTCCGCCTCGGTCGATTTTGAGTATTTTCCGTTTGAGGTGGAAAACCCGGATGATACGCCGCTTGAGATTGCGGAAAGCATCATGCCGGACTTTGAGCTATGGCGGCTAACGCGCGAGCTCAATTTGCTCGACGCCGACCCCGGGCTGCTCTACCGCCCCTACTCGACGTTAAGCTACGGCGAGCGCACGAAGGTGCTGCTTTCGATTTTGTTTATTCGCGAAAACAGCTTCCTGCTTATCGACGAGCCGACGAACCACCTTGATATTGAAGCACGCGACACGTTGGCGCGATATTTGAAATCGAAAAAAGGGTTCATTCTCGTCAGCCACGACCGTGCATTTTTGGATGAAGTCATCGACCACGTGCTTTCCATCAACCGCGCGAACATCACAGTGATGCGCGGCAACTTCACGACGTGGCAGCAGGAAAAAGACCGCGAGGATCAATTTGAGCTGCAGCAAAACGAGAAGCTTAAGAAAGATGTGAAGCGGCTGGAGACTGCTGCACGCCGCAGTGCGGAATGGTCAAACCGTGCGGAAGACCGCAAAATCGGCTTTAAGCCGGAACGCACGGAAAAAAGCCTGAACCGCCGTGCTTATGAGGGCGAAAAGAGCCGCAAGATGATGAAGCGCGCAAAGAGTATTGAATCCCGCCGCAACGATGCGCTGGAAGAGAAAAGTGCGCTGCTGAAAAACATTGAATCGGCCGATACGAAATTGCAGATCGCAACGCTGCGCCACCCGAAAGACCTTTTGGTGGAAGCGAACGACCTTTCCATCGATTACGGCGACGGGCCCATCTTTTCTCCGCTGCGCTTTGAGATCCGCCGCGGCGACCGTGCGGCATTGCAAGGCAAAAACGGCTGCGGTAAATCGAGCATCATAAAGCTATTGTGCGGCGAAGATGTTCCCCATACCGGCACGCTGAAAACCGCAAGCGGGCTTGTGGTCTCGTATATCCCGCAAAGCGCGGAGGGACTTTCCGGCACACTGCGCGACTATGCAGAGCATTGCGGCATTGACGAAAGCCTTTTTAAATCGATCTTGCGCAAGCTGGAATTTCAGCGCACACAGTTTGAAAAGCGCATGGAGGATTTTTCCGAGGGACAAAAGAAAAAAGTGCTCATTGCGCGGAGCCTCTGCGAAAAGGCACATTTGCTTGTGTGGGACGAACCGCTGAACTTCATCGATGTTATTTCCCGCATGCAGCTTGAAACGCTCTTAAAAGAGTGTGTGCCCACAGTCATTTTCGTGGAGCACGACCGCCGCTTTGTGGAAAATGTGGCAACAAAGATCATTCGGTTATAATTGCGGTTTAAAATCTGAACAAAGCGCGTCGTGCAGGGCTGCGGCGCGCTTTTGTTATAAAAATCAGGGGCTATGAAAGAGAGAAATCTATGAAGCAAAGAAGCGACTATATTGGCATATTGAACGGCATACGCGCGTATTCCATTTTGATCGTTGCCGGGTTTCATTTGTGGCAGCAATCCTGGCTGCAAAATCTGTTTCCAAGCAATTTGCTGCAGTTTATAGGTGTGCGGAATTTCAGCTTAAACTGGGTGCCGCGCACGGGCTACATGTTTGTAGACGTGATGCTGCTGATTTCGGGATTCTGCCTCTTTTTGCCCTATGCGCGGCAAATGACCGACCCGCTTGCGCCGGAGCCGGATAACCTGCGCACATTCTTTAAAAAGCGTGCAGCGCGCATTTTGCCATCGTATTATTTGTGCTTGCTTCTCTACCTCATTTTCTGGGTGCGGCCTTCGGATTACGCGAATGTCAAGCAATACTTGCAGGATATTTTTGCGCATCTGACGTTTACGCAGACGTTTTGGCCGGAAAGCTACATCGGCACAAAATTTCCGACAGCACTGTGGACACTCGGCGTGGAAATGCAGTTCTATCTCGTCTTCCCTTTGCTCGCGCGCGTGTTCCGTCGCTTTCCGCTTGTGTGTTGGGCGGTGCTTTCCGTTTTGGCGCAGGTGTATATCGTGCTTTTTGCACATCTGCCGCAAGGCAACGCAGAAAGCCTGCGCATCAACCAGTTCCCGGCATTTTTGGGTGTATATGCAAACGGTATGCTGTGTGCGCTCTTCTTCTGCCGCCTGCGGATATGGCGCGAGCGCGAATGGAAGAAAAACCGTATTTTACCGCTTGCGGCGCTGATGCTGCTTCTGTTCAGCGGCGCTGCCATTGTGTGTATGTTAAATGACGGGCTGAGCCGTGCGGCAATCATCCAGCGCTGGCAGGTAGATTACCGCTTTCTGTTTTCTGCGATGGTCTGCGTTTTCATTTTGCTTTTGGATGCTGCACCGAAAAGCGTGCAATGGCTGTTTTCAAACCGCATAGCTGCTTTTTTGTCGGCGGTCTCCTATAATTTCTATATCTGGCACAGCACGGTGCTTTTAAAGCTGAAAGCGTGGCGCATTCCGTATTACCCGGATGCCCCGGAGGGCGCTGCCGCGTGGCCGCAATCCGCAGGCGGCGAGCCGTGGCACTTTGCTTGGCAGGTGAAGTACACGGTGCTGTTTTGGGCGTGTGCGCTCCTTTTGGCGGTGTTTTTCACCTATCTTATCGAAAAGCCGACAGCAAAACAGCTGCTCAGAAAGAAGAAAATCATCCGTACATAGAAACAGACCGCCACGGCGTATTTCACGCATTCGGCGGTCTGTCTTCATATTCTGTCCGGGTTACGGAAAACTATTCCGTTTTGCCGTCTTCTTTCTGGCCGTAAGCGCGGTCGGCTGCTTCTCTTGCAATATCGATGACGCTGTATTCGCGTTTTTCGCCCTGCTCGATGATAGGCAGCATTTGGTAGACCTCTGCCGCCATGCCGTGCCCCCAAAGCATGGGGTCGATACGCATGGAGTAGCCGTGGCCGTTTTCGCACATCCAATCGGTCATTTTGGCGCGCGGCAAGCCGTAAGCCGCTAAGATCGTCATGATGACGCCGCCGTGTGTGACGAGCACGGCGCTCTCGTCGCCCGTTACCATCATGTTTTTGACAAGCATCTCAAAGCCTGCGCAGACGCGCTGCATGAACACGATGCTGCTTTCGCCGTTTGGCGGGGCCTCGTGCTGGCCACCGTTCATCC
>CAKUBN010000023.1 GCA_934643185.1 uncultured Eubacteriales bacterium
TCCCGCATGTATCACCGGACGGAAAACGGGTGGTCTATATTTCCTACGGCCCGGAGCAGCTGGAGCCGCACGAGCACCTGCCGAACATGCCGGTGGAGCTGTGGCTGATGGATGCGGACGGCGAAAATCAGCATAAAATTCTGTCGCTGTTTGGCGGGCAGGGTTCGATCAACGTGAACTCCTGGGCCGGAGACAGCATGCGGTTTGCATTTGTGAGCTACGCGATTTTGGAAGACCCGAAATGACTGACGAGGTAAATAAAAATGATTTTTGAAAATAAAGGCAAAGAGAATACCTTGGAGACGCTGCACATTGCTTTAAACGCCGCGAAGGAGCGCGGAACGACGCTTGTGGTGGCTTCGAACGCGGGCGACACGCTTATAGAACTCATCAAAATGCAGGAAGAGCTCGGGACAAATGTGCCGATGGTCATGGTGGGGCAGGCGTACGGCTACCCGAAGCAGGGCGTGAACACCATGACGGACGAGCGGCGCGCGGAGTTGACCGCAGCCGGTGTGCATATCATTCATGCCGCGCACGCTTTGAGCGGTGCGGAACGCGGCATCAGTCGTAAATTCAGCGGCGCGTACCCGGTGGAGATCATGGCGCACACGCTGCGCATGTTCGGACAGGGCACGAAGGTTTGCGTGGAGATCGCCATGATGGCGCTGGATAACGGCGCGATTGAGCTTAATAAGCCGGTTGTCTGTGTGGGCGGCTCGGCGCGTGGTGCGGACACCGCGTGCATTATCACGCCGGCGTATACGGCGGACTGTCTTGACACGAAAATTCACGAGATTCTCTGCAAGCCGGGTTTGTATTAAATCATAAAGCAATGACAAAAGCTCTGCACCTGAAATTCGGTGCAGAGCTTTTTGCTGTCTTACATTATCGTTTGCCGCGCTTTTTGGGCGGCTCGCCTGTCCAACGGCGGCTTTGGGGCGCCGGCGGTTGATTCGTTCTGCCGTGCTTTGCGCCGTTTTTGTTTTTACCGTCAAACGGTTTATTGCTGTTTGCGGCGGGCTTTGGGGGAGCAAAACGGGTATCACCGTGGCGGGGGCGCAAGAGGCAGTTTTTGCCTGTGCCAATAAGGTCGCGGCGATTCGCTTTGATGAGCGCTTCTGTGACGAGGTCGTAATTTTTCGGGTCACGGTACTGGATGAGCGCGCGCTGCATCGCTTTTTCGTGTGGGTCGCGCGCGACGTATACAGGCTTCATTGTGCGCGGGTCGAGCCCCGTGTAGTACATGCAGGTCGAGATCGTGGACGGGGTGGGGTAGAAGTCCTGCACCTGCTCCGGCATATAGCCGAGGTCGCGCAGATATTCCGCGAGCTTTACGGCGTCTTGTAAGGTGGAGCCGGGATGCGAGGACATGAGGTACGGCACGAGGTACTGGTTGAGGTGCATTTCTTCGTTCAGCTCTTTGTAGCGCTTGACGAAGCGGCGGTAGACAGAATTCTGCGGCTTACCCATCATGCGCAGCACGCCGTCGGAAATATGCTCCGGTGCGACTTTGAGTTGGCCGCTGACGTGGTATTTAACAAGCTCGCGGAAGAACGTTTCGTCTTTGTCATTGATGAGGTAATCGAACCGAATGCCGGAGCGCACAAAGACCTTTTTCACTTTCGGCAATGCGCGCAGCTTGCGCAGGAGGGAAACGTAATCCGTGTGGTCGATCTCCATGTTGGGGCATGGCTCCGGGAACAGGCATTGGCGGTTTTTACACACGCCGACCTTCATCTGCTTTTTGCAGGCGGGCTTGCGGAAGTTTGCCGTGGGGCCGCCGACGTCGTGAATGTAGCCTTTAAAATCGGGATCCTCGGTCATTTTTTTCGCTTCTTCCAAAAGCGATTCGTGGCTGCGGGACTGAATGATGCGGCCCTGGTGGAACGTCAGCGCGCAGAAGCTGCATGCGCCGAAGCACCCGCGGCAGCTGGCAAGACTGAATTTCACTTCTTCAATGGCGGGGATGCCGCCGAGGGCTTCGTAATCCGGGTGATAGGTGCGCGTATAGGGCAGGGCGTAGGTGTCATCCATTTCTTCGGTCGAAAGCGGCATCTGCGGAGGATTCTGCACGACGAACAGGTGATCGTCCGGGTAGGGCTCGACGAGCGTTTTCGCCGTGAACGGGTCGGTGTTGAGATACTGATTGTAAAAGCTTTTCGCGTACAGCTCTTTACTGGTGGAAATCTTATCGAAGCCGGGGAGGTGGAGCACGTCGTCGCCGTCGGGCGCGATATGCGTTTTATACACGGTACCGCGGATGAACGTGAGCTCCTGCACGGGGATGCCGCTGCGCAGGGCTTCGGCAATCTCGACGATGGAGCGCTCGCCCATGCCATAGGAAATGATATCCGCGCCGGAATCGAGCAGGACGGAGCGCTTCATTTTGTCCGACCAGTAATCATAATGTGCAAGGCGGCGCAGGCTGGCCTCGATGCCGCCGATGATGATGGGCGTTTTCTTAAACGTGCGGCGGATGAGATTGGAATATACGATGACGGCGTAATCCGGGCGCAGGCCCATTTTGCCGCCGGGGGAGAAAAAGTCGCTGCGGCGGCGCTTTTTGGCGACGGAATAGTGGTTCACCATGGAATCCATATTGCCGGCGGAAACGAGAAAGCCAAGTTTTGGCTCGCCGAGTGTGCACACGCTTTCGGGATCGCGCCAGTTCGGCTGTGCGATAATGCCGACCGTGAAACCGTTTGCTTCGAGAATGCGGGAGATGATCGCCGTGCCGAACGACGGGTGGTCGACGTAGGCATCGCCGCTGATGTACACGAAATCGAGCTGTTCGATGCCGCGTACCGCCATATCTTCTTTTGAAACAGGCAAAAAAGCCGTTCTGTCTAATTTGTTCATGAAAAGTCCTTAAGAATTTATACGCTGCCGGTCAGAATGCCGCACGGCTCTGTCCAGTCAAAGTGTTTCGTTTCCTCGCCGAGCTTCCACACGGCGGGGCAAGTGGTCTCGTGCCAATCGAGCGGGCGTGCGGTGGGCTGGGGCTGACTTGCGCGGCGGAAAGCGTCGCGGATGATGGCTTTGCGCTCGCCGTTTAAATAGGAAGTCGGAACGGAGAGCAGCGTGGGTGTGCCGCTTTTTGCCACAAGCTCCAGCCAGCGCATGCCGAGCGTTTCGTCGATGGCATCGGTGAGCGGTACGCAGTCGGCATCAATGGCGAAGAAGCGGTCGTGCATCGGCGCGGTGAATGCCAATGTGTTCATGCCCATGCGGCGCGTACGTGCCCAGAGCTTGCCGCTGACGTCATCGCCGGTGCGGTTGAGGTGCATGAGCCCAGCGCCGAGGTGGCCGAAGCAGTTGCAGCCCATGACCATGGCGTCACCCGCGGCGGCTAAGATGCGTTTATATAATTCAATTAAAATTTCGGCCGTCGTGCGGGTCTCGTCCGCAAAGCGCCAACCGCTGTCCGTGAGCTCGTCGCCCATTTCAAAGCCCCAACGGCCGAGTACGTCGTAGGAAGTGAAATCGTGCTTGATGAGCTTGTAACCCCAGCTTGAGACGGTGCGGATGTCCTCTGCGATGTGGTCGAGCACTTCGGGCACGGAGGGGTCGAGGTATTCGGGGTCACGCTTCGAGCGCCAAGAGGCGGGAATACTTTCGCTGTGATCCCATAATAAACGTACCCAGATGCCCGGCTGTATGCCGGATTCGCGCAGCTTTTTGGCGAGGCCCGGCATGTCCGGAAAACCCTTGTTGCCCGCGCGCCACGGGCCACCGTTGTAGTTATCCGCACGGTCGATTTGCCAGCAGTCGTCGATGATGAACCACGGGCGGTTTGCGAGCCCCTCGGTGAGTTCGGCGAGGGCCTTCGCTTCGCGCAGAACGTCATCTTCCGTGGCATGCCCGTAGGCATGGTACCAGTTATTCGCGCCGTAGACGGGGGATTTCGGCAGAATGGGGTTCGGGCTTAAAACGGAGAAAAATTCACCCATGGCAGTAAAGCCGTCGTCGTCTTCGTATTCTGCGCGGCAAAGCTCCGCAGCGCAGAGTGTGCGGCCGTTTAAGCGCACGCCGAGACCGCCGCAGCGCACGTCGAGATATACGCTGTACCCGGTGCTTTCGGCTGTCCACCAGCACATGGCGGCGGGCTGCGTGTGCACGCCGAAGGCTTCGGTCTTGTTGCCGCTCTGCAGGAAGAAGTACCACGGCATGACGCGATGGGGGACATAACCGCGCCATTCATAGTCGCCGTAGCCGCGCTCCCAAACACCGCCTAAAACCTGCGCTTTTTCGGGCAGCGGGTCCGCGAAATAGAGCGTGACGCGCCGCACGGGCGTTGTGTCAGCGGTGACGTATACGCGCAGAGCTTCGCCGTTCGGCTTTAACTCGACGGTGATGTCTTTATAGGTAGTTGGATTTTGAAACAGAAGGAATTTTTCTTCGTCGTCGGTTTTTAAGAGCATGCCGGTGGGCATGGGGAATTTTTTCGGATTCATAGGGGTGCTCCTTCGGTCATGGATGCTTTTCTATAGTATAACACAGGATATGCAAAAAGAAAAGTGATGAAATTCCGTGAAAGCTGTACGAAAAATTCGTTTGATTTTCTTCCTTGTCAACCGTGCAAAGGTGTGCTATGCTTTAACATGTACGCACAACTGAGTTTTGTATCGGTTGACAGTTTCAATGGAGAGGACAATAAAAATGAAAGAAAAATTTAAAGACAGTGCACTTTCCCCGAAAGAGCGTGCGGAAGACCTGCTGCCGCGCCTGACGCTGCGCGAAAAGGTCGGTCAGGTGAATCAGAAGCTTTACGGCTTTCAGAGCTACACCTGCAACGGCGAGCACGTGGAGCTTGCGGACAGCTTTAAAGAAGAAGTGGAAAAATGGGGCGGCCTCGGTGTGCTTTACGGCTTATACCGCGCAGACCCGTGGGCGAACAAGGATTATACGACCGGCCTTACCGGCGTGAACGCAATCCGCGCCTATAATCTGGCGCAGCACTATGTACTGGAGCACTCTCGCTTCGGCATTCCGATGCTGATGAGCAGCGAGTGCCCGCACGGCCACCAGGCGCTCGACGGCTATTTGCTGCCGGTGAACCTCGGCATGGGCGCAGCGTGGAACCCGAAGCTCGTTGAAGAGGGCTTTAAGGTCGTTGGCGAACAGCAAAAAGAAATGGGCGTGGATTTTGCGCTCGTTTCCATGCTGGACATTCTGCGTGACCCGCGCTGGGGCAGAAGCGAAGAGTGCTACGGCGAAGATCCGTATCTCTGCGGTCAGAACGCTGCTGCGGCGGTGAAGGGCTGTGCGAGCGCCGGTTTGGAGGTTGTTGCGAAGCACTTCTGCGCACAGGGCGAAACGACCGGCGGCGTAAACGCCAGTGCGGCGCGCATCGGCGAGCGCGAGCTGCGCGAAATTCATCTGCCCGCGATGAAGGAGGCCGTGAAAGCGGGCGCGACGGGTGTGATGGCGGCATATAATGAGATTGACGGCGTGCCGTGCCATGCGAATGAGTGGCTTTTAAAGGACGTGCTGCGCGAGGGGCTTGGTTTTGACGGCATCGTGATGGCGGACGGCGTAGCGATTGACCGTCTCGGTATGCTGACGGGTAACGACAAGGCGGCAAACGGCGCGTATGCTTTAAATGCAGGCGTGGACGTGAGCCTGTGGGACGACAGCTTCCCGCACCTGGAAGAAGCCGTGGAGCGCGGGCTCGTTTCCGAAGAAACGCTCGACAAGGCGGTTCTGCGCGTGCTGGAGCTGAAATTTGCGCGCGGGTTGTTTGAGCACCCGTACCTTGAAGAAAAGCCGCTGACGGAATACAATGTGCCGAAAACGTTTCCGCAGAGCCTTGAAATTGCGCGGCAGTCGGCAGTGCTGCTCAAAAACAACGGTGTTCTGCCGCTGAAAAAAGAGAAGAAGCTACGTGTTGCAGTCATTGGCCCGAACGCGGACGCGCTGTATCAGCAGCTTGGCGACTACACACCGCCGCTGCGTGACGGTGTGGGTGTGACGGTGCTTGACGGCATTCGGAACGAATTTAAGAACGCCGATGTACGCTATGCGCTCGGCTGCACGATCTGCGACGACGATACTTCCGGTATTGCGGAGGCGGAGAAGCTTGCGGAGGAGAGCGACCTCGTCATTTTGGCGCTGGGCGGTTCTTCAAGCCGCTTTGCGGGCGCGGAGTTTGACACGAACGGCGCGGCAATCGTCGGTACGAAATTGCAGATGGATTGCGGCGAGGGCGTGGATATCTCTGATGTGCGTCTGCCGGGCGCGCAGAACGAGCTGGCAAATGCCGTGTTTGAAAGCGGCAAGCCGGTCGTGACGGTGCTCATTTCCGGCCGCCCGCATGCTATCCCCGAGATCGCGGAAAAGAGCGATGCGGTGCTGTGGTCGTTTTATCCGGGCCCGTGGGGCGGCACGGCCATTGCGGAAGTTTTAAGCGGCGCGGCAGATCCGTGCGGCTGCCTGCCGGTTTCTGTGCCGCGCACAACGGGACAACTGCCAGTGTACTACAACGCCCGCGCTTCCTACGATGTGATGCGCTACCGCGATTTGGAGAACACGCCGCTGTACCCGTTCGGCTTCGGTTTGCACTACACGACGTTCAAGACGACCGTAAAGGACGGCACGCCGGAAATTTCTATTGCGGCACTTGAAAACGGAAAAGCGCATACCGTGACGTGCGAGGTGGAAAACACCGGCAGCACAGCGGGCCATGCGACGGTGCAGCTGTACATTCAGGGCATGAGCGGCACAATCGTCCGCCGCGTGCGCGAGCTGAAAGCGTTTGAGAAGGTGTATCTCCAGCCCGGCGAAAAGAAAACGGTAGAACTGAAGCTTGACCGCGACGCACTGAGCATCTGGAACCGCAAAATGCAGTTTGCGCCGGAAGAGAGTAAAGTGGAGCTTTACGTTGAGGAAAGCGGCAGCAAGGTCTGGAACGGCGAGCTGAAAATTACGAAGTAAACGAATATAGTCAAAACAAAAGCACCGTGCCTCACAAGGACACGGTGCTTCGTTTATTTATGCTTTAAGAGAAATTATTTGTGCGCTTTCATATATTCGAGATTTTTCTCGATGAGGGCACAGCGCTGGCGGACGCAGTCTGCGGAACGCAGCGGGTCGGCCGGGGTGCCGAACGCATAGTCGAGCAGCTGTGCAATGCTCGTCTCCGCGACGTGCATGCGTGTATCGGAGGAAGCGTAGTAGACGTAGACCTTGCCGTCGTCATCAGCGATGGCACCGTTCGTGAACACGACATTGGAAACATCGCCGACGCGCTCTTTGCCCAGCGGGGCGATGAAGAAGCCGCCCGGTTCTGCGATGAGCTTTGCAGGGTCCTGCAGGTCGGTCACGAAGACATACAGCACGTAGCGCAGGCCGGCTGCGGTGTTGCGCACGCCGTGTGCAAGGTGGATCCAGCCCTTTTCGGTCTTGATCGGCACAGCGCCGGCGCCGTTTTTGGACTCGGTGATGGTGTGGTAGCGGCGCGGACTAACGACTTTTTCTTCGTCGATGACAGCGTTTGTGATGTCGTCGCATAGACCGAAGCTGACGCCGCCCTGGTCGCCGGCTTCAATGAAGCTGTCCTGTGGGCGGGTGTAGAACGCATACTTGCCGTTGACGAATTCCGGGTGCAGCACGCAGTTGCGCTGCTGGGGAGATTTCGTCTTGAGGTCCGGCAGGCGCTCCCAGTTGACGAGATCCTTTGTGCGGACAATGCCGGCAGCGGCGAATGCGGCGGAGAGGTCGTTCACGGTCTTATCCTTGCTTTCGCTGCAGAACACGCCGTAGATATAGCCGTCTTCGTGTTGCGTCAAACGCATATCGTAGACGTTCGTTTCCTCGGGGGAGGTGTCTGGCAGGATGACCGGGTAATCATCAAAGCGGAAGCCCTGCACAGGGTTATTGCTGCGCGCGACGGCGAAGAAGGACTTTCTGTCATTGCCTTCTACGCGGGCGACGAGGCAGTACTGACCGTTCAGCTTGATGGCGCCGGAGTTCATGACGGCGTTCACGCCGAGACGCTCAAGACCCAGCGGATTTGTCTCCTCGTTCAGGTCAAATTTCCAGAACGGCGGAATGTGGTCGCGGGTGAGGACAGGATTCTTGTAACGCGTGTAAATGCCGTTGTAAAAAGCGGCAGGCTTGTTCTCTTTTGCGATGAGCGCTTCGTAATCGTGAAACGCCTTTTCAATGTTCGGGTTCATTTTTGTACCTCCATACAGAATATTACAAGCATACTATACCACGCGACGTGCATTCGGTCAAACGGTATGTGTTGCCTGTTATTGCAAAAGGTTGTTTAGCGGATATCCTTGTACTCGGATTTTTCTGTGCGGCGCTGCTGGATGTAGGTGATGAGCTCAAAGAGACCGTCTGCTAAAATGCTGATGCCGAAGAACATGATGGCGGCTTTTGCGGCACGGAACGGATTTACGAGCAGCACGATGCCGAGAATGAGCGGCAGTACGGCGGAGATGAGTACCCAGAAGCGGTAGGGGCTGTACACCGAGAGGGCATCAACGGCGAGCGGCATTTTTCCGATGCCGTCTACAAGCAGCATGATGCCGAGCGCGATGGGCAGGAAAGAGAGGACGACGTACGGGCGGGAAAAGCAGAAAATGCCGAACGCAAGGCAGAGAATGCCGATGACGAGCGTGCCGCCTGCAGTGAAGCCGAGGTTTCTGGCTTTTATAAAATACCAGAAGCTATGTGCGGCGTACAAAATGAGTGCAACGGCGATGCCCCAGCAAAAGACGGTGCCGGACATGCCCGGCCAAAACGTGAGCACAAGGCCGAGCGCCATGTAAAGGACGGACGCCCAAAGAGACGTGGTGCGGAAGAAAATGTTTTTCATGAAGATAAGTCCTTTCTATAATAGAGTAATGGAGTGTGTATTTCTGAAGGCGGTTTTGACCGCCTTTCAAGAACCCCCTTGATAGGGTTTCTTGCGGCGCAACAATTCACCGGATTGTTGCGCCTATTTTCCTGATCTTAGTTAGGTAAAAGGTGTTTCGACTTTTGCGAAAGTCGACTCAGGGCTTTGCCCCGAGCCCCCACCAACTTTTTTCAAAAAGTTGGATCAAAAACTTTATTCGTCTCGCTTTCCGCTAGCTTGTGCGCTTTAGTTCAAAATGATTTTTGGAGAAGTTTAAAATGCCTTCGTCGCGCATTTTGCCCATTTCTTTGGAAAGCGCGCTGCGGTCTACGCTGAGGTAATCCGCAAGCTGCTGGCGATTGAACGGGATTGTGAAGCTGTCGCTGTTTTCGTGGATGGCCTGAAACGACAGGTATGAAATGAGTCGCCCGCGTATCGTTTTCGGTGCGGTGTGGAAAATGCGGCGCGAAAGCGACAGGTTTTTCTGCGCGCTGACGAGCAGCAGGTTTTCAATCAGCTTGCCGTGGTGCCTGCAGTTTACGGCGCACGGGGAGAGGATCTGCGCGGTTTTCAAAAACAACACGGTGCAGTTTTCTGCGGCGGCGACATTGACGAGCATCGGTTCATTCGGCACACAGGCATAGGTCTCTGCAAAGACCTGCCCGGGACCGACTTTATCGAGAACACTGCGGTTGCCGAAAATATCGTCGCTTTCAATCGTCACGCTGCCCGTGAGCACGATGCCGAGCGCGTTTGTGTGCTCGCCCGCGTGGCAGATGAGATCGCCCTTTTTATAGCTGCGCGTTTCCGCTTTTAGGTGCTCGAGCAAAACGCCGAAATCGCCTGCGGGGATGCCCCGAAACAGCGGCGAGCGCCCTAAGATGCTGTAATCCGTAAAATAGCCTCCTTTTTTCAATCTTCGTTGTTATAACAACATACTTTACAGCCTAATCGTAGTATACTGTGTTCGTAAAGTCAAGAGAAAACCTTGTGGCTTTTGCAAAATTTAAAAATTGGAAGGAATTTTGAATATGATCCGCACCATCGTTCACTTTGATGAAGAAAAATGCAACGGCTGCGGCTTGTGCGCGAATGCCTGTCAGGAGGGCGCCATCGGCATTGTAAACGGTAAGGCGAAGCTGCTGCGCGACGATTACTGCGACGGCCTCGGCAACTGCCTGCCTGCATGTCCCACGAACGCAATCTCTTTTGTGGAGCGCGAAGCGGCGGCGTTTGACGAGGAAGCCGTGAAAATGGCTATGGCAGAGAAAGCCGCGAAGAAAGAGGCAGAGGAAATGGCAGAAAAGCTCGGCACGCCGAAGTTCACCGGTTGCCCGGGCAGCATGGCACGCGCTATTGAGAGAAAGCCCGTAAATACGGATAACCGTGCGGTCAGCGGCAAGATTGAATCCGAGCTGCGCCAGTGGCCGGTGCAGATTAAATTAGCGCCGATCCGCGCCCCGTATTTTGACGGCGCGAACCTGCTGATTGCGGCGGATTGCACGGCGTATGCGTACGGTGATTTTCACCGCGACTTTGTGCACAACCGAAAAGTGCTCATCGGCTGCCCGAAGCTCGATGAGGGCGATTACACCGAAAAGCTGACGGAGATCATCCGTCAGAACGACATCAAAAGCCTGACAATTGTGCGCATGCAGGTGCCGTGCTGCGGCGGCCTTGAGCACGCAGCAGTGAACGCACTGAAGGCGAGCGGCAAGTTTATCCCGTGGCAGGTGAAGGTCATCGCGACCGACGGCAGTCTCGTAGAATGAGGACGGGAAATCAAACGTGGGATGCGCTGCTGGGGGCGCTTGTGGGCGTTGTCCGCGCGGAGCAGAAAAACGCGAAGACCGTGGAAACGGACAGAGTGCTTTTTGAGGGCTTTGCCGCGCTTGCGGAGGATGATGAAACGGCGTTGCAGAACATGCTGGCGTGCGCCCACGCGGAGAAAAACCGCATTGCGCCGGACTGT
This sequence comes from uncultured Eubacteriales bacterium, assembly GCA_934643185.1. GTDB lineage: Bacteria > Bacillota > Clostridia > Oscillospirales > Acutalibacteraceae > Hominenteromicrobium. Next base: position 10,824 of record CAKUBN010000023.1, read on the forward strand.
GCGTATTGCGCCATGCCGTGCGGCAGCACGAGCGATTTAGATTTCGGCACTGTGCGCAACGCGCGGGAGGCTGTGCGGAAGCAGAAATTTGCCATCACCGAACGGTTGATCGAAATCGCGCCGGGAATGCTTTGCAAGCTCGAAAGCGGTGAGTTGGGCGAAGACGAGCTTTTTGTGTTTCACAAAGCCGTGTTTGCGCTCGGCGAAGATTGGAGCCCGGAGGAGCTTGAAGAGATGCTTGAAACTCTAAACTGAACCGTTTTGTTGCAAGGAGGAAGCTGCGGCTTTCCTCCTTGACTTTTTTAATTTGATATTGTATGATGAGCGCAAAGAGGGTGAGATTTGTGACCGATTATACATTGCAGCCGATTCCCGGCAAGACGCTTTCGCACCGGCTGCCTGAGGGCACAGCGCTCGTTTTAGAGGGCGGCGGCCTGCGCGGCTATTACAGTTGCGGCGTGATGGAAGCGTTCATGGAAAAAGATCTGCTGTTTCCGTATATTATCGGCGTTTCGGCGGGCGCAGCGAACGCGCTTTCGTACATATCGGGCCAACCGGGGCGCAGCCGAGAGATCATTGAACACTATGTCGGGAACCCCGACTATGTGAGCACGCGAAATCTTTTGACAAAGCACACGATGTTCGACTTTGATTATATTTTCGGCACGGTGCCGGAAAAGCACATTTTTTTCGACTGGGACAAGTTTCATGAGCAGGATACGCGCTTTTTGACCGGCGCGATGAACTGCGCGGACGGCAAGACCGTTTGGTTTGAAAAGGACACGCTAAAAGCGCCGTTTATGGCTTCGCGTGCATCGTGCTCCGTGCCGCTCATCACGAAAATTCAGCATTACGCGGGGTATGACCTCTTAGACGGCGGCATCAGCGACCCGATCCCGATTGAAAAGTCGCTTGCAGACGGCAATACGTTCCATGTGATCGTTTTGACGCGCAACAAGGGCTACCAGAAGGAACCGTTTGGGCACACGGCGTTTTTGAAGGCGGCGTTCCGCAAGCACCCCGCTGTGGCGGAAGCGATGCGCACGCGCCATGAGATTTATAACCGTCAGCTGGCTTTGTGTGAAAAGCTTGAAAAAGAGGGGAAAGCGGTCATCATTCGGCCGTTAAAGCCGCTGAATGTCAGCCGCACGAAGGCGGAGATTCCGGCGCTGCTCGCGCTGCACGATGAGGGACTTTATGAGGGGCGCGCGGCGCTCAGCTCGATTGAAGAGATGCTCGGCATGAAATTCTAATGGAAATAAAGGAGGCAGTTTCATGGCACTTTTTGAGATGGCAGGCCGCAAAAGCTTCGGCTTTTCCGCGGAGAACCCCACCGGCACGAAAGGCGGCGGCACGCGCGGCAAGGACTGCGAAAAGCTGAACCCGTGCATTCAAATTCAGCCCGGCGAGACCGTTACGCTGTGCGACGCGGATGGCCCTGGCATGGTGACGCACATGTGGTTCACGGGCTACGTGGGGCACTCGTTTATTCTGCGCATCTACTGGGAAAACAATGAAAAGTCGTCTGTGGAAGCGCCGTTTTCGGCGTTTTTCGGCTGCGCGTATGACGAAAATTTTGCCGACCGCGATGGGAATTACCCCGTTTTGAACTCTGCCATGATGCTTGTGGCGCCGGGACGTGGCTTTAACAGCTACTTTGAGATGCCGTTCAGAAAACACTGCCGCATCACGATGGAAAACCGCGGCGAGAAAGCGGAGACGCTTTACTACATGATCTCCGGGTGGTACGGGGAAATTCCCGAAAACAGCGGGTATTTTCACGCGGCATACCGGCAGGAGCACCCTGTGCAGAAGGGGCGCTCTTACACGATTTTGGACGGCGTGCACGGCAAGGGCTGCTTTGCGGGCGTGACGCTCGCCTCCGGTATGAACGGGCACAACACCTGCTGGGTGGAGGGCGAAGCCAAAATGTATATTGACGGCGACATGTACCCCACGATGAATTACACCGGCACGGAGGATTACTTCTGCGGCTCGTATGCGTTTGGCAACGACATTTACCTCAACCGCTACCAGACGTTCAGCGGGCTTTATGCGGGGCTGTATGCGATTTTGGGCGACACGAACGAGATGTACAACCACCAAAAGCGCTTTATGCTGTACCGCTGGCACGTGAAAGACCCGGTTTATTTCGATGAAGACTTTAAAATGACGATCGATAATCTTGGCTGGACGGGCCCGCGCTACGACGATTACACGTCTGTGGCGTACTGGTACCAGACGGAGCCAAAGGCGGTGCCGTTTGAATTGCCCGAGGACAAAGAGCTTATCATGAAATAAGGGGGAGGGCGCATTGAAAAGAGCTTTGATCGGCGGATTTTTGGCGCTTATCGGCTCGATTTGGAGCGCGGCGATTTTTATTGCCTGCGGCATGAACCTTGTAAGCGGCTGGTCAACGCCGCCGGGGCGGTTTTTAACGACCGTTTCCGAAGTCGGTTTGAATCGCCCGTTGGTGCTTGCGGTTATCGTGACGCTTATTGGGCTTGCGATTTTGGTGAAAGAGTATTTTACGAGAGATAAAAATTAAAAACAGCTTCCGTTTTGAATTTCTCCGAACGGAAGCGATACACAAAAAGAAGGCAGAGAAATTGCTACTCTGCCTTCTTTTTTGTAATGATATACCGAGCTTTGCTCGGCAGGATCACACGCCGTTAGGCGAATATAATTCACAAAGTGACCGTGCCGCCGCCGGAAGCGAACAGCTGGCGCATTTCGGCGCGCAGGCCGCGCAGGGCAGGATCGCTTAAATCCGGGTCGCGCTCGGTCAGTTCTTTGGCGCACTGCTGCGCTTCCTGCAAAATTTGCATGTCGTTTAACATATCGGCGATTTTGAGCTTTGGCAGGCCGTGCTGACGCTCGCCGAAGAAATCGCCCGGGCCGCGCAGGCGCAGGTCTTCGTCCGCGACCTTAAAGCCGTCCGTCGTGCTGCAAAAGAGCCGTAAGCGCTGGAGCGTTTCGTCGTTCTGCGCTTCCGTTACCAGAATGCAGGTGGAGGCGTATTTGCCGCGCCCGACGCGCCCGCGCAGCTGATGCAGCTGTGAAAGACCGTAGCGCTCGGCGTTTTCGATCATCATGATGACGGCGTTCGGCACGTCCACGCCGACCTCGACGACCGTGGTGGACAGCAGCAGCTTGGTGCGGTTTTCGGCAAAGTCGGTCATAACGGCGTCCTTTTCCTTCGGCTTCATCTTGCCGTGCAGAATGCCGATGGGCATATTGCCAAAGTAATCGCGCACGATCTTCTCATACGCCGCGATGCTTGCTGCGTCGCTTTCGCCCTCTTCGATGAGCGGGCAGACGATGTACGCCTGACGGCCCTCGTCGATGTGCTTTTTGATGTACCCGAACGCGCGGCGGCGCTTTGGCGGGTCGATGAGATACGTTTCGATGGGCTGGCGTCCCGGGGGCAGCTCGTTTAGAACGGAAACGTCGAGATCGCCGTAGATCATCAGCGCCAGGGTGCGGGGGATCGGCGTGGCGCTCATGACAAGCGTGTGTGGGAAGTTGCCTTTTTTGGCGAGCGCCGTGCGCTGATTGACGCCGAAGCGGTGCTGCTCGTCCGTGATGACGAGCGCGAGGGACGAGAACTCCACGCCGTCGCTGATGAGCGCGTGCGTGCCGACGGCGAGCTGAATTTCGCCGGTTTTGAGGCCCTGGGTGGCTTCGCGCTTCGCTTTGGCGCGCATGCTGCCCGTGATGAGCACCGTTTTGATGCCGCAGGGGGCGAGAAGGTTGGAGAGGGACTCATAATGCTGCGCTGCCAGAATTTCCGTGGGGGCCATGAGCGCCGCCTGAAAGCCGTTGCGGATGACCGTGTGGCACAGCGCCGCCGCCACGGCTGTTTTGCCGCTGCCGACATCGCCCTGAATGAGGCGGTTCATCGGGTGCGGGCCCTGCATGTCGCGGATGCCGTCCTGCACCGCGCGCTGCTGTGCGCCGGTCATCGTGAAGGGAAGCAGGGCGGCGAACTCTTTGGTGTAATCCTTTTTGAGCGGATACGGGTTTTCGCGCACGCCGGCGCGTTTGATTTCCGCCATGCCGAGCTGCAAGACGAGCAGTTCCTCGAACACGAGTCGTCTGCGCGCCGTGGAAAGCGCTTCGGGCGAATTCGGAAAGTGGATCGTTTTGAGCGCGTATTCGAGGCGGCACAGCGCGTATTTCAGGCGAAGCGCGTCGGGCAGCGGGTCTTTGACGGTCTCAGGGAGCAGGCGCAGGGCTTCTTTTACCGCGTTTGCGATGATGCGAGAGGTGAGGCCGCTCGTCTGCGGGTAAACAGGCACCATGTCCTGCATGCGGCTTTCGGGAACGAACTCCGGGGAGGCCATTTCGCGGCGCATGAACGTGCCGGTTACCTTGCCGCGAAACGCGTAGACCGCGCCCTCCGTGAGCAGACTTGTAATGTAGCGGTTATTGAAAAATGTCAGCTGCATGTCGTCTTCGCCGTCCGTGATGGTCGTCTTGTAAAGCGTCATGCCGCCGCGGATACGCTGCTCGACAGGACGGCGCAGCACTGTGCCTTTTACGATATTCACTTCGTTTAAGAGTGTATTGCGGATGGGCACCGCGTCGCGCCAATCCTCATAAGCGCGGGGATAGAGACGCAGCAGATCGCCCACCGTGGGCGCGCCGAGCTTGCGGAACAGCTCCGCACGCTTTGGGCCGACTCCCTTTAAAGACGCAATGTCCGCTTCAAATAAAGACGCCATGAAACCTCCGACATAAAACGAAAAAAGGCAGGGCATAAAGCCCCGCCCTAAGCTGCTTTGAAATTATTCCACGGAAAGAATGAAGTAGTAGACCGGCTGGCCGCCGTTTACGAGGTTGATGTCCACACCGTCGCCTGCCTTGTTCTTGATGAGACGCAGTGCTTCGTTGGCTTCTTCCTCGGTGATGCCTTCGCCGTAAATGAGCGTGATAAACGAGGTGTGCTTATTCATCAGCGCCTTTGCAACCTTGTAGACGGAACGCACCGGCGTGTCACCGACAAACTCGAGCTTGCCGTTCGTCATGCCCATGGTGTCGCCCTCTTTGATTTTGAAGCCGCCGAATTCGGAATCGCGTGCGGCGAACGTGACCGTGCCGGTCGCGACGTTTTCCGCTGCGGAAAGCATGGCAGAAGCGTTTTCGTCTGCGGAAGCATCCGGGTCAAAGCTCAGAAGAGCGGAGAGACCCTGCGGAATGGTGCGGGTCGGTACGACGATAATTTTGCGGTCGGTGACGAGCGGCACGGCCTGTTCTGCCGCAAGGATGATGTTTTTGTTGTTCGGCAGTACGAAAACCGTCTTTGCCGGGGTGGCAAGAACGGCTTCGACAATGTCCTCCGTGCTGGGGTTCATCGTCTGGCCGCCGCTGACAACCTGTGCACAGCCGAGTTCTTCAAAGAGTGCACGCAGACCGTCGCCTGCCGCTACGGAAACAAAGCCGAGTTCCTCTTCGGGGGAAACGGGCTTTAAGGTCTCCTTTTCCTCTTTGCTGGCCTGCGCCGCTTCGTAAGCCGCGCGGTTTGCGTTATTGAGTTCGGCAGCTTTTTTGTGCTGCTCTTTCATGTTTTCGATTTTTACGGTCAGCAGGGAACCGAATTCCAGCGCTTTTGTGAGCGCCATACCCGGCTGTTCCGTGTGTACGTGCACCTTGATGATCTCCTCGTCATCGACCACAACAACGCAGTCGCCGAGGGTTTCGAGGAACAGACGCAGCTCGTTCGGCTCGGTGGTGACTTCCGGGTCGCGGCCGACGATGAACTCCGTGCAGTAGGTGAAGTTGATCTCGCTGTCAAATTCCGCCGCAACGCTTGCAAAGAACTGGGCGGTCTCCTCGGCCTTTTCGGCTTCGGTCATGTCGGTTTTGACGATCTCACCGTACTTGAAGACCTGCATCATGCCATCGAAGATCATGCAGAGGCCCTGGCCGCCGGCATCGACGACGCCTGCTTTTTTCAGAACGGGGAGAAGATCCGGTGTGGTGGCCAGTGCTTCCGCCGCGCCCATGCAGATGGCATCCCAAACGTAAATGGGGTCGTTGTCGATCTCGGCTGCCGCAGCGCCTTTTTCCGCCGCCACGCGGGCAACGGTCAAAATGGTGCCTTCGGTCGGCTTCATAACGGCTTTATAAGCGGAATCCACGCCGATGGCGAGCGCCGCTGCGAGCTGTGTACCGTCTGCTTCTACGGTGTCCTCGAGACCTTTCGAGAAGCCGCGGAACAGAAGGGAAAGGATAACGCCGGAGTTGCCTCTTGCGCCGCGCAGCATGGCGGAAGCTGCCGTCTTTGCGACCTTAGCGGTCGTTTCGTTATCGGCAAGCGCCTGCATGGCGTCGCTGCCTGCACCGATCGTCATGGACATATTCGTGCCCGTGTCGCCGTCCGGAACGGGGAAGATGTTGAGGTCATCCACGAATTTCCGGTTTTTCAATATGCTGTTCGCGCCGGAGATGACTGCGTCGCGAAGCTGTTTTCCTGTAATCACTGCATACACATCCTGTCTAAAAACGTTCGGAAGGCGAAAAACCGGCTTCCGGTAGATATTTGCATGTATTTTCAAACTACACTATACCATAGTTTGCGGGAAAAAACAAGGGTAATACCACACAGAAATCACGTTTAGCGCAGGGAGAAACGCTCTGCGCTGCGGGTGAGGCCTGTTTTTTCGTCGATATCGAACAAAATGCAGTCGAGCTTGCAGGGGCCGTCCGCAAAATCGAACCGCACGGGCATTTTGCTCATCTGCTTTTTGATGACGAGTTCTGCTTTGACGCCGAGCACGGATTCGATGGGGCCGGTCATGCCGACATCGGTAATGTAGCCGGTGCCTTTCGGCAGAACGGTTTCATCGGCTGTCTGCACGTGCGTGTGTGTGCCGAACACGGCGGAGACGCGGCCGTCTGCGTAATAGCCGAACGCGCGCTTTTCGCCGGTGGCTTCCGCGTGAAAATCGACGATGCAGATCTTCGGCAGGTCGGGCGTTTTTAAAAGCGCATCGAGTGTGCGGAACGGGCAGGCGAGGTGCTCATCAAGGTACACATTGCCCATTAAGTTGATGACGGCGATCTGCGTGCGGCCGAGGTCCAGAATGGTGAGGCCTTTGCCCGGGGCTTCCGGCGGGAAGTTTGCGGGGCGGATGACGCAGTCGCTTTCATCGATATAATCGTAAAACTCGCGGCGGCGATAGGTATGGTTGCCGGTGGTGATGACATCCACGCCGCTGTCGAGCAAATGACCTGCGGAAGCGGGGGTGATGCCGTTGCCGTCCGACGAATTTTCGCCGTTTGCGATGACGACATCGATGCCCTTTGTGCGCTTGAAGGCGGGGAGGGTGCGGCGCAGAAAGTCACAGCCATGGCTGCCCACGACGTCGCCGATACATAATATCTGCATAGGGGAGTCCTTTCTTAAGGGAAAGATGGGGAGTTCTTATTTTTCTAAAAGGCTTTGCTTTTTTAGGGAACCCATGCAACTGGGTTCCCTACGCTTGAAACGTCCACCGGACGTTTCAAGTTACCTTCCTAGTTTTTGGGTAGGCAAAAGGGTTTCGAGCTCTGCGGAGCTCGACCAAAGGCGCTGCCTTTGGAAACCGCCGCCTTTGAAAAGGCGGGCGAAACTTTTAACCGACGGTTATTTTTAGCTTGGGGTTAGTCGACGTGGAAATCCAATGTTTTGGCGTCTCTCGGCAAGTCTTTCGTATAGTGCAGAAAGCTTGTGACGCGGCGGTCGTATTCGTCTGTGACCGTAAACCCGAGTGCTTTTGCGGTGCGTTTCGTGAGCTCCGTGAAGAGCTCGCCTGCTTTAAACAGTGCACGCCAGATGTCTTCTTCGGTGCAGGCGGCGAAGGTCTCAAGGTAGCCGTTCCAGATGTCTGCGGGGAGAAGGTTTTTTAAGGCGTCGCCGCATTTGCCGGCGGAGTAGTCGAACCCATGCAGCGTGCCGGCATACCATTTCATCATTTGCAGCAGCATTTTGCGGATGCAGATCTCCATGTGCGTTTGTGCGAACAGCAGCTGGCCGCGCCACAGGCCCTTGGAGACATACGGCGAGACCCACCAGAACTCCGTGCGGCAATCGTAAAACATGCGCTCAGTCGGCTTTTTGACGTAATGTGTGCTTTCGTCCGGCTCCGGCAGCTTCGGCAGGGCATTGTCCTTATCTAATAATACAACGGAAAGGCGGTCGTCATAACAATAGGGCGCAAAGCGGTCGATGGAAGACACGGTCAAATCGATACGGTTGCCGTCTGCAAACTGCATCAAATAGCACACGAACTCGGGAAAGTGCTCTTTAAAAAGCTCGTTTTCGTCGGTGCGCTCGCAGACGAGGATTTCGCCGAAGTCTTTATAATAGGCTTTTTCCTTGCACGGAGTAAGATCGCGCACGAGGTACACAATGTCAAAATCATTGAACGGGTCGGGCTTACGGTTCGGGTTCGCACGGGAACCGTTTAAGATGACGGCACGGATATTTTCATCGGCATTTGCATAGCCGAGGATGAGGTCGTACATTTCTTTTTCGCTGCGCATAAAAACTCCTCCAAGCTTTACCGCCGAGCGGTAAGGTAGTATATGCGTTTATTTTACCGCAAAACGGGCGTTTTTTCAATGTTCTTTTTGCTTTAACGTGTGTAAAGCCCGAAATGTTAAGTGATTTTACGCGGATTTAACACAACTCTTCTTTGTGACTTTACAAACCGGCCCTATACTTTCGCTTGTAAACCAAAGGAAAAGACAAAAAGGCGAGCAGAAAGCTCCCGAAAGGAACGAGTATTTATGAAACTCAGAAAGATCACAGCGGTTCTTGCAGCCGCACTTCTCACCATGACAGCTATGACGGCTTGCTCCGGCGGCGCGGAAAGCTCCGCTTCCTCCGAGACACCGTCCTCCGAATCTTCCGCAGCTTCCACGGAAAGCGATTCTTCCGAAAGCGCATCCTCTGAGAGCGCTTCCTCCGAAGAGACGACCGGCGGCGACATGACCGGCGCGATCACCGTTCTCTCCCGTGAAGACGGTTCCGGCACGCGCGGCGCGTTTATTGAGCTGTTCGGCATTGAGCAGAAGAACGACGCAGGCGAAAAGGAAGACATGACGACGGATGATGCACAGATCACGAACAGCACCTCCGTTATGATGACCACCGTACAGGGCAACCCGAAGGCCATCGGTTACATTTCCCTCGGCTCTCTCGATGAAAGCGTTGTAAAGGCGCTGGAGATCGACGGCGCGGCTGCAACGGTTGACAACGTAAAAGCAGGCACCTACAAGGTCGTTCGTCCGTTCAACATTGCAACCAAGGGCGAAGCAAGCGAGGTTGCACAGGACTTCATCAACTTCATTATGAGCGCGGACGGCCAGGCAGTCATCGCAGACAACGGCTACATCACCGTGGACGATGCGGCTCCGGCTTACACGGCTTCCGGTCTCTCCGGCAAGGTCGTCGTCGGCGGTTCCTCCTCCGTTACACCGGTCATGGAAAAGCTGAAGGAAGCTTACATGGCGCTCAACCCGGACGTTACCGTTGAAGTACAGCAGAGCGACTCCACCACGGGTATGACTTCCACCGTTGACGGTGCATACGACATCGGCATGGCGTCCCGCGAGCTGAAGGACAGCGAGCTTGAAGCAGGCCTTACCCCGACCGTGATCGCACAGGACGGCATCGCTGTGATCGTCAACAAGGACAACACGCTGACCGGCCTCACGAGCGAGCAGATCCTCGGCATCTACACCGGCGAAACGACCGATTGGTCCGAGCTTCCGTAAGAAACAATCCATAAAACGCAGGAGAGCCGGGCGGAAAGGTCCGGCTCTTTTCGCAAGGAAGCCAATAAAGTAGTTTTGAAAGTTTGAAAGGTGCGTGCAAACCGTGAAGTGGAGCAACATAAAAGAGCTTCTCATGCATATCCTCTTTTTTCTCACAGCCTGCGTATCGATCTTTGCCGTTGTTTTGATCTGCGTGTTTCTGTTTGCAAACGGTATTCCGGCCATTGGCAAGATCGGTGTGTTTAAATTTCTGCTCGGCACTAAGTGGAAGCCGGGCAACGACATCTACGGCATTCTGCCGATGATCCTCGGCAGCCTCTACGTCACGGCGGGCGCAATCATCATCGGTGTGCCGATTGGACTTCTGACGGCGGTTTTTCTTGCAAAGTTCTGCCCGAAGGGTCTTTATAAGATTTTAAAGCCCGCAACGGAGCTGATGGCGGGTGTGCCGTCCGTTGTGTACGGCTTCTTCGGTCTTGTTGTTTTGGTGCCGCTTGTGCAGAACATTTTCGGCGTAGCGGGCAACACGATGCTGACAGCGTCCGTTTTGCTCGGCATTATGATCTTGCCGACAATCATCGGCGTTTCGGAAAGTGCCATTCGCGCCGTGCCGGACAGCTACTATGAAGGCTCTCTGGCGCTCGGCGCGAGCCATGAGCGCAGCGTGTTCTTTGCGACATTGCCGGCGGCGCGTTCCGGCATTTTGGCGGGTGTGGTGCTCGGTATCGGCCGTGCCATCGGCGAAACGATGGCGGTCGTCATGGTGGCGGGCAACAAGGCGCGTATGCCGCAGGGCCTGCTCGATGGCGTGCGCACCATGACGGCGAACATCGTTATGGAAATGGGCTATGCCACAGACCTGCACCGCGAGGCGCTCATTGCGACGGCGGTCGTGCTGTTCGTGTTTATCTTAATGATCAATGTTACGTTCTCGCTTCTGCGCAGAAAAGACAGGGCATGACCCGGAAAGGATACGGAAATGACTATGGAACGTACCTGTAAACCCGTGGCGGCAGAGACCATCAACAAGCTCACCTTCAAGGATAAAATGCGCGCGTATAAGCGCTCGCCGCTTTCGCTTATCTTACTGCTGTTTGTCTGCGGCGCGGCGCTCATCACGATGTTGACGCTTTTATACCTTATCTTTTACATTCTTGTGAAGGGCATCCCGTATATCACACCGGATCTTTTCTCGTTCACCTATACATCGGATAACGTGTCGCTGATGCCGGCGCTGATTTCTACGATCGTCATGACGATCATCGCGCTCGTTATTGCACTGCCGCTCGGCATCGGCGCGGCAATCTACGCTGTGGAATACGCAAAGCGCGGCAACAAGCTTGTGCAGCTCGTGCGCATCACGACCGAAACACTTTCGGGCATTCCGTCCATCGTGTACGGCCTGTTCGGCTATCTGTGCTTTGTGACGGCGCTGCACTGGGGCTATTCGCTGCTTGCCGGTGCGTTTACGGTCGCCATCATGATTTTGCCGCTCATCATGCGCACAACGGAGGAGGCGCTCATCTCGGTGCCGGATTCCTTCCGCGAGGGCAGCTTCGGGCTTGGCGCGGGCAGACTGCGCACGGTGTTTCACATCGTGCTGCCGAGCGCCGTGCCGGGCATTTTGTCCGGCGTGATTTTGGCCATTGGCCGCGTTGTGGGTGAATCCGCGGCGCTGATGTACACTGCGGGCTCCGTGGCGCAGATGCCGGGCCAGGCGGGCGGCGGTCTGTTCGATTCCGTGCGAACCCTCTCCGTGCACATGTATGTGCTTTCGAGCGAGGGCCTGCACATCGACAAAACGTATGCCACAGCGGTTGTACTGCTTGTTATCGTCATCGGCATCAACGCACTGTCCTCGTTCGTCGCGAAGAAAATTACGAAGAAACAGGGCTAAAGCGAGCCTTTTAGAAAATCACACCAGAAAAAGATAGGGGAAACGATATGAGCTGTAAATTAGCAATCGAAGATCTGAATTTGTATTACGGCGATTTCCATGCGCTGAAATCCATCCATATGGAAATTCAGCCGAACGAGATCACCGCGTTCATCGGGCCTTCCGGCTGCGGCAAAAGTACGCTGCTGAAATCCTTGAACCGTATGAACGACCTCGTTGAGGGCTGCCGGATTACCGGCGCAGTAAAATTGGACGGCGAGGACATCTACCACGGCATGGACGTGAACCTTTTGAGAAAACGTATCGGCATGGTGTTCCAAAAGCCGAACCCGTTTCCGATGAGCGTATACGACAACATCGCCTACGGACCGCGCACGCACGGCATCCGCTCTAAGGCGAAGCTCGATGACATTGTGGAGCGTTCTCTAAGAAACGCCGCCATTTGGGACGAGCTTAAAGACAGACTGAAGAAAAGCGCACTGGGGCTTTCCGGCGGACAGCAGCAGAGACTGTGCATTGCACGCGCGTTGGCTGTGGAGCCGGAGGTGCTGCTGATGGACGAACCGACCAGCGCCCTTGACCCAATCTCCACTTCCAAGATAGAAGACCTTGCGGTGGAGCTGAAAAAGGATTATACTATCGTTATGGTCACGCACAACATGCAGCAGGCGGCGCGTATCTCGGACAAAACGGCATTCTTCCTGCTCGGTGAGGTCATCGAGTACGGCGAGACGGAGAGCTTATTCGCCATGCCGAAGGATAAGCGCACGGAGGATTACATCACCGGCAGATTCGGTTAAGGCTTGCAGAAAGGAACGTGACTACAATGAGAAATCGTTTGGACGAGCAGCTGGAGCTGCTCAATACAGAGCTTATCCGCATGGGCGCACTGTGCGAAGACGGCATTTCGCAGGCAGCAAAGGTACTTGTGACACGAGACGAAGCGCTGCGCCGCGCCGTGGACGAAACGGAACAGGAAATCGACCGCAAGGAGCGCGAGATTGAGGCAATCTGCCTGCGCTTGCTTTTACAGCAGCAGCCTGTTGCGAAAGACCTGCGTCTCATCTCTGCCGCGATGAAGATGATCGCAGATATGGAGCGCATCGGCGACCAGGCTTCGGATATTGCCGAAATGGTCGAGCATATCCGCGCAGAGGTGCTGCCGGGCAGTCTGCACATTGCCGAAATGGCGCGCGCTGCCGTGAAAATGGTGACGAACAGCGTCGATTCGTTTGTGCGCCGTGACATTGATATTGCGCGCGCCGTGGAAAAAGCGGACGACGAAGTAGATGCGCTTTTTAACAAGGTGAAAAGTGAGATCATCGCACTCATCGCCGAAAAGCCCGAGGAGGGCGAGACATGCCTTGACCTGCTGATGGTGGCGAAGTATTTTGAACGCATTGGCGACCACGCGGTCAATATTGCGGAGTGGGTCGTGTTCTCACTCACCGGCGAGCACGATTAAGCGGCAAAGCCGCACAGAAAGGATTTAAGGGTTTATGATCTATCTTGTGGAGGACGACGACAGCATCCGCGAGCTTGTACTCTATACACTGCACACCACCGGTTTTGAAGCCGAGGGCTTTCGGAATGCGGCCGTTTTCTGGCAGGCGCTTGAAAAAGAGCTGCCGCAGCTCGTGCTGCTCGACATTATGCTGCCGGATGAAGACGGTCTGCATATTTTGAAGCGTCTGCGCGCGGGTGCGGAAACGGCCGACCTGCCCGTGATGATGCTGACGGCGAAAAGCAGCGAATATGACCGTGTGGTTGGGCTGGACAGCGGCGCGGACGATTACATGCCGAAGCCGTTCGGCATGATGGAGCTTGTCTCCCGTGTGCGTGCGCTGCTGCGCAGGGCCGCGAAGCCCGCAGCGGAGGATAAGCTTTTTACGGCGGGCTCGCTTGCGGTGGATGTGAAGCGCCGCGCCGTTACGGTTGATGGTGAACCCGTGATCCTCACGTACAAAGAATTTGAACTGCTGTGCTATCTGCTAGAAAACCGCGGTGTGGTGCTTTCGCGCGATCAGATTCTCACGAAGATCTGGGATTACAATTACAGCGGCGAGACCCGCACGGTAGACGTGCATATCCGCACGCTGCGGCAAAAGCTCGGCGATGCCGGTGCGCTTATTGAGACCGTGCGCGGCGTGGGCTACCGGCTGGCACAGGATTAAAGAGGAGAAAGACGCATGAAGAAAAAGATCATTTTCAGCATGTCGTGCATTGCGCTGCTTTCCATTTTACTTTCTATGGTGCTTTCCGGCGTCGTTTCGTACTACGATTCGCTGGAAATCGTGAAAAAGGCGACCATAGCGGAAAGCCGCTACATTCAAAACGGCATCGCCCTTGGCGGGGACGATTACCTTTCCGACGTCCGCTCCGCCGGGTATGATACAGCCGCCGCGCAGTCTGTGCGCGTGACTGTCATCGATACGGACGGCACGGTGCGATTTGACAGTGTTGCAGATGCCGCAAACATGGAAAACCACAACGACCGCCCGGAGGTCATTGCTGCAAGAGAAAACGGTGCGGGGGAATCCGTGCGTGAATCCGATACGCTGAATGTGCAGTCGTATAACTACGCTGTGATGCTCTCGGACGGACGCGTGCTGCGCCTTTCGGTCGGTATGAAGACGGTGTTCGGCTCCATTGAGCGCATGGTGCCGTGGATGCTGCTGTGCTCCGTCATTATTTTGGTGCTGGCCATTTTGCTTTCCACGTACCGCACAAAGCAGATTGTGGCGCCGGTCAACGCCATTGACCTTGACCATCCGATGGAAAACGACGTGTACGGCGAGCTTTCGCCGCTGCTTTTGCGCTTGCAGCGCCAGAACGAGACCATCAAGGAGAAAATGGAAGAGCTGCACCGCAAGCAGACAGAGTTTACCGCCATCACCGAAAACATGCGCGAGGGCTTTATTGTGGTGGATGCAAAGGGCGATGTGCTTTCGTACAACACGAGCGCTGTGCGCCTTTTGGACGTGCACCCGGAGGACGATCGCCCACAGAGCGTGCTGGCGTTTAACCGCAGCCCCGATTTCCGTGATGCAGTGGATTCCGCGCTGACGGGTACGGCGAGCGAGCGCATCACAAAGCTGGCGGGGCGCAGTTACAGCCTCATCGCGAACCCCGTTACGAACGATAACGGCGTGCAGGGCGCGGTGATCGTGCTGCTGGACGTTACCGAAAAGGAAGAGAACGAGCGCCTGCGCCGCGAGTTCACCGCGAACGTTTCGCATGAGCTCAAAACGCCGCTGACTTCTATTTCGGGCTATGCGGAGATTATGAAGGACGGGCTCGTCAAGAGTGCTGATGTGCCGCGCTTTGCGAACAACATTTATACCGAAGCACAGCGGCTTATCACGCTTGTTGAGGATATTTTGAAGCTTTCAAAGCTTGACGAAAATGCGGTAGAGCTTGGCCGCGCCGATACAGACCTTTACGCCATTGCGCAGGAGGTGGCCTGCCGTCTGAAAATCCCGGCGCAGCAGAACAGTATTGTCATCTCGGTGCAGGGCAGCTCGGCGTTCGTCACCGGCGTGCCGTACATTTTAGACGAGATGCTGTATAACCTTGCGGATAACGCTGTAAAGTACAACCGTCCCGGCGGCCGCGTGGTGATCTCCACCGGCACGGAAGGCGGCCACGCATATATGCAGGTCAGCGATACGGGCATTGGCATTCCGGCGGCCGACCGCGAGCGCGTGTTCGAGCGCTTCTACCGTGTGGATAAGAGCCGCTCCAAGCAGATTGGCGGCACGGGACTTGGGCTTTCCATTGTAAAGCACGGCGCCATGTTCCACCATGCGCGCGTGTCGCTTGAAAGCGAGCCGAACAAGGGCACCACGGTGCGCGTCACTTTCTAAAAATAACGATTAAATGCGGTACGGAAGCGAGCTTTCTGCGCCGCATTTTTATTTTTGACATTTTGCGCGGTTGTGCTATAATACGAGCAGAGCAGCAAAACCGGAATTCGGGAGGACGGTATGGTTGAATTTTTGAAAGAGGCGGCACGTGTGGTGCCGTCTAAACGACAGCTTGATTGGTTTGAGATGGAACGCTATGCGTTTGTGCATTACGGTGTGAACACCTACACGGACCGCGAATGGGGCGAGGGCACAGAGGACGAGAAGATTTTTAACCCCACCGCGCTCGATTGCGACCAGTGGGTGGAAGCGGTAAAGTCTGCGGGCCTCAAGGGACTCATCCTCACGGCGAAGCACCACGACGGTTTCTGCCTGTGGCCGAGCAAATACACGGAGCACAGCGTGAAAAACAGCCCTTATAAGGGGGACGTCGTGCGTGAAGCCGCAGAAGCCTGCAAGCGCGGCGGCATCAAGTTCGGTTTTTATCTTTCTCCGTGGGACCGCAACTCAAAATATTACGGCACGCCGGAATATAACGATTACTTCTGCAATCAGCTGACGGAACTTTTGACCGGCTACGGCGATATTTTCTGCGTGTGGTTCGATAACGCCTGCGGCGAGGGCGAAAACGGCAAAAAGCAGGAATATGACTTCCCGCGTTACTTTGAGCTCATCCGCAAGTATCAGCCGAACGCCGTTATTTTCAATGATTTCGGCCCGGATACCCGGTGGTGCGGCAACGAGGCCGGAGAGGCGCGCCATGCCGAATGGGCCGTTGTGCCGAGCGAGCTGTGCTTTTACAGCGAGGTGCAGACCGGCGCGGGTCCGATGGCAGAAGACGGCTCTTTGAGCTACATGTACAACACGAACCGCGAAATTGGCACCATGCCGAACATCCTCTACTCGAAGGGGCTTGTTTTCGCACCGGCGGAGATCGACATGTCCATTCGTCCGGGCTGGTTCTGGCACGAAAACGAGGAACCGCATTCGCTTGAGAGACTGTACAATACCTACCTGCGTTCCTGCGGCGCAAACGCCTGCCTGAACCTTAACGTACCGCCGACGCGCGAGGGCAAGTTCGATGAACGCGACGTGAAGCGCTTGAAGGAGCTCGGCGACCTCATCCGCGAGACGACCGAAAACCGCATTCCGTGCACGGTGGAGCGCATCGGCGGCACGCCCACGCAGCCCGTGTATGAGCTGAAGACCGAGGGGCCGGTGGAGATCGGCTGCGTTGTGCTGCGCGAGGATCTCACGCACGGTCAGCGCGTGGAGGGCTTCCGCATTCTCGGCATCGACGAAGAAAACAAGGCGGATTACGCGTTATTCGAGGGCACGTGCATCGGCAATAAGCACATCTGCGAGCTGGAAGATCCGTTCGCCGTGCAGAACCCGCTGACGGGCCACACGAACAAAAAGCTTTCCGGCGTGCGCGTACAGATTACCGCCGCGCGCGACGAGGTTTTTATGCGCGAAATTTACATCACGAAAGGGAAAAGCGTATGCGAGCAGAAATAAAGCTGACGGACGTGAAAGACGTTCGCGATTTGCACGAGTATATCAACGCGGAGCTGCGTCTGCGCCGCGTTGCACCGACATTGGAAGCTTTGCAGGCGGCACTCGAAATGCCGAAAACGGAAGCGGAAATTGAGTTTACGGACTACGGCAAAATTTCCGGTGCACTTTTAGATTATGTAAACAAAATGATTGAGATGATCGTGATTGTCGGAGAGAAGAACCCGAACGTACAGGTCATGATCACAATGTGAAAACAGAATACCGATAAAGCTCAGAGCTGTGCGGAAAACGGAAAAATCGCACCCCGTTTTCCTGCATGGCTCTTCTTTTTTTGACAAAAAGAGGCACAAATATATTGATTTTTACTGATTATGATTGAATTTTACAAAATATATTTGGTTGACAATGCCAAAAATTCTGCTATGATTATAAACGAAGCCACAAAAGAGAAAGGCAGGGAAAAGCATGGAGCGGGCGGAAAAAGCGAAAAGCCCGGAAATGGAAACGGCAGGGCTGCCGCCGAATGACATGAAAAGATTTTATGTAAACGGCAGGCACCTGCTGCGGGAGATCGCCGGGCTGTACGTGCTGATCCCTGCCGGGGAGACGGACGCGCCACAGAACCGCATCACCGCGCTGAACGAAACGGGACGGTTTTTGTGGATGCAGTTTCAGCACCCGTGCACGGTGGCAGAAGCCGCGGCTGCGGCAGAGACGCAGTACACCGGGCAGCCGGCAGAAATGCTGCGCGGCATAGAAAACTTTGTACGGGCAGGGCTGCGCGCAGGGCTGCTGCGCGAGGCTTCCGCTGCGGAAAAAACGGAAGGAAAGGCGGTATAAAATGAAAAAAGCATGGAGCGCTCCAATGCTGCAAACGGAGGTGTTTGAGGCAAACGAGTACATCGCCGCGTGCTATACGGGCGTGTGCGATATTTCGGGAGAGGTGTTTTTGGACTCGAACGGCAACGGTGTGTATGACCGCGGCATTGACAGCAGAAAGTACTATAACGAGGCGTGCGGACAGCAGTATTCCATCACCGGGCAGGATTCCGTGATGCCGGCGAAGAACGCATTCGTCGTAGACTGGTTCGGAAATGCGACACCTGTATGGAACTTTGACGATTACCATGTCACCACAACGCTGACGCAGAACGAGCGGCCGAACCACTCGTGATGCACCCGGAGAAAGACACAGCGGAAGCGTTTTTACTGCGCCGCGCCGCCAAAGCGGGCGTGCCCATCACCGGCAGTTTTGAGCTGACCCCACTTTGTAACTTAAACTGCAAAATGTGTTATGTTCGCATGAACAGGACAGAGCAGGAGAAAATCAGCCGCCTGCAAACGGCGGAGGAATGGACAGCGCTTGCGGAAAAGCTACGCGACGCAGGCACACTGTTTTTGCTGCTCACGGGCGGCGAGCCGCTTTTGTATCCCGCATTTCGCGCGGTGTATCTCGCGGTGCGAAAGCTCGGTATGATCGTTACGGTGAACACGAACGGCACACTTTTGAATGAAGACTGGGCGGCATTTTTTGCAAAAAATCCGCCGCGCCGCGTGAACGTTACGCTGTACGGCGCAAGCGGAGAGACCTACAAATCACTGTGCGGTGACGAGACCGGGTACGCAAAAGCGATGCGCGGCATTCGTCTTTTGCAGGCGCACGGCGTGCCGGTGAAGGTCGGTGTTAGCGTGGTCAGGCAAAACCGGCATGACCTTGAAACGTTATTTCAAATCACAAAAGAACGAAATTTAGAGTTGGAGCCGGACACCTATATGATGTCCACAGAAAGCGGACAGCATGAAGCGCGGCTCTCGCCGGAGGAAGCCGCGGCCGCAAGCCTTGCAGCAACGAAAATAAAGCTTGGCACAGTCGGTTTTTACGAATATGCGCAACGCACGGTACAGGCGCTGGAAAGCGCTGTTCCGGAAACGGAAGCCGGTATGCGCTGCCTTGCGGGGCGGTGTTCGTTTGCCGTCGGCTGGCGCGGCGATTTGCGCCCGTGCGTGATGCTCGGGGCGCTTTCCGTGCCGATCGAACACAACGACGTGCAGGCCGCTTGGCGTGCGGCGCGGGAGAAATCTGCGGCGCTTAAACAGAATGAAGCGTGCGTCGTGTGCAAGCTGCGTCCGCTGTGCCGCGCGTGTCCGGCATCGTCTTTGCGCGAGGGCGGCGCGTTCGGCACGGTGCCGCCTTATGTATGCGCCTACACAAAAGCGCTCTACCGCCTGCTGTGCGCGGAAAGCACAGCGCCTGAAATTTTGAAGAAAGGAGAGACTGTACCCCATGCACAGGCTCTTTAAGTTGGGCGGTTTCTGCTTTGCGGCAGATCACCCCGATACACTCGTTTTTCCACCGAATTTTCTGCGTTTTGAAACGAAAGACGTGCAGCCTGCGTATTTCTACACGCTGCGCTTTGTAAAGAGCATCCCGAACCCCGTCGGCGTGTGCACGGCCGTACGGGAAGACCTCATCGTGTATCGCGACGGTGAAAAGGAATCGCGGCTTTTGGGTATACAGGGCATGCTTGGCTTTTACGCATTGTATCGCGAACTGGACGACACGCACGCCGAGGTGATGATCGCCGAAGACTGCCGCGGCTGCCTTGTGTTTGACCCGGTGTTCGCGTCGCTGTTCGCGCTCGAGCGCCGCATGCTGCAAAAGGACAGCTTCATTCTGCACAGCGCCTACATACGCCACCGCGGACGGGCTATTTTGTTTTCGGCACCGTCCGGCACGGGGAAGAGCACGCAGGCCTCGCTCTGGGCGCAATACGCCGGGGCGGAGATCATCAACGGCGACCGCGCTTTATTGCAGAAGGTGCAGGATTGCTGGATGGCGCGCGGTTGGCCGGTCTGCGGCACGTCGGGCATTTGCCAAAATGCGGATGCGCGGCTGAGCGCCGTCGTTTTGCTGCGGCAGGCGAAAAAGAACGCCGTGCGCAGGCTCTCGCGCGGGGAGGCATTTTTGCGGCTTTACGGACAGGTGACGGTGAACCGCTGGGATCAGGCGGAATCTGCGCGTGTGCTCGATGCCGTGGAAGCACTGCTGCGCCGCGTACCGGCGTTTTTGCTGGATTGTACCATATCGGAAGAAGCGGTCGACTGCCTGTATGAGGCGCTGTACCCCGCAACCGTGGCGGAGACCGTCCGCCTGCGCGCATGCTTATAGATGCTGCGGGGCTGCGCGCGTACATCGGCGCGATCCTTTCCGAAACGGAAGCGGGCGGCGTGATGGAAATGCCGGTGTTCGGCAGCAGTATGGCGCCGTTTCTCATCCACGGGCGGGACGCCGTGCGGCTTGTAAAATGCACGCACCCGCCAAAGCGCGGGGAGATCGTGCTGTTTCGGCGGTTAGACGGGCAGTATGTTCTGCACCGCGTTTGGCGCGTGACGAAAAGCGGGTGGTATCTCCTTGGCGACAGCCAGACCGACCCCGAGGGCCCCGTGCACGGCGAGCAAATTTGCTGCCTTGTCCTTGCCGTGCGCCGCAAGGGTAAGTGGTACGGACGAAACAGTGCGCTGTGGCGGTTTTTCAAAACCGTGTGGCTCGTTTTAACACCGGTAAGGCCGCTTTTTATCGCGATGCTTGCGCGCCGCCATGCCCGAAAAGAAAAGGTGCCAAATGGAGCGTAAAGAAAACAAAGTGCGCTTTTGCGCGCTCAGTGAGGTTTTGGCGGACTGGAAATGGCTGCTCACGTACAGCCGCCGCTGCAAGAAAATGATCGCGCTGTATATCGCGCTCGGCATGCTCGGTACCACAGTCGGCCTGTTCGGCAGCGTGGCGGGCAAGTACCTCATCGACATCGTCACGGGGTACGATACCTCCCGTCTGCCGCTTTTGGTTTTCGCGGCTATTGGCAGCACGGCGGTCTCCATCGCGTTCGACTGCGTGGTGAGCCGCGTGCTGAAAAAGCTGGAGATTGACCTCAATAACAACGTGCGCGCCGATGTGTTCGACC
>CAKUBN010000024.1 GCA_934643185.1 uncultured Eubacteriales bacterium
GGGTCCCTTGAAAGGCGGTCTGCGACCGCCCTTCGAAAATAAAGAATAACACAGAACCACCCAAGAAGCGCGCAGCTCCCCAAAAGCTGCGCGCTTCTTTTTTAATGATATATCTCGCTTCGTTCGATATGCTATTTTCCTAATGGCAAATGATATAGCCGCCTTCGACAGCTATGATATACGATTTGCCTTCCGCAAACCGTATTATCGAAACGCCAAAACCGCATATGTTACGCCGCTTTCATTTAAGGCCGCCATGCCGCTGCCGTCCGTCGGGGCGGTCTGGGTCTGCTGCACCGTCACCTGCGCCGTAGAAAGCGTCACGCCAAGGCTGCTCTGGCCGCCTGCCGCAATGCCCGCGTACTGCTTCGTGCAGCCCGTCATCGCCTGCGAAAACGGCTTGCCCACCGCAAAAACGATCACCGCGCTCGGGCTGAAGCCGAATAAGATCGAGCGCGAGGCCGCACCCGTGCCCGTGTACGTGCGCACCTCCGTCGGCGTGTCAAGGCGCTTTCTGCGCGCGTCGCTTAAATGCAGATCATCATTTTGTATGTGCCCGCCAAGCTGCGTCTCTATGGCTTCGTTGTCCGCCACAAAGTCCACGCGGCGCGGCTTGTCCGTCCCCTCCCAAAGGCAAAGGCCGAGGACCGTCGATTTTTTACTTGCTGCCATGCTTCTCCTTTCCGCTCATAAAACGTCGAGCGCGTTCCAAGTCTTGTTTCTAAGGTCTAACTGATTCCACGAGCTTCCCGCCGCGTCCTGGTTATCCCACGTGTTTTTGCCGAAATCGAATACCAACGCAAGGTGCGCCGGCAAAAACGCGCGCGCCTCGCTTTCGGCCGCCGCTTCGGAAATACCCATGGTGGAAAGCACATTCACGTTTAAAACGCCGCCCTTTTGCGGGACGAGCTTGCCGTTGATGCCCGCCGCCAAAAGCTGCTTTTGCATCGCGCTTTCCGTGTGGTCGGCGGGGGTCACCGCGCCGCGGGTCAGCAGCATCGCGCGCCGGTTTTCCACGCTGTCCACAGATGGCACCACGCGGAACAGCGATTCAAACGCCTTCAGCCCGTCCTCGTCCGCCGTCTGCACAAACGCGTCGCGCCACACGTTAGCGAGCGCACCATACACGAGTTCAAACCCCTTTGCATACGCCGCAAGCTCTGCCGAAAGCCACTGGTCTTCGCCAAAATACAGCCCCGTTTTTTCGAGCACCGCGCGCATGCGGACTTCCCATTCCGTCATTTGCCCTCCTTACTGCGTTTCGAGCACATTTACAGCGCCCGCCACGACGATCTCCCCGGCGTTCGGCGTAAAGTCCGCCACGCTCGCCGGCACCGTACAGTTTTGCACCAAGCCGGTCTCCATCACCGCATGGATGAGCCCCGCCGTCACAAACGGCTCGCCCACCTCAAACGCATTGAGGTGCGCCGTGATCGCCGCCGTGCACGCTGCTTTTGCATCTTCAAACGCGCAGCCGTCCTTCGGCTTCACGTAGACCGTCACCGGCTTTTTGATCGCCGCGGCCGCCGCCACCGTCACGTCCACGCTGATCTCTTTGAGCGCCCCAAGCGTCTCCTTGACTTCCCCGAGCACCTCGTCCGTCACCGCGCCGTTGTCACCGTACAGGTACACCGCCACCGTGTTCACCCCGTTCGCGCGCGGCACCACCTGCACGCTTTTCACGCCCGGGATCATCAGCGCCGCGCGGCGGTACGTCTCCGTGTTCGAGCCATTCGGCAGCGCGTAAAAGCAACGCAGAAGGCGCGTGCGCAGTGCTTCGTCGTCCTCCTTGTCCGCGCCGCCCGTAAACGGCACATCGTTCGTCACGCTTTCAATGCCGGAGGGCGGCGTGACGAGCGTGTTCACCGCGCCCTTTGCCGCGTTGCCGCTTCTGCCGCCCAAAACCGCCTGCGCCGCCGCTGTCACCGTCAGCGCGCCCGCGGGCAGCACGGCGGCTTCTGTCGTCTCATATTCCACCGCGTTTTCTCCGCTTGCCGCGCACACCGTCCCTTTCGGGATCTCCACCGCGTAGCCGAGCGCCGTCCTACGCGAAAACGTCAGCGTGCCCGCAGATCTCACCGCGTCCTTGCGCTTGAGCCCGCGCTCTTCGGCGTGCAGGTCGAGCGCCTCGCCCGCCGCCGTCTGCGGAAAGCAATTTAATTTCAGCGATTTCGCCGCGCACAGCGCCGTATACAGCTCGCCCGCCAGCACCTTCAGCCGGATCGACACATCCGCCGCGTCCTCCGGCTTCACGCCCGCAAGCGTTTCGTATTCCGCCGCCATGTGCGCATAAATTTCCTCAAATTTCACACTTTCGCTCCTTTCACCGCGATCTCCCCCGCGCCAAGTGTCGTCTCGATTCCGAAAATGAACCGCTCCTCCTCGCGCCGCACAGAGACCGCCTCCACCCCGGCTAAAGACAAAAGCGCCGCCTGCGCGTACCGCAGCGCACGCTCCTCATCGTGCTCGTCTGCTGCATCCAGCATATAAAACCGGCTGCCGAGCGCACGGTCGTAACAAAACGCGCCGCGCTTTAGACAAATGCGGTTATACGCGCGCTGCAAAAGCACGTTAAGCCCCTCGGCCGTCTTCGGCAGCCCCGTCGCCGCCGTCTGCGTCACGCCGTTTAAAATCACGACCTCCACGCTATTCCCCCTTTCTTTCAAACACCTGCCCGTTGATGACGACTGTGCCGTCGAGCTTCAAAACGATCTCCGCACCGCCCGCGGAAAACAGCCGCACTTCGCCGGGCAAAAGCCCCTCCGCGTCGTTCACAACGCCAAGGCACACGCCGCCCAGCATCACGGCTTCCGTCCCCTGCGGCACGCTCACCGCCACGCCGTACGGCACCGCCAAAATCGGCGCGCGGCGCTCGAGCTCCGTGCAGACGGCGATCTCCCCGCCGCCCGTCGTCACCACGCCCGTTTTCACGCTTTCGGCCTTTTCCGCTGTCTCCTTTTTCGTCAGCCACATGTTCCCGCCTCCTTTATACCGGCTCAAAAAGCAGCTCCGTTTTCATCTCTTTCCCGCGCAGCAAAACGCTTTTGGAGATGAGCCGCATCTCGCCGAGGTCGTCCGTCTGCATCATGTCGCCCGGCGAACCGTCTATGTAGGGCGCACACGTCAGCTTTAATCGCTTTGCCGTCCTGCGGCTCTCGGTCAAAAGCACCGTCGGCGCGGTTTTCGCATACGCGGAAAGGTACCGCACGCGCACCTGCGGGGCCAAAAGGTCGTGATATTCCGCACCGTACGCGCCCGTCTGCGCGTTCTGCACCGTCACGCCGCTCAGCATTTTGTACGGGCAATAGATCACCTCCCGCGCCGTCAGCCAGTCGGGCTTTACCGTTTGCGGGACGTAGTTTTCAAAGTGCACGCCGCCGCTTTTGTCCGCATACGGCGCACAGTTCAAATATTCCTCGGCGAACATTTGCAGCACCTCCCAGCACCGCATGCCCTTTTCCACGGTCAAAACGCCCGCCACCGGCCGCCTGTCGCCGCCCACGGCATGCAGCCCAAGCGGCGTCAAATACATCCGCTCCAAAAGCCGCAGCGAGGGCATTCTAAGCTCCATCGGCGCCGCCTCGTTGTCGAGCAAAAGCGCTGCGCGGCTGCGCAGGGAGAATAACTCCGTGCGCGCGCCATTTTGGCATTTCACGCGGTGTTCGTCCACGATGCCGTCAAAAATCACCGCGCCGTCCTTTTTGAGCACAGCCCCAACGGGTTCTTCGGAGAAAAGCCGCTTCCCTGCGCCAAAGCGCACCGTCAGGCTGTCCGCCACCGTGTCCGCGTCGCTTTTTAAAAGCCATTCGACAGGCTCCACGTTCGGTGAACGTTTTTCACCGCCCGCAAACACAAACTCCAGCGAAAATCTCGTCACGGAATATGCACCTCCTCGCCTTCTTTCAGCGCCGCAATGCACGCGATGTGCCGGTTTGCTTCCGCCAAGCGGTCGATCGAAACGCCCGTAAAATACGCGTAGTCCCACAGGCTCTCACCCGCCTTCGCGCGGTACGTGCGGCCGGAGACCGCCTCGTTTTTCCCCGCCGTCTCCACAAAGGTGAACGTGTACGCTACCGTGTTTTTCTCCGGCACACCGATGAGCGCAAGCTCGCTCAAAACCGCCTCAAACGGCCTGTGCCCCGGCAGATACAGCGTCTCCGTCTCGCCGAAAAGCGCCTCTAATTCGCGGTAAGCCGCCATTGCGTCCACCCCGGTAAAGTACCCCTTGCCCGCAGCGCGCGCCTTGCGCTTGCCGACTGCTTCCACGCGCTCTTCGCCGTCTGCGCCGACCACTTCGCGCAGCAAACACGCCCGCTCAAGCTTCAATTCCGTCGGGTTCACCGGGAACACAAAGCTGCCAAACTGCATCGTCATCAAATTCATGCCGACCTCCTACCCCGCACGAAGCGGCGCGGGATAGCGCCGCTCCTCGCGCTCCAAAATATCGGAAAGCGCCTCTGCGTTTTTGTATTCTTCCTCCACCTTATGCCTCCGTTCCGCTTTGTGTGCGCTGTGTAATTTTTTCACACGCGCCCGCTTCTATCATAAGCTTATTTCCATCCGTCGCTTTCAAAACACAGTGCGTGTACCGCGCGCCGCCCGTTTGCAGCGTGAATTCGCCGCAAAGCGCCTCTTCGCCGCCTGAAAAGCCGTGCAGCACGATCATGTACACCGCCTTGCCCGCCACCGCCGCATACGGTTTTTCCTCGCCGATGGCGTAATAGCGCTGCACCTGCGCTTCATGCGAAATTTTCACCGCATCCGCCGCAAACGCCTTCTCGCCGATGACCACCGCCACGCGTGCGTTATCCATTGCGCCCGTCGCCGCCCGCACCGTGCAGAGCGTCACAAGGCAATTTAGCGCCGCCGAATACGTCGTCTCGCTGCGCTTCACACTGCGCAGCGCGCACGGCAAAGACGATACCGCCGCGCACACCGCGTCAAACAGCCGCGCGTGGTCGTCCCTTTCGCGCGCGTACAGCTGCACGCCGAGCATCGTCTCAAACACGCCGTCCGCGTTTTCCTCCTCAATCACGCCCACCGTCACGGCAGCGCGCTGCGGAAGCCTTTGCAGCGTGCCCGTAAACGCCGGGCGCACCGCGCAGTCCGGCAAAAGCGCTTTCAGCTTTTCCGTCAGCGCTGCACTAAGCTCCGTCCCCGTCATTTTCTCCCTCCTTTTCCAGCACCGCGCGCACATAAAGCGCCCCGCAAAGCCCGCTTTTTTCCTCGGCGTATAAAACACGGAACGTCTCGCTGCCCACAGTCAGCCTCGCGTTTTCCGCGCCGCAAAGCACTTTGCCGTCGCCAAAATACACGTAAAGCGGCTGCATCGCCCCGCCGAACGTCTCCGTTTCCGCCTGCAAGGCCGTTTTGTCTTCCTTTAGTCGCTGCACAACGCCGCGGCAAGCGACTTTCTCGCCGCCCACCTCCACCGTCACGCACGGCGCCCTGCAAAACAAATTTCTCACACCATGCCCTCCGTCACGCCGAAGTAAAAATTCTCGTCACGCAAAAGCCCGGACACCGCCCGCTCGCACTGCTTGGCATAGGTGAGCGCCCTTTCGCTGCTTTTGTCAAACTCTGCGCGCACCTCGCCCGCCGTCAGGCTTTTCGGCGATGACGCTTCCTCTAGTAGCCAAAACTGATACGCCGCCTGCGCCGCAGCCGCTGCGCACAGCGCCTCCTCATGCGCGTTTTCTTCCTCCACAGTGCAGCAAAGGCGCGCTTTCAGCCGCTGCACCGCATCGCCGCTCAGCATCAAAAGCAGGTCTTCGCGGTCGTCATTTGTCAAAAGCTTCAGCCGTTCCAGCACGTTTCGTATCTCCATTTGCCCCTCCTTTTTTTATTCGGCAAAGCCGTACCAAAGCGGTACGGCTTGCCGGAATCGAATAAAATCAGTAGCTAAGGCCCTGTGCGGCGCCGCCGTAGATCTGTGCAAAGCCCGCCACGGCGCTCACGGCCGCGCGCTCCATCTGGCGGTCGATGAGCTTGTCGTAGTCGGTCAGCACATCGCCCGCCTGCACCATCTCAAGCGCACAGTTCTTGTCGAGCGCAATGATCTTCTTCGCGTCCATGGACGGCACATGGATGAGCGTCGCGCCAAGCGGTGTGATGAGCTTGCCCGCACCCTTAATGTTGAGGCTCGCCTGCGCGTCCTTAAACTCCGTGATCTTAAGGAGCGCCTGCAAAGCAGTCGTTCCGGCCAGGATCGTATTGAAGTTGTAGTCGGAAAGCTTGCCCCACAGCGTCACAAGGTCGTTGTAGGTCGGCGCAGCGGTAAGCGCCGTCACGGTGATGCCCGTATTCGTGCCGTCGCCGTTTAACAGCACGTCCACCGCGTCCTTCATCTGTCTGCGCGCAATGTACGCACCGATCTGGCGTAGAATGACCGTAAAGAGGTCCAGTCTGTGGTGGCGCAGCGCTTCGTAGGAGCTGACAATCAGTCTGCCGCGCTTATGCAGCGTCACAAGCGAGCCCGCCGTCTTGATGACTGTCTCCGGAATGGCCGCGCCCTCCGCTACGGGGTCTTCGATCTTCTGGTCAGAAGCCGTCGCCGTCTGCACGGTGCGGTAATCGAGCGTGTCGATCTTCGTCACGGTCGCCGCGATGTCCGGCAGGGAAGACGCCATCTCCATGCCCTGGCGCACTGCGCGGGCGACGTATTCCGGGAACAGCGCCGCGCTCTGGGAGGAGGTGAAAAACTTCTCCACGGTGTCGCAGTTCGCACCGCTCACACGGATGCCGAAGCGTTTAAGCTGTCTCTGGTACGCATCAAGCCCCGCAAACGGTGTGCCCGCGTAGTTCTGGGAGCCGTCCAGCTCCTCCAAAACCTGTGTAAAATTCTTGCCCGGCACGCCGTACATGCCTTTTTCGAGTGTAATGTTTTCAAATGCCATTGTATAGTCTCCTTTCTTAAATGCGGAACGCGCCGTCGTCTGCCGCGTTCGTGTCTTCCGTCTTTTTCGCTGCCAGCTGCGGCATTACGGGCATTTTGCGCTCCGCCGCCTTTGCGAGCGCCGCCGTCATTTCTTCCAGTTCCGCAATGCCGAGCGACTTTGTGATCGCCTCCGTCAGTCCGCGTTTAAACTCCGGCTGCGCCACGGCGCTCAGCTTATAGATGCGTTCGCACAGCGCCGCACGGTAGCGGTCGCCGCACTCCGCGCGGTCGAAAAGCGCTTTCAGCTCCGTTTTGAGCATGTTGAGCTCCTCTTTTGCCACCGTCACGCTGTCTTCGCCGTCCGCGAGCTTTTTTACAATGTCGTACACCGTTTTGACCTCCTTTTTCTTCTCCGATTCTTCAAAGCGCGGCGAAAATTTCTTTACCACGCCCGCTGCGCGCTGTGCAGGCACTGCCACGAATGAGAATTCATACGCGTCCGCCGCGCCGCTTAAAATACGCACACAGCGCTTGCCGTTGTACGTTTTCCCCGGCACGTGCACACAGCTTTCCGCGCCGCACACGGAGCACACGCGCTTTTTCACTGCGCACCCCACGCTGACTTCCTTGCGTATGCCGCTTTCAATGGATTCAATAAACGCCTTCGTCCCGTCGTTTCGCGGCACATACGCCTGTGCAGTGAGCTGCGCATACGGCTCGTTTAAAGATGTTGCCTTGCCCGGAATTTCCTTCACCGCAGCGTCAAACACGCGCGCCGTCTGATTTTTGCTCGTCGGCTCGTGGTCTAAAATGCCCGTCTTGCCGACAAACAGCTTCGCAAGCTCCTCGAGTGTCTCTTTCGTAAAGCACTCACCGTCTCTATCCACCTCGTTGTCACACAAAACGACCGAAAACGTGTACACCTCCTCCGGCTTATAGGCGTGGCGCGTGTAAAGGTTGATCTTCTCCATCGCCGCTTTATCCGGCTGTACCGCCGTTACCGTTTCGCTCAAGCTTCCCCCTCCTTTAAAAGCTGCTCCGTCTTCGCCATGAGATACGCTGCGTTCGCGTGATCGACTTCGTCCTGCATCGTGATCTCGTTCCAATCGATTTCCACCGTGTCGTCAAGACCATTTAGCCGCAGCCACGTTTTGCAGATCTTCAAAACCGCCGGCTCCAAAATTCTGCGGTACGCCGTCAGCTCGCTCGTCAGCATGTCCGCCTGCTGGCTCGACATGCGCTCCGTCGAGGACCACGAAAGCCCCAGCAAAAACGGCGGAATGCCCATTTTCGCCACAATCTGCTCCAGCATCTGCCGCACGGGCACTTCGCTGTCCATCTGCTGCCCGTCCGCGCCGATGGCTTTAATCTGCACGTCGCCCACCGCCACAAAGTCGCTCACGCCGGGGCCGTGCATCGCACGGCTCCACTCCTTTGCAAGCTGCCCCGCGCGGTCACCCGCGTTCATGTAGCCCTCGTTTTTGCACGTCACCGCAAAGCGCACATTGCCCATACGCTCCCAGTTGATGCCGACGGTGCGGTAAATTTTCAAAAGCACCTCGCTCACAAACGGCAGGCCCTTTAAAATGGAGCTTCCCATCGCGCTGCCCGGCATCGGGTTTAACGCCGAAGTCAAAATGAGCTCCGGGTAGCGGCACGGCTCCGCATGCCCGTCCCTTACGACGAACACGCCCGTTTCAAGCGGCGAGATGAGCCGAATCTCGAGGTCTTCGAGCGACGCATTATACAGCGCCCGAATTTCCCCGTTTGCGAGTACGATCTCCCCAATTGCATTGCCGTACGTTAAAAGCTGCTCAAAATAGACCGATAAAAAGTTATCGATGCCCATGTTGCAGCCGTTTACGGGCACGGTTTTTAAAAACCCGCGCAGCGCGTTTTCCGTGTGCTTTTCGGGGCAATACACCTCAAACCCGCCGATAAGACGCACCAGCTTGTAGATTGCCGCGTCGATGATCGGCACCTGCTCGCGCAAGGCACGGTACAGTGCACGCTCGCCTGCCGTCACCGGCAGCACCGGCGGGTACCCGCCCTGCGTCTGCACCGAAACGGCCGTGCGCTTCTCCTTTTTCAAAAATCCCAAATGCTAACTCCTTTCCCCGTCTCCCTTTGCACCGCGCAGGCAAAGCTTTCGCCCACGCCGAGCACCGTGGAGACAAAATAGCGGATGTCGTCCATGGCATGGTCATTCTCCTTCACAGGCACATCCCGCGCGCCGTCGTCTGCCCAGCGGTAGAGGGAAAACTCCCGCACCGCGTCCATGCAGCCCTTTGTCACCTTGATCTGCCCCGTGCGCAGCGCCGTTGCCGTCATGCGGATGCCGTTTAAAACGTCGTTTTTCGCCGCCGTCACTGCAAAACCACGGCTCTGCAAAAGTGTGATAAAGCTCGCCGCCGAGGGGTCGCATACGATGATATCGGGCGTTCTGCCGCGAATGAGCTCCAAAAACCCCTTAAAGTGCTCCTCGTCCGTGCGCCGCGTGTTTTCAAGCCGCGCGTCAAAGTAATACTCGTCTGCGCGGTACCACACGCCGCACAAAAGCCCCCAAAGGCCCATGGAGGTCGGGTTTACCGTGCCGTAATCGATGGACACCGCGTACCGCTCAAAATCCGCTTTCGGCACTTCGCACAGGAGGTCAAGCGCAAACGGGTAAATCAGTCCTGTCGCCGCCGTCCACTTGCCCTCGATGAACCGGCTGTAAAACGCGCCGGAAAACATCGTTCGGTAGCGCTTGCGCACGTCTTCACTCAGCGACGGATTATCCTCCATCGTAAAGTGTAAATACAGCGCGTTTCGGCTCTCGGCTTTTTGTATCCACTCGCGGTAAAACCAGTGCTGCGGGTGCTCCGGGTTGCAGTTGAACCACAGCTTCGCGTTTTTTAGCGAGCAGCGCGCAATGCCCTGCTCCACAAAAGAGCGCGGCATCAGCGCCACCTCGTCAAACAAAACGCCGCCGAGCGTCATGCCCTGAATGAGCGCCGCGCTCGATTCATCGCGCCCGCCAAAGAGATAAAAGCGGTTTTCCCGCCCCTGATACGATAAGATCATCTCGTTTTCTGCCTGCCGCACGCGCATGGAAAAGCCCATCGCTTTCAGCTTTGGTATGAGCTCCGCGACCACATTTCTCCGCACAGAACGGATCGTTTTGCCGCACACCGCAAAGCTCGTGTTTGTAAAGCGTGCCATAGCCCACAGAAAAAAAGAGAGCCCCATACAGGTGGTTTTGCCGCTGCGCACCGCGCCGTCGCAGATGACGGCAAGCTTATCCCGGTGCGGGCTTTTTTCGCCCCACCAGCATAAGACCTGCATCTGCTTTTCGGAAAACGGCGTCACGGCTTATCTCCATCCCCGAGCGCCGCCGCGCCGCTTTCAATGGCGGAAAGCAGCGCCTCAGCGCCCGTTCCGCTCGTCTCGAGCTCGCTGAGGAGCCGCAGCGCTTCGATACGATCAAAAAACCGGATCTCCATGCCGCCGTTTTTCGGCCTGCGAATTTCGGAGACGGCGAACAGATCCATGTTTTTCAGCGTGCGCGGGTTCACGTCCTCGCAGAAAAGCAGCCGCACGGCATCGTGAATGCCGCCGAACGCCAATCTGCGAAAGCCCTCCTTTGCCGTTTCGTTCACCATGTTCCACATCCTCTCTGAAAGTTTTGAAGCGCCAAGCGGCGTTCGTTTTTCACGTTCACCGTTTGTCTCTTCACCCATACCCCCAAAACGCAGAAAAGTTTCCCTCAAAAGGGAAACTTTTCAAATTCATGTCCTATGATGTCCTCTAATGTCCTGCGATGTCCGGCGGCTATATCATTTTCCGAAGGAAAATATCATGCCGTACAAAGTACGGTATATCATAAAAAAGAAGTGCGCACCAACGTGACCTCACAGCCATATAAAAAGGGCGGCTTTATGCCGCCCTTCAGGGAACCCATGCAACTGGGTTCCCTACGGTTTGAATGTCCCCCGGACATTCAAACCTACCTTCCTAGTTTTTCGTTAAGCAAAAGTGTTTCGAGCTCTGCGGAGCTCGACCAAAGGCTCTGCCTTTGGAATCCGCGACCTTTTTGAAAAAAGGTCGATCAAAAACTTTTAACCCTCGTTCTCCGTGAGCACGTCCTTCATCAAAAACGGCAGGCATTTCTCAAATTTCACGCCCCAAATGGTGTTGTCGCCGCACGCTTTTCTCGTTTCTTCAATGCACTTTGCGGTATACCGCACGGCGGCGCCGCAGGCTTCCTTTACCGTTTTGCCGTTCAACATTGCCCCCAGCACCACGGCCGCGAAAATATCGCCCGTGCCGTGGTATTTGCCCGGCACGCGGTTTGACAGCACCAGCGCCGTTTCGTCCTTTTCTCTATCATAGCACGCCGCGCCGATTTTTTCCTCATCCGTATACGCGCCCGTCAAAATGACGACTTTCGGCCCTAAGTCAGACAGTGCCTTCATCACGCGTTTCAGCTCCTTTTCGTCATACGGCCCGTCCTTAAACGGCTCGTTCAAAAGGCAATACGCTTCTGTCATATTCGGCGTTAAAATGTCCGCTGTTTCGCAGAGTTTAAACATGCTCTGCGCCGTTTCTTTATTAAAGATGCCGTACAGCGCGCCGTTATCGCCCATCACGGGGTCTACAAGCCGCAGCGGGCGGCTGTGTTCGTCCGTAAACAGCTCAAAAATTGCCCGCACGATGTCGATCTGCTCGCGGCTGCTGAGGTACCCGGAGCAGATGCCCTCAAACTGCGCGCCCTCGCGCTTCCAGTGCCTTGCGGTCTTCAGCATATCGTCCGTTAAATCGCGGTACACGGGGTCTTTAAAGCCGCCGTGTGTGGAAAGCACCGCCGTCGGCAGCACGGACGTCTCGCATCCCAAGGCGGACAGCACCGGCAGCATGACGGTAAGCGAGCATTTTCCCGCGCCGGAAATGTCGTTGATGACCGCCGCGCGGCGCGGTTTTTCTTCTGTATTTAAAAACTGCATCGGGTTTTTCCCTCATTTCAAAAATATTTCCGCTTTTATTGTAACCGCGGCGGAAAATAAAGTCAATTAGCGGTTTACAGGTGAAAAAAAGAATGGTAAAATAAAGGGTACACGTACAGGCAAAATGCCCTGCACCCGCGAAAGGAGCTTTCTATGAAAACCGAAAAGCAGCGCAAGCTCATCGTTCGCATCGGCGCGGCGGTTCTGGCCGGGCTGATGATCCTCTCGGCGCTTTCCGCCGTACTGTTCAGCTAAGAAAAAAATCCCCCTTGAAAATACATTGTAAAGGAATGATACACACCATGAGTAAACCGAAGTATTATATTTCGACGGCTATCGCCTACACCTCCAGCCGCCCGCACATCGGCAACACGTATGAGATCGTGCTCGCCGACAGCATTGCGCGCTATAAGCGCATGGAGGGCTACGATGTCTACTTCCAGACCGGCACGGACGAGCACGGCCAGAAGATTGAAGAAAAGGCCAATGCCGCCGGCATCACCCCGAAGGAATATGTCGACAACGTCGCGAAGATTGTCAAGGCGAACTGGGACGTGATGAACACCTCCTACGATAAATTCATCCGCACCACGGACGATTACCACGAAAAGCAGGTACAAAAGATCTTTAAAAAGCTCTACGAGCAGGGCGATATTTATAAGGGCCACTACGAGGGCATGTACTGCACGCCGTGTGAGTCCTTCTTCACCGAGTCCCAGCTTGTCGACGGCAAGTGCCCGGACTGCGGCGGCGAGGTCAAGCCCGCGAAGGAAGAGGCATACTTCTTCAAGATGAGCAAATATGCCGACCGCCTCATCGACCACATCAATAAGCACCCGGAGTTTATTCAGCCGCCGCAGCGCAAAACGGAAATGATGAACAACTTCCTCCTGCCCGGCCTGCAGGATCTCTGCGTTTCCAGAACCTCCTTCAAGTGGGGCATTCCGGTCGATTTTGACGACAAGCACGTCGTGTACGTTTGGCTCGATGCGCTCACAAACTACATCACCGGCATCGGCTACGACTGCGACGGCAACTCCACCGAGCAGTTCAAGCGTGATTGGCCGGCAGACCTGCACCTCATCGGCAAGGACATCATCCGTTTCCACACCATCTACTGGCCGATTTTCCTCATGGCGCTCGACCTGCCGCTGCCGAAGCAGGTGTTCGGTCACCCGTGGCTTCTGATGAACGGCGGCAAAATGAGCAAATCGAAGGGCAACGTTATTTACGCAGAAGACCTTGTAGACCTCTTCGGCGTAGACGCGGTGCGCTATTTCGTCCTGCACGAGATGCCGTTTGAATCCGACGGCACCATCACGTGGGATCTGATGATCGAACGCACGAACTCCGACCTTGCAAACACGCTCGGCAACCTTGTAAACCGCACCATTTCCATGACAAACAAGTACTTCGGCGGCGTTGTAGAGAACAAAAACGTCGTAGAAGATGTCGATAACGATTTAAAGAGCGTTGTGCTCGCCACAAAGAACAGCGTGCAGACGAAGATGGATCAGCTGCGCGTGGCAGATGCCATTTCCGAAATCTTCACGCTCTTCAAGCGCTGCAATAAGTACATTGACGAAACGATGCCGTGGGCGCTTGCAAAGGACGAAGCGAAAGCTGACAGACTTTCCACCGTTCTCTATAATCTTGTGGAAAGCATCACGATCGGCGCGGCGCTCCTCACGCCGTTTATGCCGGACACCGCAGAGAAGATCGTCGCACAGCTCGGCACGACCTTGCGCGCATACGATACGCTCGATACGTTCGGCGTTTACCCGAATGGGGGTAAAGTAACAAACAAGCCGGAGATTCTCTTCGCCCGTATCGATCCGAAGGAGATGGGCGAGAAGATTGCCGCTGTGGAAGCGAAGTACGCTCCGAAGGAAGAGCCGAAAAAGGAAATTGAGGGTCTTGCCCAGATCAATATTGAAGACTTTGCAAAGGTTGAGCTGCGCGCCGCAAAGGTCGTTGCCTGCGAGCCGATCAAGCGTGCAAAGAAGCTCTTGAAGCTCACGCTCGACGACGGCACCTCCACACCCCGCACGGTCGCGTCCGGCATCGCGAAGTGGTATAAGCCGGAAGACCTCATCGGTCACACCGTCATCGTCGTCGCGAACCTGAAGCCCGCCGTGCTCTGCGGCGTGGAAAGCCAGGGCATGATCCTTGCGGCAGACGCAGGCGAGGACGATGTGCGCGTCGTATTTGTGGACGGCACCCCGGCAGGCTCCAAAATTCGCTAAGGAAAATCTCTATGATATTTGATTCCCACGCACATTACGACAGCGAGCAGTTCGACATCGACCGTGACGAGCTGCTCGGCTCCGTACTGCCGCAAAAGGGCGTCGTTGCGGTCATCAATATGGCAGCCGATTATGAAAGCCTCAAAAAAACCGTGGCGCTCTGTGAAAAATACGATTATATCTACGGTGCAGTCGGCATCCACCCGGAGTGCGCAAACGACCTGCCCGATAACTGGCTTTCGGACGTGGAAGCGCTGCTTTCCCACCCGAAGATCGTCGCCGTCGGCGAGATTGGCCTCGACTACCACTGGGAGGACGAGTGCCCGCGCGAAAAGCAGAAAGAGGTGCTTATCGCCCAGCTGGAGCTCGCGAAAAAGCACGACCTGCCCGTTGTCATCCACGACCGCGAGGCCCACGGCGATATGATGGACATTCTGCGGAAATACAAGCCGAAGGGCGTCGTGCACTGCTTTTCCGGCAGTGCGGAATTAGCACAGGAGACCGTAAAGCTCGGCATGTACATCGGCCTTGGCGGTGTTGTGACGTTTAAAAACGCGCGCCACAGCGTAGAGGTGGCAAAGGCCATCCCGCTCGACCGCCTTTTGACCGAAACGGACGCGCCCTACATGGCGCCCGTGCCATTCCGCGGCAAGCGCTGCGACAGCTCCATGATCCCCTACGACGCGGCGAAGATCGCCGAAGTGCGCGGCATCACGGCGCAGGAGGTTTTGGAAACCGCCTGCGAAAACGCCTGCCGCCTTTTCGGTATCACGCTGCCGAACGCCGCAAAATAAAAGGAGCGATCATCTTGACCATCACGTATGAATACGGCGATAACCTCTACATCAACGTCACGAACCAGTGCCCGAACGCATGCGACTTCTGCCTGCGCAACAACAGCACGGGCAGCCTGTACGCGGATAACCTCTGGTACGAGGGCGCGGAGCCGACAAAAGAGGAAATCTTAGCCGACCTTAAAAAGCGCGACCTCAATTCATACGCGGAGATTGTCTTCTGCGGCTACGGCGAGCCTGCCTGCCGCAAGCTGTGCGAAAACGCCGGCGCCAAGTTCCGCGTACGCGAGTATATCTCCGAATAACTGCATAAAATAACGAAAGCAGAGTGCTCAATCCGAACACTCTGCTTTTTGTTTTGTGATTTTAGTTTAATTTAATCTTGAATGTGATCGGCTTATCGGACGTGTAGTTCGTCTTGATATGCAGCCCGTTTTCGTCGCGCGTCCATGCGGGTGCATCGTCTGTGCCGAGCACCGAAACGCGCTCGACTAAACCGTGGTACACCGTACCGGCGGTGTGCTCCTGCATACGCAGGGAGTGAATGTGGTATTCGCCGTTATCGTTCGCCTTCAGCGCGATGGCAAAGAGCGTATCTCCCTTTGCCGTAAAACGGAAATCCTCGCCCGTAAAGTTCTTTTTCACGCCGTCGGAAAAGCCGCCGTCCTGCACCTTTGTGGGGCCTTCGCCGAACGTCCTCCACACGTGCGTGTCATAAATTGCTTCGCCGTTCACCTGCATCCAGTCGCCGATGGCAGTCAGCACCGCGGTGTCCTCATCGGAGATGGTGCCGTCCGCTTTCGGGCCTACGTTTAAAAGCAGCGCACCGTTTTTGCTGACGATGTCCACAAGGTCGCAGATGATGTCCCCCGCCGGACGGAAGTCGTTGTTTTCCGTATAGCACCAGGAATTCAGCGCAATGGCGGTATCAGTCTGCCAGAAATACGGCTTGATGTCCGCCATTTGCCCGCGCTCAATATCCGGCACCGCCGTGCCGAACATGTACGCGTCGAATTTATAATCGATGGCAACCTCCTCGCCCCATTCCGCAGCGCGATTATAATAGTACGCCGCCGCTTTTTTGAGGTACGGCTTTGCCGCCTCCTGCTGAATCCACCAGTCAAAATAGAGAATTTTCGGGTGATAATTGTCGATGAGTTCGCACGTGCGCACAAGCCAGTCTGCCATAAATTCTTCAGAGGGCTTGCCGTCGATGGCATCAAAATTCTCCGGGTCGGGCATGGAGGGCCAATAGAGGTCGTCGCGGTCCGGGTTTTGCGGCATATCGCTCTCAAACTTTTTGCCGTTGCTCATGAAGAACCAGTGCTCAATGCGGTGCGAGGATACCCCAAGCGTCATGCCCTGCGCTTCCACGGCCGCTTTCAGCTCGCCGACTATATCGCGCTTCGGTCCCATCTCGTAAGCGTTCCAGTGCGAAATATTTGAGCGGTACATCTGGAAACCGTCATGGTGCTCCGCCACCGGCACAACGTATTTTGCGCCCGCCTTTTTAAAAAGCGCAGCCCATGCGTTCGGATCAAACTTTTCCGCCTTAAACATCGGAATGAAATCTTTGTAGCCGAAATCCTTGTGTGCACCGTAGGTTTTGATATGGTGCTCGTAGACCTTGGAGCCCTCTATGTACATGTTACGCGGATACCATTCGCTGTCAAACGCCGGCACGCTGTACACGCCCCAGTGGATGAAAATGCCGAACTTCGCCTTTTGATACCACTTCGGCGTCTGCCAGCTTGAAAGGGACGCCCACGTGTCTTTGTACGGCCCCTTTTCGATCACGTCGTCAATGTTCTGCAATGCTTTTTTCATATCGATCATACTATTTTCCTCCCAAAAGGAACTTTTCTCTTCCCCATTATATCAGCACATCAGAAATTTACAAGACAAAAGCCGACGGAAACCCGCCGGCCTTTTGCTGTTATTTGCTTCTGCAATAGACGTCGTTTAATTCTTTGAGCCACTTTTTGTCGATGCCGTCGAGCTGCTCCTGCGTGACGCGGAACGCCCAGTTGCCGTTCGGCACGCCGGGCACGTTCATTTTTGTGTCCTTGCCGAAGCCGCAGAGGTCCTGCACCGGCACGATGACCGTATTCGCGGGGCTCTGCCACAGCGTACGGATAATGGCATGGCAAGAAGCACTTTCGCTGCCGCCGACCGCCCAGTCGCCGCCGGGGAACGCGCAGTATTTCAGCGCATGCTCGCGCTCATACGGCTGCGCCTCCCACAGCCAGCCGAGCACGGTGTTGTTATCGTGCGTGCCGGTATAGGCCACGCAGTTTTTCGGGTAGTTGTGCGGCATGTGCATGTTGTCCTTGCCTTCCATAAACGCAAACTGCATCACGCGCATACACGGCAGCTGCGTTTTTTTCAGCAGGTCGATCACACCGTCGTCGATGATGCCGAGGTCCTCGGCAATGATCTTTGGGTCTTTGAACGTGCGGTTCACGGCGTCGAAGAAATCCATCTTCGGGCCGTCGAGCCACTGCCCTTCTTTGGCGGTCTCCGCTTCGGCGGGCACGGCCCAGTAGGCGGAAAACGCGCGGAAGTGGTCGATGCGCACGGCGTCAAACAGCTTAAAGCACGCGCCGAGGCGATCCATCCACCAACGGTAGCCGTCTTTTTTCATCTCTGCCCAGTTATAAAGCGGGTTGCCCCACTTCTGGCCGAACTCGCTGAAATAATCCGGCGGCACGCCCGCCACGTTCTTCGGCTCGCCGTCCTCTGTCAGGTCGAAAAGATGGCGGTTCGCCCACACGTCGGCGCTGTTTCTCGCGACGTACATGGGCAGGTCGCCGATGATCTCGACGCCTTTATCATTCGCATATTTCTTGATCTTCTTCCACTGCTCGAAGAACGTGTACTGGATGAATTCCATGAAAAGCACGGTCTCGGCCTGCTCCTCCATCGCTTTCGCGACGGCCTCCGGGCGGTGGAGCTTGAGGTCCTCGTCGGCCCAGTCGTACCACTCTGCGCCGATGTTCGCTTCTTTTAAGATGATATACAGCGCGTAGTCCGGCAGCCAGCTTTTGTTTTCCTCGGCGAACGCGCGCACCTTGTCGCGGTAGGCTTCGTCCGTGCGGGTGAACGCGCGGTACAGCACCGGAATGCGGCGCAGCTCCAGAAAATCAAACGCGGCGGAATACGGGTTTGCGTACATCTGCTCGCGCAGCTCGTCGTCTGTGAGTAAGCCCTCGTCGCGCAGCTGCTCGAGGTCGATGAAATTGCGGTTGCCCGCAAACGCCGAAATGCTGGCGTACGGCGAATTGTACGCGTCGGTCGGCGTAAACGGCAGCACCTGCCAGTAGGTACAGCCGGAGTCGCTCAGAAAATCGATGAACTTTTTCGCTTCCTTACCAAAGCAGCCGATGCCGTAGGCACCAGGCAAGGAGGAAACGTGCATCAGCACACCGCTTGCTCTTTTATCCATGGGGTTCTCCCTTCTTTTGCACGAATTGCTCAAATATCGAGATACTATATCTCGTAAACTTGTATAAGTATACCATGTTTTGCAGGGCTATTCAATGGTAATGTTACACAGATTTCAGGGAGAACTTTTGAATCGTATGTCATTCGATGAGGAGCACCACGGCGCTCACGTCGTCCTCGTGCCCGTCTGCGCGGTCTTTTACGGCGCGCTCCACAATGCGCTCGGAAAGCGCCTGCGGGTCATCGTCCTCGTAGTTTGCAATGAGGTCGCACAGCCACTCCGTGCCCGTGGCCGTCACGCCGTCCGAGACCATGACAAGCATGTCGCCCGCATCCAGGTCCTTTTCGCTGCGCGCAAACGCGATCTCCGGCAGAATGCCCACGGGCACGCTTTTCGCTTCCAGATACTCCGTCTTCTTGCGCCTGCGCAGCACCGTGCCCGCCGCGCCCGCCTTGCGCAGGGAGACGTGCCCCGTGAAAAGATCGATGCACGCGACGTCCAGCGTGGCGAGCGATTCCTCCCCGCCCTTTGCGAGCATGGCGGAGTTGATCATTTTGAGCGTGCTTTCAAACCCGATGCCGGCTTTGAGGAGCGACTGCGCCATGCCGGCGGTCATGGTGCCGTCCACGGCCGCCCGGCCGCCCGTGCCCATGCCGTCGCTTAACACCGAGATGTACCGCCCGCTGCCGTCCGTGAACGCTTCGACGCAGTCCCCGCACAGCGACGCGCCGTTTGCGGCGTGCTGTGCAAAGCCGCGCTGCACACCATAGACGGGCTTCTGGCACATTTGCAGTTTCAGCGTATCGCCCGCCGCCGTGACGCTCGGCTGCGCGAACGTGCGCCCGCACGCGCCGGAAATTTCGCGCGTCAGCTGGCCTTTATTGATGTGCACCCCGTGCGTGCGGCAAATGTTCGCTTCGATCGTCATGCGGCCGAATTTGTCGATGCGGCAGCAGACCTCGATGGGCGTGAGGTCGCGGTGGCGCAGCACCTCGTGCACCTGCTCCGCGCTGTCCTCGTCAAAGCGCTGGTACTGCTCGAATTCCTCCGCCATGTCGCCGAGCATCTGCGCCGTGGAGCGGAAGTGCTCTTCTACAATGGCCCGCACCTGCTCCGCGCGCATGCGGGCGCTTTCCTTGGCCAAAAGCTCGCGGTATTCGCCGTTTACGGCGTCCCTCAGCTCCATGGCGCGGTTGCAGCGCGTTAAAAACGGCACGTCAAAGTCGCTGCGCTCAATTTTGCCGCGCTCCCGCAGCGGATACGAAAGCCGCGAGAACGTCTTCTGCGTCTCGTCCCGGTTTTTGCGCCAGCACACCGCACACTGGCTGCACCCGGTGCACACCTTCTCCGCCGCGCGCCCGTACACATGGGGCAGGTCAGAGGCGGCGGTCGTCTCCAGCTTTTCCGAAATGCGGTCTACGGAATCCGACGCACTGCGCATGGCTTCCGCCGTATATCTTAGGCGCAAAATGACGTTTTTCCGCAGAGAATCGCCCGGCAGCCTGTCCCCGTGCACGGTGAAAAGATTCGAAAGCCTGCGGCTCTGCGGCAAAAGCATGTAGAGCACGGAGGCCACGGCCACCTCCACCGCACCGTAAAACGTCTGCGCAGTGCTGTTCACCTGCAGGGACGCAATGCCGTTTGAGATGACGAACGCCACCGCCACGGCGAATTTGCCGAGCGGCGAGAACACACCGGCCATCAGCCCGCCAAGTCCATACGCGCCA
Source organism: uncultured Eubacteriales bacterium (assembly GCA_934643185.1). GTDB lineage: Bacteria > Bacillota > Clostridia > Oscillospirales > Acutalibacteraceae > Hominenteromicrobium. Next base: position 20,075 of record CAKUBN010000024.1, read on the forward strand.
GAGAGATACGAAAGCCCCGCCGTGGAAAGCCCCTGCACCGTGCCCGCCGCAATACCCGCCACCGCGCCGCCCGCAAGCCCGCCGATGCGCGCGCAGACCAAAATGGTGAACACGATGAGCACGCGCCCGAGCGAAATGTGCGAGACGGTCACGTTTGAAAACGCAAGCAGCAAAACGCCGAGCGAAACGATGACCGCCGCCACGTCGCCGCTGTCAAACACGGCGGTCTCGCGGTGGGTCTCCAAAAGCTGCACGGTGCGGCGCAGAAAATACGCCGTGCCCGCCGCCAAAAACGACTCTGCAATGTACATGGCAAGCACGTTTGAAAGCGAGCCGTTTAAAAACACCATGGCGATGCCCGTTGCGAGCAGCGGCAAAAACGCTGTGACCGGCGCAAAGACCGGGTGGTCGCGGATGGATTTCAACTCCGACAGCGACCACCGGATGGCTCCCACGGCGAGCAGGGCCGCAATGTAGCGCGCGGGAATATCCACGGGCGACGGGAACAGATACCCCACCGCGCCGCCGAGGATGACTGCCCACATGGCCGAAAACGGCGCTGCCGCCGCGCCCGCCGCCGCAAACGGCGCGTATTTGCCGAAGACGAGCCCGCGCGCCGTTAAAAAGCCCGCAAGGCCGCCCGCCATCAGCCACACGGCTCTGCGCACGTACGGTATGGTAAGGACCGCGCCGATGCGGTCCCGCATTCTTAAAACTGCTTTTTCCTCCATTGTCTTTTCCGCCCTTTCCTGCACTTTGTCTTTTCTGTGCTACCATTATACGAAGCCTTGCCCGCAGGAAAACACGAAACAGGCAGGCGGGTTTTAGGATTGTTTTGTGAAAAGGGCAAGGTTTCTGTCGCCGCGCCATTCATGCACATTTTCCTTGTCGGTTTCTCTTGCTTCCCACGTGGAATTTTACAAATTCACCGCCGCGTGCGCTTGACAAATCGTGAAAAAGAGCATAGAATAGCGGTAATATCAAAACCGATGATTGGAAGTAGTACCCGATGCAAAACGGCAAAGAGAGCCCCTTTCGGTGAGACGGGGCGCGGGCTGCGCGGCGAATGGCTCCATGAGGGCGGGCGGGAAAATCGCCCGACGTTTGGCCGCGTTATGGCTAAGCCGTTTTTACGGCTGCAAAGCGGGCGTTTATGCGCCAATTTGGGTGGTACCGCAGGAATTTGACCTCTTGTCCCTTGTTTTAAGGGCGCAAGAGGTTTTACTTTTATCCGTAAAAGTCCAAAAGCCTAAAAGTGTAAAATCAAATGAATGATATAGAAAGGTGACGTTACTATGGAATACAAATTTTCAGACCGCGTGCTCACGTTAAAGCCCTCGGCGATCCGTGAGATTTTTAAATACGCCGCAGACCCGAGCTATGTTTCGCTTTCCGCCGGTAACCCCGCGCCGGAAGCGTTCCCCGCAAAGCAGCTTGCTGCCATTTCCGCAAAGCTGATGGAGGAGGAGCCGATCCTCGCGCTGCAGTACAGCACAACGGAGGGCTACCCGCCGCTTTTAAAGCACCTTAAGGAATACATGAAGGCCTCCCGCAACATAGGCACTGAGGATGACGGCGTGCTCGTCACAAGCGGCGCGCAGCAGATCATGGACCTGTTCACGAAGTCCATCTTAAACGAGGGCGAGACCGTCATCTGCGAAGCGCCGAGCTTCATCGGCTCTTTAAACGACTTCCGCTCCTACAAAGCAAAGCTCGTCGGCATCCCGATGGACACGGACGGCATGAACATGGAAGCGCTGGAAAAGGCGCTCGAGACCGAAAAGAATGTGAAGTTCATCTATACGATTCCAAACTTCCAAAACCCCTCCGGCATCACGATGAGCCTTGAAAAGCGTCACCGCCTGTATGAGCTTGCCAAAGCGCACGACGTAATGATTCTGGAAGACAACCCCTACGGCGACCTTTACTATGAAGGCGAGCCGCTGCCGAGCATCAAGTCGTTTGATACGGACGGCATCGTCATCTACGCCGGTTCATTCTCTAAGGTCATCTCCCCCGGTATGCGCGTGGGCTACGCCATCGGCCCAAAGCCGGTTCTCGCTAAAATGACCGTCTGCAAGCAGGGGCAGGACGTGCACACGAATATCTGGTCGCAGGTTCTGTGCTACCGCTTCATGACGGAATATGACTTTGACGCGCACCTTGCGGGGCTTAGAAAAATCTACACGAAAAAGCGCGCTTTGCTCCTTGACCTCATGGAAAAGCACCTTGCGCCGTACATCACGTGGGACCCGTTCAACGGCGGTCTGTTCGCGTGGTGCCACCTGCCGAAGGGCGTTGACATGATGGAATTCGTACAGAAAGCGCTCGAAAAGAAGGTTTGCGTTGTGCCGGGCACCGCATTTTTGACGGATGAAAACGAGCCGTGCGACGCGTTCCGCATCAATTTCTCCACCCCGACCGATGAGCAGCTCACAAAGGGCATCACGCTGCTTGGCGAGACCATCCGCGAGATGGTGGAAAAATAAAGGATATCAGAGAGGAAAATCACCATGGAAAATACCGTAAACACCACACCCGAAACAAAAAAGAAGCGCGTTTTGAGCATGATTCAGCCGACGGGCATGTTCACGCTCGGCAACTACCTCGGCGCGCTGAAGAACTTTGTCGCGCTGCAGAACGACTATGAATGCGTGTACGCGCTTGCCGACCTGCACGCCATCACCGTGCGCCAGAACCCGGCGGAATTCCGCAAAAACACGCTTTCCGCCTACGCGATGATGCTCGCGCTCGGCATCGACCCGGAAAAGAGCATTTTCTTCATCCAGAGTCAGGTGCCGGAGCACGCACAGCTTGCATGGGTATTGAGTTGCTACACCCAGTTCGGCGAGCTCTCCCGCATGACGCAGTTTAAGGATAAATCCGCAAAGCACGCCGATAACGTAAACGCGGGGCTGTTCACTTACCCAAGCCTGATGGCGGCGGATATTCTGCTGTATAACGCCGATTACGTGCCGGTCGGTGCCGACCAGAAGCAGCACCTTGAGCTTTGCCGCAACATTGCGGAGCGCTTTAACGGGCTTTACTCCCCGACATTCGTCGTGCCGGAGGGGCTTATCCCGAAGACCGGCGCGCGCATCATGTCTTTGCAGGACCCGACGAAGAAGATGAGCAAATCCGACGAAAACACGGCGGGCTTCATCACCATGCTGGACACCCCGGCGGAGATCATGAAGAAATTTAAGCGCGCCGTCACGGACAGCGAGGCCCGCGTGTACTACGGCGAAAACAAGGCCGGCATCAATAACCTGATGGGCATTTACAGCTGCATCACGGGCAAGAGCTATGACGAGATCGAAAAGGAATTTGAGGGCCGCGGCTACGGCGATTTCAAGACCGCCGTGGGCGAAGCCGTCGTCGCGGAGCTTGAGCCCATTCAGGCGCGCTACAACGAGCTCATCAAGGACAAGGCGTACCTTGAAAAGTGCTTCAGCGAGGCCGCGCCGCGCGCAGAGGCCATTGCACGCCGCACCCTGCAGAAGGTCATGAAGAAAGTGGGTTATTTGCCGGTCGCACACTAAAGATACGGAATTGACATTTTCTTTCTAAGCCAGTATAATGGACATGGAAATCGAAAAGCCGCAGCGGTCTGTTTCCGCGCGGCTTTTTTTCTTGAGAAAATACACGACCCTTTTCACAGAAAGGATGGATCTAATGGCAAAGCACATGGCCGGCAAAAACCAGCGCCCGTATTCTGCCGAAGACAGAGCGCGCCGCGCCGCAGACCCGCGCAGTGCCGCTTCCGAGCTGACGCCGGAAACGCTGTACGCAAAGCAGGCCCCGCAAAGCGAAAAGCGCGGCCCTTCCTCTTCCATGGAAGACCTGCGTTTTACCCCAAAGCAGCCGAAAAAAGGCCCAGAGGGCTTTGAAGAAACGCGCGAATATCCCACACCGGCAGCACCGCAGACCCCGGCACCGCAGCCGGAAGCCCCGCGCTCGGAGCGCCCCGCGCCTGCACCGCAGCCGGAGCCGTATGAAGACGACTACGAAGAGTACGAGGAATATGAGGAAGGCTACGACGATAAGCCGCGCAAAAAGCGCTCACCCGTTGTGCCCATCGTCCTTGTGATGCTCGTTTTGGCCCTCGGTATTTTGGGCTACATTGCGTACAGCCTCGGTGCGCTCGGCAAAATTCTGCCCGCTGCCGCAACGCCTACGCCGGTGCCCACGGCAGAGCCCACTGCAACGGCCGAGCCGACGCCGACCCCCACCCCGGAACCGACCGCAACGCCGGAGCCGACCCCGCCGCCGATCTATGACGACGGCACAGAGGGCTACATGTCCTCGGGTATCCTCATCTACAACAATAAGGGCTTTGAACTGTTCTACGGCAGCGACGACATGGCAAGCACTTACGCCGAAATGCTGAACGGCTTTGCAGACCAGCTGACCGGCATGAAGGTGTACAGCATGGTCATCCCGAACCACTCGGAATTCGGCGTGCCGGAGCGCGTACGCGATTACTACGGCGAAGTTTCGCAGCGCGAAAACAGCCAGACAGTGTATGACGCGCTTTCCGATAAAATCACCGCAGTGGATATTTACGACACGCTGAACCTGCACAACGACGAAGACATTTATTTTGATACCGATACCCATTGGTCGCCGCTCGGTGCATTTTACGCGTATGAAAAGTTCTGCGATGTGGCAGGCGTAACGCCGACAACGCTCGAGAGCTTCACGAAAACGTCCTCTGATTTTACGGGCTATCTCGCCTACGCCACGGGCGAAAGCGTGCTCTACAATAACCCTGATACGCTCGACCTCTACGATCCGACGTACAACTACACGTGCGAAATTTCGTATGACGGGCAGTATTTTGAGGAAGCGGATAGCCTGAACAGTCACGACGAAAGCCTTGGCTACTCCATGTACCTGCACGGCGACATGGGCTGCACGCGCATGACGAACCACGACCTTTCCACGGGCCGCAAGCTTTTGGTCGTGAAGGATTCCTACGGCAACGCCATGGGCCCGTTCCTCGGCGCAAGCTTTGACGAGGTGCACGTGGTGGACTTCCGCTACTTTGAAGGCAACTTGCCGACCTACTGCACGGAGCACGGCATTACGGACGTGCTTTTCGCCATCAACGAAATGGCCGTCAATACCGAGCAGCACCAGAATTCGATGCGCAATTTGTTTAATTGAGCTGCCGTCAACGGCGGCTAAAAGTTTTGATCAAACTTTTTCAAAAGTTTGCGGATTCCAAAGGCAGAGCCTTTGGTCGCTTTCCGCAGAAAGCGAAATCTTTTGCCTAACATAAAATCAGGAGGATAGGTTCAACTGTCCGGTGGACAGTTGAACCGCAAGGAACCCAATTAGGGGGTTCCTTGACGGTCGACCAAACGTCGACCGTAGAATAAAAGAAGTGCCGCACCCTCGTTTTTCTCCGGGGGTGCGGCTTTTTTATGCCTGCGTGTATAATAAATGCAGGCTCCCTCTGACTAAGGAAAAAGGAGAGATACCGTGTGCCAACGCAATCTCACAGCTATAAAAAAGGGCGGTCAACGACCGCCCTTTCAGGGAACCCATACAACTGGGTTCCCTACACTTGAAACGTCCACCGGACGTTTCAAGCTACCTTCCTAGTTTTTGGTTAGGCAATAAGTGTTTCGTCGTCTGCGGACGACGACTCAGGGCTTTGCCCCAAGACCCCACGACCTTTCTCGAAGAAAGGTCGATCAAAGACTTTATTCGTCGTCATGCTTTACTTTAAAAGCTCCGGCTTTTCCTCCAAAAGCTTCTGCAGGCTGCCGTCTTCATAGCGGTAGCTCACAACAACGCCGTCAGCCTGCGCTTTTTCACTTATCTTTCCCACTGCGGTGCCGAGCACAAACACGAGCGCGAGCACGGTCAGCGCCACGGCGAAAAAGACAAGCGGGCGGCACGTTTTGCGGCTTTCACAGTCCACGGCGAAGCTTTCCGGTGCACCTGCGGCGGCGCATAGGATCTCATACGACATCGTTTCCGCGTGGGGGATCTCGTTTAAAACCGCTCGGACGCGTTCCATCTCGCGTTTTTTCTCTGCCCGTGTGCCGTTTACTGCCCGATACACGCGGCGCAGATACTGCTCAAACCCGCTTTCAGGCTTCCTTTTCATGTTGCACCTCGCAGCTTTTCAGCACGTTCTGCACGCCTACGGCCGTGCGGCGGTATTCCTCTTTCTGCTCCGTGAGATACGCTTCCGCCGCAGGCTCCAAATGATAGTAAACGCGCATGCGGGCGCGGGCGGCGTCCGTAATTTCGGTGCGGGAAGAAACACACCCGCGCTCCTCCAGCCGCCGCAGTGCGACGTACACCGAGGCCAAGTTGAACGACAAAAGTCCCCCGCTGCGCGATTCGATCTCCTGCACCATCTCGTAGCCGTAGCGGTCGCCCTCCTTTAAAATGAGCATGCACAAAAGCTCCAGCGGCACACGCTTGGTGCTGTCGTTATTTGCCATTGTCATTCCTCCCCTTTGCATAAATTCTGTGATTTTATCCTACCATAGAAAATTTAATTTGTAAAGCACATTATTAAAATAATTTAATATAAAATTATTGACATGTCAAATTTGCTCTGCTATACTCAAGCTATAACACAGGCTTTGCACTTTTTCGTTATGGAAGGAGGAACCCATGAAAAAGCTCATTATCCCTTGCATTACGCTCATCTTGACATTTATCTTGGCGATTTCCGTTTCGGCAGAAAGCCTGCCTGCGCTGCACCCGGCGGAGAACATCCAAACCGGCGTTACGGAGCAGATGGTCGCGGCGCTGACGAAAACCGTGCCGCACATCAGGCTGCACCCCGCAGAGAAGCTGAAAACCGGCTTTTCCGCGGCATATATTACGGAGCACTACAACATTTGTGAGATTTCGCACGCAACGGGCAAGACTGCGCTCGGAGAGAAACTGAACGTCGTCTCCTACCGCTTGCAGCCGAAAGACACACAAAACGAAGCGCTTTTGCTCATCGACGAAGTGCAGGACGCTTCAAGCGGTGAAACATTATATTTCACACTGCATTACGGTAATTTTGACACCGGCGAAGTGACACGCGTCGAGGTCGTTTACCCATAAACCTACAAAACGCAAAGCCTGTGCATATGCGCGCATAGAAAAACGGCACCGTTACAAAAACGCGGTGCCGTTTGCTTTTATTGGGTTAGATCGACTTATATTCGTCCAAAAGGCTTTGGGCGAGCTTGGAGTTGACGACGGCGAAATCGTCCGGGGATTTGTAATCGAGCGTGCGCAAAACCTCCTGCGACTGGCGGTACACGGCCATTTTGGTGGTCTGGTACACGGGCTCCTGACGACCCTTGACGAACAGCGCAAAACGCAGTTCCTCCTCCGTTGCGGCGCAGAAATAGGCGTGCACATTGCCGTCCAGATTTTTGCGCACCACGGTGACGATGGCGTTTTTCACAAGCTCTACGGCGGCATCATCGAGGCCGGCCTCGAAAATAAGGATTTTCTCCTTTAACTCCTGCGGGTTTTTCACGCTGCGCTTTTTCAGCGCGCGCACGGCGGGGATAGGCTCCGCGCCGGATACCGCGCCGGAGGGGCGCAGGCAGATCATAAACGCGTTCATCGGGTCATGGTAGATCATGGGGTACGCCATCTGCGCGGTGTAGCCGCAGTGGCGGCATTCCCAGTCAAATATGGATTCGCGCAGAATGTCGCGGCGCAGCTCGGGGTTTTCCTCCGCATTGACGCTTGTGTACATCTCTAATTTCTGCGTCTGGCCACAGGCGGGGCAGACAATATCTTTCTGTATCTTCGTAGACATCAAATTCACTCACTTTCTGCAAACGGAACCTGCCCCGGCGCAAAAGGTGGGCGTTTTTCCGCGCAAGGAATCAAGCGGACCTCAGGTCCGCCTTTTAACGTTCATTTTAAAGCGCATTATTCGTAGGGAACTTCTTCGCTTTCGTCTTTTTCGGGCTCAGTCGTTTCCGGCTGCTCGGCGGCAGGCTCTGCCGCTTCCACGGCTTCGTCTACGGTACCGTCCGGCACAAATGCGGCTTCTTCGGCTTCCTTTTCCTCTTCCGGCGTGGGAGTGTACTCCTGCACGTCGTCAAGGGTGATCTCCTCTTCTTCCGCTTCGCTGTCATCCTCATGGGTCAGGGCTTCCAGCTTCTCCACAGCGGCATCGATGCGCTTCTGGGCGGCTTCAATGTCGATGCAGTACGGCTCCGTAACGGTGTTCTCTGCATCGCGCAGGTTGTGGTAGTAGTAGCGGCCGAGAGCGAGATAGGCGCGCTCCTCTGCCTTTTCCTCACAGCGGATAACGGTGCGCAGGCGATTCATGAGCGCAGTGCGGCGGTTCTTTTCCTCTACCACTTTCACAGCACTCTGTACGGCGCCGCCGGCGGTCTTAAATGCGGCCGAGATATTCTTCAAAAAGTTCATGGTAAAACTCCTTTCGGTCAAAACGCCAAGGCGTTCAGTTATTTCAAGTTTAAATTCACCTTTATTATATATCAAAAAAGCGCAAAATAACAGCCCCAAAATGTAAATAATTCCATATAAATATGCAGAAAAGCGGACATCGCAGGACATTATAGGACATCATAGGACATCTTTTGAACATTTGTTCCGTGTTCGATTGACATTTCGGAAATTTTTGTTTATGATGAGAGTTGACGAACACATGTTCTATTTTGAAACGAAAGGATCGTGACTGCAAGTGAACGATTACATTTCCTGGGGACAGGAGTATTTGGATGAGGCGGAGCGCATCAAACGGCGGCTGCTCGTCATCCGCGCCGAACGCGACTATGACATTGCAGGCGAGCAGGCCCAGCGTGTGCAAATGCTTTACACCATGTATTTGGAGTGCCTGGTAACAGGCCATGCGCTGCAAAAGCGCGGAAGGAGGGCGGTTTCGTGAGCGGATATAAGCCCCTTTCCGCCGGTGCACGGCAGGCGAAACTACTCAGCCGCATCGGCGCAGAGACAAACAAAAACGAGCTTTTAGAAGCGCAGGTTTTGCTGCGGCGCGCCATCGGCAATGAGCTGACCGACCGCCAGCGCGACTGCGTGCAGCTTTACTACGGCGAGCGGCTGACAATGCAGGAGATTGCGGACGAGCTTCACCTGACGCGCGGCACGGTGTGCAAGCACCTGCAAAAGGCTTCGGCACGACTTTCGCACGCTTTGCAGTATTCCGCGCTCGGCATGCATGCGGAGCAAAGCCGCGACCGATAATTCCCTTGAAAAGCCTCTCCGATTGTGCTACTATTTGTACAGACAACTCAGCATAGATCACAGCAGATTTATCTGCGGAAAGGCTTATACTATGGATTTGATTCAAATTGACGAAAACGGGCTGCATCTCGTTTTTGAAAAGACGGAAGATTTCGGCTGCAAGCTGCTGCACTTCTCTGCGCTCCCCTTTGACGAGCGCAGTCTGCTGCACGTGCACGACCGCGAGACGGGCGGCTTGCGCCTGAACACCGAGCGATACAATCTCTTGGAAATTATGATTTCCGGGCAGAACCGACCGGGCGAGCGCCACGGCAACAAATACATTTCCACAAGCCCCGGCGACCGCATGAAGCTCGTTTATTTTGCGGACAAGCACAACGAGTTCGGCCGCAAGCTGGAAATCCACATGGAAGATAAGATCTGCGGTATTGAAACGATTTCGCACATGCAGTTTTATAACGGCGTTCAGGCTGTACGCTGCTGGACGGACGTGAAAAATGTCGGAACAGAGCCGCAGGGGCTGGAATACGTTTCTTCCTTTGCCCTCACCGGCATCGAAAAAGAGGGTATGCTTTCGACCGACGACAAAATGCGCGTCTGGTACCCGCACAACGGCTGGCAGCGCGAAATGCAGTGGGAAAGCTACACCTTCCCGCAGCTCGGTCTCGCCCGCTGCCAGCCCGAGGAAATTCAGCGCTCCTCTAAGGTGATCGGTGCGACGAACATCGGCAACTGGTCTACAAAGGAATACCTGCCGATGGGACTGCTTGAAAACACGGAAACGGGCTCCAATTTATTCTGGCAGATCGAGCACAACGGCTCGTGGCACTGGGAGATCAGCGACCAGATGGGCAACTTCTACATTCAGTTAAGCGGCCCGACGGAAACGGAATCGCACTGGTGGAAGAATTTGCAGCCGGGCGAAACATTCACGACAGTGCCGGTGTGCGTAGGCTCCACGCTCGGCAAATTTGATGACGCCATGGGCGAGCTGACGAAGTACCGCCGCATGGTTCGCCGCAAAAATGCGGACAACGAGAAGCTGTGCGTCATTTTCAACGACTACATGAACTGCCTGTGGGGCAACCCGACGACGGCGAAAGAACTGCCGCTCATCGACGCGGCGCACAAGGCGGGCTGCGAATACTTCTGCGTGGACGCAGGCTGGTACGCGGACGGCTTCTGGTGGGACAACGTGGGCGAATGGCTGCCGAGTAAGGAACGTTTTCCAAACGGCCTTGAGGAAGTGATGGACTACATCCGCTCGAAAGGCATGATCCCGGGCGTGTGGCTCGAAATTGAAGTAATGGGCATTTGCTGCCCGAAGGCCGCACGCGTACACCCGGACTGGTTCTTCACACGCCACGGCAAAAAGGTGCACGACCGCAGCCGCTGGCAGCTCGATTTCCGCAACCCGGAGGTTGTGGAACACGCAAATGAGGTCGTTGACCGCCTTGTGCGCGACTACCACGTGGGCTACATCAAGATGGATTACAACATTGAGCCGGGCATCGGCACGGAATTAAACGCCGACAGTGTGGGCGACGGTTTACTCGGGCATGAGCGCGCATATCTCGCTTGGCTCGATTCCGTCTTTGCCCGCTACCCCGACCTTGTGATTGAAAACTGTTCCTCGGGCGGCATGCGCATCGACTACGCGATGCTCTCGCGCCACAGCATTCAGTCTACGAGCGACCAGGAGGACTACCTGCGCTATGCGTCCATTGCGGCGAACGCGCCCTCGGGTCTGACGCCGGAGCAGAGCGCCATTTGGAGCTACCCGATGAAGGGCGGCGGACGCGAGGAAGCCGTATTTAACATGTGCAATGCACTGATGCAGCGCATCCACCAGAGCGGTCATTTGGCGGAAATTCCCGAGGAAGACTTCACGCTCGTCAAGGAAGCGCTCGATTATTACAAGACAATCCGCGGCGACATCAAGCGCGCGCTGCCGTTCTGGCCGCTCGGTACGTCGCACTTTGCGGACACGTGGGTCTCGCTGGGCCTTAAAACCGCGCACAAAGCGTACATCACCGTGTGGAGACGCGGCGCGCCGGACGGCCGCTGCACGCTGCCCGTGGATTTCCTGCGCGGCAACGAGCACGTGCACGTGCGCTGCGCATACCCCGCAAACCACAACACGAAATGCGCATGGAACCCGGAAAAGGGCACGCTGACGGTAGATCTCCCCGCCCCCATCTGCGCGAGAATTTTTGAGCTGGAATATTAAAATTTAGGATTTAAGCGAAAAAATCGCCCGCAGGCCGGAATGATACGTACCCCAAATTCTGGACACCAACACAAAATTGAATAATCAAAAATTCGACATGGATGTTTCCCTGAAT
>CAKUBN010000025.1 GCA_934643185.1 uncultured Eubacteriales bacterium
CGTCACTTCAACGCCGCAGCGCTCGCAGACCTTGCCCTTAAAGCGGATGCGCTTATACTTGCCGCAATGGCACTCCCAGTCCTTGGTCGGTCCGAAAATGCGCTCGCAGTACAGGCCGTCGCGCTCCGGCTTCAATGTACGGTAGTTGATGGTCTCGGGCTTCGTGACCTCACCGTACGACCAGGAGCGAATCTGCTCGGGCGATGCAAGGCCGATCTTTATTGATTCAAAAACGTTAAACTCCATATATGCGATCCTTTCCTTTCACCCGAAATTAGAACTCGTCGTCGATGCCGTCAAACAAATCGTTATCGGAGCCTTCAAACTCATCGTCGTCGGTAGAGAAGAAGTCGTCCTCTTCCCCGTCTTCGTTCTCGATGGAATAGCCGTCGAAATCGCCGTCCGTTGCGACGTTTTCTTCATCAAAGACCTGATCGCCCGGGGTGAGACCCACATCATCGTCATCGTCGAAGCTCTGGCGCAGGTCAATCTCCTCGTTGTCCTTATCCAGTACCTTGATGTCGAGGCCGAGTGCCTGCAGTTCCTTGATAAGAACGCGGAAGGATTCCGGAATGCCCGGCTTCGGCACGTTCTGGCCCTTAACGATGGCTTCGTAGGTCTTTACACGGCCCACAACGTCGTCGGACTTCACCGTCAGAATCTCCTGCAGGGTGTAAGCCGCGCCGTAAGCCTCCAACGCCCAAACTTCCATTTCGCCGAAGCGCTGGCCGCCGAACTGCGCCTTGCCGCCCAAAGGCTGCTGGGTAACGAGGGCATACGGACCGGTGGAACGGGCGTGAATCTTATCGTCAACAAGATGATGGAGCTTGAGGTAGTACATGTAGCCAACGGTAACCGGGTTATCGAAATACTCGCCGGTACGACCGTCACGCAGACGGAACTTGCCGTCCTCACTCATGCCCGCCATGCGGAAGCACTCGCGGATATCCGCTTCGTGTGCGCCGTCGAATACCGGGGTCATAATCTTCCAGCCGAGTGCGTTTGCCGCCATGCCGAGGTGAACCTCGAGAACCTGTCCGATATTCATACGGGACGGAACGCCCAACGGGTTCAGAACGATGTCAAGCGGTGTACCGTCCGGCAGGAACGGCATCTCTTCCATCGGCAAAATACGGGAAACAACACCCTTGTTACCGTGGCGACCGGCCATCTTATCGCCGACGGAGATCTTTCTCTTCTGTGCGATATAGCAGCGCACGACCTTGTTGACGCCGGGGCTCAGCTCATCGCAGTTGTCTCTCGTGAAGACCTTGACGTCCACAATGGTGCCGTACTCACCGTGCGGAACACGGAGGGACGTATCGCGAACCTCGCGGGCCTTTTCACCGAAGATGGCGCGCAGCAGGCGCTCTTCGGCGGTCAGTTCGGTTTCGCCCTTCGGGGTGACCTTACCGACCAGAATATCGCCGGCGTGAACCTCCGCACCCACACGAATGATGCCGCGGTCATCAAGGTCGCGCAGCAGATCTTCGTTGACGTTCGGGATATCGCGGGTAATCTCTTCCGCGCCGAGCTTTGTATCTCTGGCCTCCATCTCATACTCTTCGATATGGATGGAGGTATAAACGTCGTCGCGTACGATTTTCTCGTTCAGCAGGACGGCGTCCTCGTAGTTGTAGCCTTCCCAGGTCATGAAGCCGATGAGCGCGTTCTTGCCGAGCGCGATCTCGCCGTTCTTAATGGCCGGGCCGTCCGCCAGAACATCGCCCACTTCAACGCGGTCGCCGCGGTTGACGATCGGGACCTGGTTGATGCAGGTGCTCTGGTTGGAACGCATGAACTTTGTGACGACATAGTCGTCGATATCGCCGTTATCGGTCGTCACGCGAATGAGGTCTGCGCTGACGCTCTTAACGACACCTGCGCGTTCGCACAGGACGCAGACGCCGGAGTCAACGCCTGCTTTATACTCCATACCGGTACCGACGATCGGAGACTCGGTGCGGAGCAGCGGAACTGCCTGACGCTGCATGTTCGCGCCCATCAGAGCACGGTTCGCGTCGTCGTTTTCCAGGAACGGGATCATCGCCGTTGCAACGGAGAAGACCATACGCGGGGAAATATCCATGTAATCGACGCGGGTCGGCTCAACCTGAATGAACTCGCCCTTGAAACGTGCGAGAACGCTGTCGTTTGCAAAGGTGTTGTCTTCATTCAGCTTTTCGTTTGCCTGCGCAACGATGAACTCGTCTTCCACGTCCGCCGTCATGTAAACGACTTCGTCCGTGACCTTGCCCGTCGCCTTATCAATCTTTCTGTACGGCGCCTCAATGAAGCCGTAGTGGTTGATTCTTGCGAACGTTGCAAGGTAGGAGATCAGACCGATGTTCTGACCTTCCGGGGATTCGATCGGGCACATGCGGCCGTAGTGTGTGTAGTGAACGTCTCGAACCTCGAAGCTCGCACGGTCACGGGAAAGACCGCCCGGGCCCAAAGCGGAGAGACGGCGCTTATGCGTCAGCTCGGCCAGCGGGTTCGTCTGGTCCATGAACTGGGACAGCGGAGAAGAACCGAAGAACTCCTTGATCGCTGCAACGACCGGACGGATATTGATGAGAGAATGCGGTGTAAGGGATTCCATATCCTGACCCTGCAGCGTCATGCGCTCGCGGATCACGCGCTCCAAGCGGGAGAAGCCGATGCGGAACTGGTTCTGCAGCAGCTCGCCGACGGAACGGATACGGCGGTTGCCGAGCTGGTCGATATCGTCCGTAAAGCCGAGACCGACAGCAAGGCAGGTCATGTAGTTGATGGAGGAGAAAATATCATCAATGATGATGTGGTTCGGGATCAACTCGTCATGACGTGCGGTGAGCTGCTCTTTGAGCTTCTCTTCGTCGTCGCCGCACTCTTCGAGAATCTCGGAGAGCACTGCGTAGCGCACACGTTCGTTGATGCCGCACTCTGCCTCTGCATCAAAGGAAACGTATTTTGCGATATCGACCATGCCGTTTGAGATGACCTTCGTCTCCTTGTCGTCCTCAAGGGCAACCCAGGCGGTGGTCACACCGGCGTTGTCGATGTCTTCGGCAAGCGTGCGGGACACAACGGTGCCCGCCTCTGCCATCACCTCGCCGGTCGCCGGGTTGACGATCGGGCGGGAAAGCTGACGACCGGTGATTCTGCCGGCGAGGTTCAGCTTCTTATTGTACTTATAACGGCCGACTCTGGAGAGGTCGTAGCGTCTCGGGTCGAAGAACAGGCCGTTCAAATGGAACTGCGCGCTTTCAACCGTGGGCGGCTCGCTCGGACGGAGCTTTCTGTACACCTCAAAGAGGCCTTCCTCCATGGTGTGCGTGGTATCCTTATCGATGGTCGCAAGGATGCGCTCGTCTTCGCCGAAGTATTCCTTGATCTCTTCGTCGGTGCCGAGACCGAGTGCGCGGATGAACGCGGTCATCGGGAGCTTTCTGTTTTTATCGATACGCACGTAGAGTACGTCGTTCACATCGTTTTCGTACTCCAGCCATGCGCCGCGGTTCGGAATGACGGTGGAAGAGAAAAGCTGTTTGCCTGTTTTATCGTACTCCATCTTATAATAGACGCCCGGAGAACGAACAAGCTGGGAAACGATAACGCGTTCTGCGCCGTTGATCACGAAGGTGCCGGACGGTGTCATCAGCGGGAAATCGCCCATGAAGACTTCAGATTCCTTGATCTCGCCCGTTTCCTTGTTGAGAAGGCGTGCAGTGACGCGCAGAGCTGCCGCATACGTAGCATCGCGCTCTTTGCATTCCGTTACCGTGTAATTGGGTTTTTCGTCGAGCTTGTAGTTTACGAAGTCCAAGACCAGATTTCCGTTGAAATCCGTAATGCCGGAGACGTCGTCGAAAACTTCCTTAAGACCTTCCTTCAGGAACCAGTCGTAGGAATTTTTCTGGATCTCGATCAGGTTCGGCATATCGAGAACTTCGTCGATGTGCGAGAAGCTCATGCGTGTGTTCTTGCCAAGCTGTACCGGCTTAACATTCACCATTGACTCAACCACTCCATTCTTAGTATTTGACCCGTGTTTTTAAGCAAAATCACTTAAAAACGGCGGAAAGAATATCCGTTCATGTGAATTTTATAGATTATGCTTGATTATTTTTCGGAACTGTGTTATAATGCAGTTCAGAGAAAGAAATGGCATATCTATCCATGATGATACATTGTAATATGATACACCGTATTTGTGGATTTGTCAAGTCTTTTCCCGAAAGTTTTCGCATTTTCTCTTTTATTTTTTCGTTTGTTTTCGCGCCGGTCTTGCGGCGCGTTTTTTTATTTGCCGTATCTATTTTGTCAAAGCCGCTTTCTGTCTCCCCCACGGCTTTAAATTTGAGAAATTCAAGAGCGCCCCTGCCGGTTCTTTACAAACGGCAAAGGCGCTCTTTTATGTTTATTCTGCTTCTTTATCCGGCGTTTCGGCCGCATCTTTGTCATCGCAGGCGCAGATGGACGCGAACGTGTAGGACTCCAGCTTATTGCGCACAAGCTGTGAGACCTCGCCGTAAATGTGATGCAGACGGCACGAGGTGCGCTGGCAGCTGTACGCATCGCCCTGGCAGCGGGAGATCATATACGGCCCCTCCACCGCCTCGATCACGCTGCGCAGTGTGATCTCCTTCGGCGGCTTTGCAAGCTCATAGCCGCCCTTTGCGCCCTTATACGAGCGCACGATGCCGTCCGAAACGAGCGTGCGCAGGATCTTCAGCGTAAAGCGCAGCGTGACGCTTGTGCACTCCGAGATCGTTTTGGCATCTGCTCGCCCGGGGTTCACGGCCAAAAATTCCACGATGCGGACCGCGTAGTCCGCTTCCAGTGTCATGTGCATGGTATGTGCCTATCCTTTCGGGATCAATCCAGAAAATCCTTCAGCTTCTTGCTGCGGCTCGGGTGACGGAGCTTTCTGAGCGCCTTTGCTTCAATCTGACGGATACGCTCACGGGTGACATTGAATTCCTTGCCCACTTCCTCGAGCGTACGGCTTCTGCCGTCTTCAAGGCCGAAGCGCAGGCGCAGCACCTTTTCCTCACGCGGGGTGAGGGAATCGAGCACATCGCCGAGCGTTTCGCGCAGCAGCGTATGGGAAGCGGCATCTGCCGGGGCCGGTGCGTCGTCATCCGGGATAAAGTCGCCGAGGTGGCTGTCCTCTTCCTCGCCGATCGGCGTTTCAAGGGAGACAGGCTCCTGCGCGACGCGCATGATCTCGCGCACTTTATCAACCGGCATATCGAGCTCGTCGGAGATTTCCTCCGCGGTCGGCTCATGGCCGCTCGTGTGGAGCAGCTGGCTGGAGACCTTCTTCACCTTATTGATGGTCTCCACCATGTGTACCGGGATACGGATGGTGCGGGCCTGGTCGGCGATGGCGCGCGTGATGGCCTGACGAATCCACCACGTTGCGTAGGTGGAGAACTTGAATCCCTTTGTATAATCGAACTTTTCAACAGCCTTGATGAGGCCGAGATTGCCCTCCTGAATGAGGTCAAGGAACTGCATGCCACGGCCGAGATAGCGCTTCGCGATGCTGACGACAAGACGCAGGTTCGCTTCGGAAAGGCGCTTCTTTGCGGCTTCGTCGCCGTCCTTGATGGCGATGGCAAGGCGCACTTCTTCTTCGGAGGAAAGCAGCGGCACGCGGCCGATCTCTTTCAGGTAAACTTTGACCGGGTCATCGATGGCGACGCCTTCCATGCCCATGCCGGCATCAAAATCGTCCGTATCTGCGCCGGATACATTGGAAAGGTCGATGTCATCAATCTGGATATCGCTGAAGTCATCGATAATCTCAATGCCGTGCGATTCCAGCGTATCATAGAATTTTTCAATGTGCTCCGGGTCGAAATCCAATTCGCCGATGGCGTCGAGGATCTCCTTTGTGGTGAGCTGGCCTTTGCTTTTGCCGAGCTCAATCAGATCGCGGATCACGGTTTTCTTATCGGGTGCTGCCATAGTTTATCATACCTTTCCTGTGTTTTCCCTTATTCCCTTGGCGGCGCTTATGCGCTGCCTTCTATCTCAAAACGTAATGCTCTTATTTTTTCTGTCTGCGCAGTGCATCGAGCTGTGCCTGCAGGTCGGCGGCCGTTGCACCGCGCACCTTGTCGGTGTCGGTGAGTGCGCCCTCGCTCAAAATGATCTGCACGTATTCCTCCGCGTCTTTGGCGGTGATGCCGGCGTTTTCCTGCACGATCTTCGCTAAACGGCCCATTTCGTCCGGCGTACATTCCGCCGAAAAGTCGGTGATCTGCGGAGATGTGACCGTTTCTTCGTTTATAATCTTGCCCAAGAGGCTCTGATATAACCGGCGGTTGAACGCCGTCACGAATTTTTCGGGCGGCACGCGCTGTTTGAGGCTCTGCGCGAGGTCGTTATTGTGGAAAAGACACGCGATGAGGCGCTCTTCGGCGTTGGCCACGCGGACATAGCGCCGCTTTTCGGGGTTTACGGTATCGCGCCGTGCAGAAAGCTGCTCTGTCATATCCCTTTGCTGCTGCCGCTGCGCCGCACGCGCTTTTTTGCGCACGGAAACGGACATCTGCTGCAAAATGGCGTTTTTGTCGACGTTCAGCTCCTGCGAAAGACGGCTGACATACACATCGCGCTCAATGGCGTTCTCGAGGCCCGCAAGCAGCTCTACGGCGGCCATCAGGTATTGAATACGCCCGTTTTCGTTATTGAGGTCATACCCGCTTTTCAGCTTGGCAAGGCGGTATTCCACATCGTTGCCGCTTTGCTCAATGAGCCTGCGGAAGCGCGCCGCGCCCTCGTCGCCGCATGCGTTGATGAACTCATCCGGGTCTTTGTTGCCGGGCACGGCCATGACGCGCACCAAAAGCCCTGCGCCGCGCAGAATGGGAATGGCGCGCTGCGCGGCCTTTTGACCGGCTTCGTCGGAATCGTAGCAAATGACGACCTCTTTCGCATAGCGGGCAATGATGCGCGCCTGCTCTGCGGTGAGCGCCGTGCCGAGCGACGCAATGGCGTTTTCAATGCCCGCCTTGTGCAGCGAGATGACGTCCATGTAGCCCTCGGCCAAGATGATCCGGTCGTTCTCGAGCGCGTTTTTCGCAAAGTTCATCGCGAAAAGGCCGCTGCTCTTGTGGTAGACCGGGGTATCCGATGTATTTATGTACTTCGGCTTTTCGTTTGTTAAAATGCGCCCGCCGAACGCGACCACGTTGCCGCGCAGGTCGATGATGGGAAACATGACGCGCGCGTGGAAGCGATCCATCGCACGGCCGGAGCGCGTCTCCACTGCGACGTTCGCCGCGATCATCTCGCGCTCGGAATAGCCCTTGGAGCGCAGGTGATTGACGAGCGCAAAGCGGCTTTCCGGCGCCCACCCGAGCCCGAAATGGCGGATCATTTTCATGGGCAGGCGGCGGCGCGCGAAATAATCGAGCCCCGGCTTGCCCTCCGGGCTTAAAAGCGCGCTGTGGAAAAAGCGGGCGGATTCGCGGTTGATCTCGAGCACACGCTGGCGCAGGCGGCTCATGGAATCGTCCACGCCCTGCTCCGGCATTTGCAGACCCACGCGGTCCGCGAGCATTTTTACGGCCTCGATGTAATCGAGATTTTCAATTTTGCGGATGAATGTGATGACATCGCCGCCCGCGCCGCAGCCGAAGCAGTAAAACGAGTTATTCTCCGGGTAGACGTTGAAGGACGGTGATTTTTCGTTGTGGAAGGGACACAGCCCCACCATGTTTTTGCCGCGCCGCTTTAGGTTGACATACGAGGAAACGATGTCTGTGATGTCGCAGCGCGATTTGAGGTCCTGCATAAAGGACTCCGGCAGCGGCACTTCACCGCCCCCTTTCGTGACCGCCGGCGCGATGCCTTTGGAAATTACGGGCAAAGTGCGGAGCAAAACGCCCCGATTTTTGCCCTCATAGTATTATATACGCCGCAAACGGCGAAATTACTTCTTTTATTCTTCAAATTCAAAAAATTTTTTTCCGTCTTCTGTCACATCGACCTGCCCGTTTGTGGCATCCGCAAGTTTTTTGCGGAACGCGCCGAGCAGCTCGGGCGCCAAATGAAATTTGACGGTGACTTTTTCCTCGAAAACGGTGTCGTCCGTCACGCCGCCGCACTCCGGCACGAGCGACGCAACGCGGCCGTACTGGCCGTAATCGCAGGTGAGCGACAGCAGCAGGCACTCGCGCATGGTGATGATCTCCGCTGCCTGCAGGGCGATGGACGCGGTGTGCGAATACGCGCGCACAAGACCGCCGCCCCCAAGCAGAATGCCGCCGAAATAGCGTGTGGCGACCGTGACGACGTCTGTGACGCCGCTTTTGCGCAAAACATCCAGCACCGGCATGCCGGCCGTGCCCTGCGGCTCGCCGTCATCTGAAAAGCGCATGGTGCCGTCGCGCAGGATATACGCGTAGACGTTGTGGCTGGCGTCCCAGTGCTCGGACTTTTTGGACGCGATGAAATCGAGCGCCTCCTGCTCGGTCTGCACCGGGCGGGCATAGCCGATGAAGCGCGAGCGCTTTTCCACAAACTGGTCCTGCGCGTTTTTCCGCACAGTTTTGTACTCTGCCATTTTTACCGCTCCCCTCTGTTTTGAAACGAACGCAAAGCTTGCCTTTGGAGAAAAAATGGGCGATGCCCGAAAGAGCACCGCCCTGAACGATCCATATAAACTTACTTCGTGATACCGTAGCGCTTGTTGAACATATCAACACGACCGCTCGTATCAACCAGCTTCTGCTTACCCGTAAAGAACGGATGGCACTTGGAGCAAATTTCAACGCGGATGTCCTTCTTTGTGGAACGCGTGTGAATCACATTGCCGCATGCGCAGGTAATGGTCGTTTCCTGATAGTCCGGATGTATATTCTTCATATCTGTCACCTCTTTCGGTTGATCTGCGGTTAGTCGGTTAACAGCGAAGTTAACACATAAACATAGCGCTAATTATGTTATCATAAAAAATCCTAAAATGCAAGGTCTTTTTCAAAAAAACAGAAAACTTTTTTCTTTTTCTTCCCGAAGACGCCCATTTTTCCGTTATGCGCCGACGTAACGGAGGTATTCTTCGAGGCAAAAGGACAGTCTGCGGATGGCGGCGGCGTGCTCTGTGCCGACGTAGCGCAGGATGCAGTCATTGCGCGCAAGGCCCGTTTCGTCCTCTTTTCCGGCAGGATAGCGGAACACAAAGCCGTAGTGTGCCATGTTCCGCTGCAGCCAGCCGTAGGCATCCGTCGTGGAAAACGTTTCCGGGTCGCCCTGCACGGTGACGCACAGGCCGCTTTGCAGGTCGCTGGTACCGGGCGCGGGCACGATAGCCTTTGCGTCTTCGCGCGCCATAATCTTCGTGGAGCCCGCTTCGACGAGGCGCTCGACCTCGGCGTTATAGAACGTTTCCTGCTCTGCATAGGACACATAGCCGCCGGAAAACATCAGCGTGACGCCGTCCGCTTTGGCGGCCTCGCACAGCGCGGTGAGCGCCGGCACGATGCGGGCATCGACGGTGACGCCGTCAAACTCGGCCGTTTCCTCGGGGGCGAAATCCGCCTCTGCGAGGTGGTCTTTGTTGATGACGAACAGGCTTACGCTGTCCTCGAGCACGGGCAAGGTGTCTTCCCCCGTGCTTGCGGCGGGAGACGCGGTGGGCTGCACGGTGGCCTGCGGGAGGGCGTCTTCCGGGTCTTCCGGCGGAAAAAGCACCGGCAGGCCCCACATGACAAACAACGCCAGCACCATGAAAACGGCGGCGCAGATGAGCAGAATGCCCGTCCAGCGCTTTAAGTTCATGACGCGCTCAAGGTGCAGCTCCCGCGGCTTTTGGATGGGGCTGTATTTTCTGTTTTTCCGCACGGCGCTCTCCCCTTTCTTTTGTGTCTTTTACTATTATATCGGATGATGAGAAAAAAGCAAGTCGAATTCCTTTACAACAGAAAAACGCCCGAGCCGTAAAGCCCGGGCGCTGTGCATTTCAGTTAACGCTTTTTTGAAGAATTACTTCTTCTTGTTTTGCGGGAGGGGACCTCGGTGGTTTCCGGGTCTACCTTACCCATTTCGGAAGCTGCGCTGCTGAGGCCGTCCTCGCCGCTGCTGAGCTTACCGTTGTTAACGATAAGGTTCGTAACGATGCCGACGATGAGGGCCACTGCCAGAGACGTAATGTTCAGCAGAGCGCCGCCGGTGATGCTGTTCGTGCCGAAGCCGAAGTACAGGCCGCCGATGCCGCAGACGAGGATGGAGCTGACGACGAACAGGTTTTTGCTGTTGCCGAGGTCAACACGGTGGAGCATCTGGAGACCGGAGACCGCGATGAAGCCGTAGAGCGCGATGCAAGCGCCGCCCATGACGCACTTCGGAATGGAGTTGATGAGCACGACGAACGGGGTGAAGAAGGAAAGCACCATGCAGCCGAGTGCCGCGGTGAGGATGGAAACGATGGAAGCGTTGCCGGTGATGGCGATGCAGCCGATGGACTCGCCGTAGGTGGTATTTGCGCAGCCGCCGAAGAACGCGCCCACGATGGAGCCGAGGCCGTCGCCGATGAGGGTCTTATCGAGGCCCGGGTCAGCGATGAGGTCGCGGTTGACAACGGTGCTGAGGTTCTTGTGGTCAGCGATGTGCTGTGCAAGCTCGACGACGCCGATCGGGATGTAGATCATGGCGATGTTGCCGATGGCAGCCGCATCAAGCGGATACTGGCCGTTCGTCTCGATCGCTCTGAGGAAGAAGAACTTCGGATAATCGACGATGCTGGTGATGCTGAACGTACCGAACGCATCGATGAACGGCTGGAAGGACAGGAGCTTGAGGCTCTCTACGCCCGTTGCCATGCCGATGAGCGTGAAGACGAGTGCGAGCGCATAGCCTGCGCCGATGCCGACGATGAACGGGATGAGCTTCACGGTCTTGGAGCCCTTGACGGACGCGATGACGATCATGAAGAAGGTGAAGATGCCGCAGACGATGGCCGCCCAGTTGTAGGTCTCGCCGTATACGACAGCCGCAGCGCCGTTGCCCATGATCCAGCTTGTTGCCGTGCCGGAGAGGGACAGACCGATGAGGGCGACGATCGGCCCGATGATGACAGCCGGCATCAGCTTATTGACCCAGCCGGAGCCGACGACCTTGATGACAAGGCCGATGACGACGTAAACAAAACCTGCGAACGCAACGCCGATGAGCATGCCCCAGTAGCCGTAGTTCTGGCCGATGGTGGCGGCGTATGCGCCGAGGAAGGTGAACGAGGAGCCGAGGAATACCGGGCTTCTGCGTTTTGTGCAGAGCAGGTAGACGATGGTGCCGATGCCTGCGCCGAACAGTGCGGCTGCGGCGTCTGCCTGCAGGCCGTAGCTTGTGACGAGCAGCGGTACGAGCAGCGTTGCCGCCATGATGGCGATCATCTGCTGGAACGCGAAGACCAGTGTTTTGCTGAACTTCGGCTTATCTTCGATGCCGTAAATCAACTTCATGAGATCATTTCCTTTCTTCCGGACCGTGGTTTCATTTCTTTCCTTCAAAACACGTTCTTCTCCCCCGTTTTTCAGGGCATAAAGAAAAGCTCTGCCTGTAATTGGGCAGAGCTTGAGCCTTGTCATAACTTCGGTGTAAAGAAATATTAAGAGTCAATCTTGCCAATATCACAGTATCGGGTTTAAAGATCGTATTTCGTTTTTCTAACGCTAAATTATAGCGTATGATCCGACAAAAGTCAACTTGATTTGCAAATTTATGAATAGTTTGTGAATTATTCTCAAAAAAGGTCGAAAAAGCACCCGAAATACAGCAAAAGCTCTCCGAACAGGCCGGAGAGCTTTTAAATTACTGGTTTTTATTCGGCTTGTAGCTGACCGTGCCGCACAGGCGGTCGCCTGCGTCGCCGGCTGCGGTGGGGATGTAGCCGTTCTCGTTCAGCGGGCCGGGTGCGTAGTTTGCCGCGTAGATCTTGACATCCGGGTGCTTCTCATACAGCAGCTTGATGCCGACCTCGGACGCGAAAATGCACATGAACTTGATGTTCTTGCAGCCTGCGTCCTTGAGGAACTGAATGGCTGCGTCTGCGCTGCCGCCCGTTGCAAGGGCCGGGTCTACAACGACGACCGGACCATCTGCAGTATCGACCGGGAGCTTAAAGTAATACGTCATCGGCTTTAAGGTCTCCTCGTCGCGGTAAAGGCCGATGTGGCCGACCTTTGCCGTGGGCGAAAGCTCACGCAGGCCGTCTACCATGCCGAGGCCGGCGCGCAGGATCGGCACGATGGTGAAATCTTCTGCGAGGACCGGGGTGATGATCTTCTGCAGCGGCGCCTGGATCTCTACATCCTTCGTTTTGAGCTCCTTGAGCGTTTCATAGCCCATGAGCATGGCAAGCTCTTTGACGAGCTCGCTGAATTCCTTGGTGCCGGTGTTGACATCGCACAGGTGGCTGACCTTGTGCTTGATGAGCGGGTGGTTGAAAACCGTAAGATTGGAAAGATATGCTTCCATGTTTGACCTTCCTTAGTCCGTAAGACGGCGCACCGCCTTGTTCCGTTTATTTTCTGCCGCAGGGCAGTCTGTTTATTCTCGATGAATATCATAGCACAGGCTTTGACAAAAATCAACCGAAAGAGACGCGTCTTGACGGAAAAGCGGCGAAATGCTACAATGAATCCAAGATTTTTAAAAAGGACTGACATGCATGCCTATGAAGCTGAAAGCCCAGCTGATGGACGATGTTGCCGTGAAGCGCGCTTTGACGCGGCTTTCGTATGAGATCATTGAAAAGAGCCGCGACCTCCAGAACGTGGTGCTCATCGGCATTAAAACGCGCGGTGTGCCGCTTGCGGAGCAGATCGCGGCGAACATTGAAGCGCACGCTGGTGTAAAGGTGCAGACCTGCACACTGGACATTACGTTTTACCGCGACGACCTGACCAAACGGCACGATCTGCCGACCGTGAACACGCAGACGATGCCGGTGGACCTCAACGACAAGGAGGTCATTTTGGTGGACGACGTGCTGTTTACGGGCCGCACGGTGCGCGCGGCGATCGACGCGGTGTTCCGCTTTGGACGCCCGGCGCGCATTCGGCTGGTCGTTTTGGTGGACCGCGGCCACCGCGAGCTGCCCATTCGTCCGGACTTTGTGGGCAAAAATATTCCTACTTCCCTGCGCGAGGTCATCGCCGTGCATTTGGACGCGATAGACGGCAAGACGAATGTAGAAATTTACGAGCAGGACGAAAACGAACCGGAAATTTGCGGGCAATGACCCGCTTTTGACTTAAAATCAACGAAAAAGAGGTTATAAACATGGCTGTAATTTTAGCAAGCAACTGCCTTTTGGGCTGCGAATGCCGCTATAAGGGCGACGGCTGCAAGTGCGACGCGCTTTTGAAGCTCGCGGAAAAGCACACGATCATCGGCGTATGTCCCGAGCAGATGGGCGGCCTGCCCACACCCCGCGACCCGGCAGAGCGCCAGGGCGACAAGGTGGTTTCCAGCGCAGGCAAGGACGTGACGGCGGAATACACCAAGGGTGCGGAGACGGCGCTGTATCTTGCAAAGCTGAACAACGTGGATTTTGCCGTGATGAAGGCGAAAAGCCCCTCCTGCGGCAAAGGGCTCATTTACGACGGCACCTTTACGGGCAATAAAATTCCCGGCAACGGCGTGACCGTAGAGCTTTTGAACGCGAACGGCATTCCGGTGTTTACGGAAGACGAATTGGATCAACTGTCACTGTAAAGTTGATCTGCTTAACATCATAAAATTGGCCTGCTGCGCTTTGCGGCGGGCCTTTTTGTTTGTGAATAAAGAAAAGCTGCATGTAAAGCTTTATCGCTTCACATGCAGCTTTTTAAGTTTTATATGTAACGCTATTCTACTTTACAACTTACTTCTCATCGAAGAATGCCTTGAAGCCCTTATAAGCCATGTAGACATCGAGCTTGGAGACAACTTCAAACGGAGCGTGCATGGAAAGCACCGGAACGCCGATGTCGAGCACGTCGACATTGAGATTTGCGATGAACTTTGCGACCGTGCCGCCGCCGCCCTGATCGACCTTGCCGAGCTCGCCGATCTGCCAGAGCACGCCTGCATCGTCGAACGTACGGCGGATCTTGGCGACGAACTCTGCGTTGGCATCGGACGTGCCGCCCTTGCCGCGTGCGCCGGTGTACTTGGCTACGCCCAGACCGCCGTTGATGTAGGTGGAGTTCTGTGCCTCGTAGGCGGAAGCATAGTGCGGGTCGTATGCCGCGGTGACGTCTGCGGAAATGCAGGTGGACTTGGAGAGCACGTGGCGCGGCTCTTCGCCCTCGGCCTGTGCGAGGTCGGCGATGAAGTAACGCATGTACTCGGAGTTGAGGCCCGTGTTGCCGTCGCTGCCGGTCTCTTCCTTATCGGTGAGCACGGTGATGACGGTCTGCACCGGGTTCTTGCAGTTGAGGATGGCTTCGAGTGCCGGGTATGCGCAGACGCGGTCATCGTGGCCGTAAGCGCCGACGAGGCTGCGGTCAAAGCCGATATCGACCGCCTTGAACGCCGGGACGAACTCGATCTCTGCGGAGATGAGGTCGGCTTCGACAATGCCGTACTTCTCATTGAGGAGACGCATGACGTTCAGCTTATAGGCGTTCTTCGCTTCCTCATCGCGAACCGGGCGGCTGCCGACGAGGATGTTGAGGTCTTCGCCTGTAAAGGCAGAGCCCAGCGGCTTTGCGGCCTGATCCTGACCGAGGTGCGGCAGAATGTCCGTGATGGTGAACTGCGGATCGCCTGCTTCTTCACCGATGCAGACATCGATAACGGTGCCGTCGCTCTTCACGACAACGCCGTGCATGGCGAGCGGGATCGCCGTCCACTGGTACTTTTTGATGCCGCCGTAGTAGTGCGTCTTGAGGTACGCCATCTCGGTGGACTCATAAAGCGGGATGGGCTTTAAATCGAGACGCGGGTTATCGATGTGTGCTGCGGCGATGCGAACGCCGTTTTTGCAGCCCTCTTTACCCATGATGGCAAGGCAAATTGCTTTACCGCGGTTGTTGTAGTAGACCTTGTCGCCTGCCTTGTACTTGTGCTTCGGGTCAAACGGGACGAAGCCGTTCTTCTCTGCGGCCGCAACCGCATAATGGACGGATTCGCGCTCGGTTTTTGCGCTGTTCAAAAATGCCTTGTAGCCTTCGCAGAACTTATCTGCTTTTTCGATCTTCTCATCCGTGACCTTGAAAAAGCCGTTCTTGCGCGGGTTGAGGAGCATTTCGGACAGCTCTTTTGCGGATTTTTCCGCTGCTTTTTTAGCCATTTCCAATTCCCCCATACAATTTTTCGTAAGTTTCTTTATACTGAAGGACTTTCTGGACGTAGAGCCGCGTTTCTTCAAACGGAATTTCTTTTAAGGTCACTCCGTCTTCGGAATACACGGGGTCCGAAAGCCACGACGTAACGTTTCCCATGCCTGCGTTGTAGGCGCAGATCGCTGTGGCGAGGTCGTCGTACTCGTTTAAAAGCACGCGCAGCAGCGCACAGCCGTATTTGATGCTGATCTCCGGGTCAAAAAGCGCGCTGGCCTCGTATTCGCCGCCGATGTGCGTCTGCATCCAGTCGAACGTTTCGGGCATCATCTGCATGAGGCCGAGCGCGCCGACCGGCGACTCCGCCTCGGGGTCAAAATCGCTTTCCGCCTTGATGACCGCGTAGACGAGGCTTTGCGGCAAATCGTACTCCTTCGCTTCTTTTTTGACGATGGAGCTGTATTTGCGCGGGTAAAGCATGTGGTCCATGTCCGGGTGCAGCTTCTGCACGGCGAAAACGACGAGCACGGCAACAGCGATGCCGGCGACGAGGATCCAGGGCCACAAGGGCTTCTTTTTGGATTTTCTTAAATGTCTGCTTCTTTTATTCAATCGGGTTCACCGGGTGCGCACAGCCGAGTGCTGCGAGCATATTATCGATATCGTCCTCTGAAACGGAGACGGTGTTATCGAGCGTGTAATCGGAGCGGTCAATGTAGAAATCGTCGCTCTGCTGGGCGTGCATGCGGGTCAAGGCTTCCGTTTCAGTCAGCCCGTCGCGGCGGCAGATGCGCGTGCGGCGCACGGCTTCGTCTGCGAGAACGGAAACTACCCGGCGGCAAAGACGGTCTGCGCCGGCCTCAAACAGCGTCGGGGCATCGAGCACGACGACCTTTGCCTCTTTATATGCGGCGATCTCTTTTTTAAGACGCGCTAAGATCACGGGATGCGTGATGGCGTTCAGCTTCGCCCTGCCCTCTTCGCTTGCAAACGCGAGGTTTGCGAGCTGACGGCGGTCGAGGGTGCCGTCCTCCTTTATAATAGCACGGCCGAACGCATTTTGCAACTCCGTAAGGCATGTTCCTGCATAAAGCGATGGATCGTGCGTGACGGCATCGCAGTCGATGACGGCGCAGCCGCGCGCCTTGAGCTGCTTGGAAACAGTGGATTTGCCCGCGCCGGTCTGGCCCGTGAGGCCGATGACGAGCTGCTCGTTCGGCGTTATGATGCGGAACGCACAGGCGCGGATGAGGCGGTTATAAACCGCAAGCCCTACGCCGCTTTTGCGCGGCATGCGGGCGTAGACGGTTTTTGCGCCGATCTCGTCGAGGTGATGGAGCGACGTGAAGAGCCCGTGCGCCTGCGAAAGGGAATCTGCGGCGCTGCCGTAGGGTACACATTTATTTTTGAGATACGGCACGTCTTCGTCAAAGCAAAGTGCAGCCGCCTCGGGGTGCGTATGCAAAAATGCGGCGTAGTCCTCGGCGGAAGCGTCCACCATATAGACATCCGCTTTCGGCGCGTAGTGCTTGTATTTCATGCCGGGCGAGGCGACTTTGGCGTTTTCCGCGGGCTTTTCCAGCACGGCGCGGTCTACGTCTACCCTGCCGAGCACGCGGCGCAGCTGCTCCACGGACACGCCGCCCGGGCGCAGCACACGCGGTACCTCGGTGACGACCGTGATGACGGTGGATTCCACGCCAACCTCGCAGTCGCCGCCGTTTACGATGCCGTCCACGCGGCCCATGAGGTCATCACACACATGTGGGAACGACGTGGGGCTGGGCAGGCCGGAGAGATTTGCGGACGGCGCGGCAAGCGGCACGCCTGCAGCATTGATGATCGCCCGCGCGGTGGGATTGGACGGCATGCGGACGGCAACGGTGTCGAGCCCGCCAGTCGTCTGCATCGGCACGAGCGGCGATTTTTTCATGATGATCGTGAGCGGGCCCGGCCAAAAGGCATCCGCGAGCTTTTTAGCGGCTTCCGGGATCTCCTCAACGAGTGCGGGCAGCTCTTTGATGTCCGCGATGTGCACGATGAGCGGGTTATCTGACGGGCGGCCCTTCACTTTGTAAATTTGTGCGGAGACGGTGGGGTCCAGCGCATTGCCGGCGAGGCCATAGACGGTCTCCGTGGGGATGGCGACAAGGCCGCCGCGGCGTAGGATCTCCCCCGCTTCCTTTATATCCTGTTCGTTTTTTTCATCCAATAATCGCGTATCCATGTTCATCCGTTCTCCATGCTTTCCTTCAGTTTTTCGGCGCGGTCTGCGGCGATGAGCGCATCGATGATCTCATCGAGATCGCCGTTTAAAACGTCGAACAGGCGGTACAGCGTCAGGCCGATGCGGTGATCCGTCACGCGCAGCTGCGGGTAGTTGTAGGTGCGGATGCGCTCCGAGCGGTCGCCGGTTCCGACTTGGCTTTTGCGGTTTGCGGCGATCTCGGCGTTCTGCGCCGCCACCTTGGCGTCTAACAGCCGGGCGCGCAGGACGCGCAGGGCTTTATCTTTATTTTTATACTGGCTGCGCTCATCCTGACACTCGACAACCGTGCCGGTGGGCAGGTGCGTAACGCGGATGGCGGACGACGTTTTGTTGATGTGCTGGCCGCCCGCGCCGCTGGAGCGGAACGTGTCGATCTTGAGGTCCTTCGGGTCGATTTCGAGCTCGACCTCATCGGCTTCCGGCAAAACGGCGACTGTAGCGGTGCTCGTATGGATGCGGCCCTGCGTTTCCGTTTCCGGCACGCGCTGCACACGGTGCACGCCGCTTTCAAATTTCAAGCGGGAATACGCGCCGTCACCGTCGATCGTGAAGCTGACTTCCTTAAAGCCGCCGAGCTCCGTTTCGTTTAAGCTGACGATCTCCGTTTTCCAGCCGCGCTTTTCGGCGTACATATTATACATGCGGTAGAGGTTATAGGCAAAAAGCGCCGCCTCTTCGCCTCCTGCGCCGCCGCGGATCTCAACGATAACGCTGCGGTCATCGTTGGGGTCGCGCGGGAGCAGTAAAATTTTGAGCTCCTCCGAGATGCTTTCGATGTCGCTTTTCGCGGTGCTCATCTCATCGCTCGCCATTTGGCGCAGCTCTTTATCAGCTTCGGGGTCGTTTAAGATGGCTTCGGCATCCTCAAGCGACGCTTCGGCTTTTTTTAAGGCGCGGTATTTTTCCACGATGGGCTCGATCTCTTTGTGCTCTTTCATGAGGTCGCGGTAGAGGTTGCGGTCCGCCGCGACGGTGGGATCATAGAGCTTCATATTGAGCTCTTCATATCGGTTTTCAAAAACCGAGAGATTTTCAAACATAGTAAACTTCCTTTCAGACAAATAGTAAAATGAAACGGTCTGAAAGACGCTACTGCTCGCTGCCGGCGCTTTCGCGCACGATTTTGCGAATGTTCTTTTCACACTTGTGGCGGGGCACCATGACTTCTCTGCCGCAGCCGGTGCAGCGAATTTTAAAATCCGCGCCGATGCGCAGCACTTCAAACACGTTTGTCCCGCAGGGGTGCGGCTTTTTCATTTGTAAACGGTCGCCTACCCGAACATCCATGGTACAGCCTCCTTTATCGTGTATTGGAAGCAAATGCTCCCTTGAAAATTCAGTATAACACAATGCTGTATTGATGTCAAAGCAAAAGACCGCCTGCGCGGGTTTTCCCATGCAGACGGCCTTTTCGGTTTCTATTTTATTCCAAACGCTTTGTGAAAACGCTTTTACGCTGCGATGTGGATGCCGCTTTTCTTCAGCGCGAAGCTGAGAGCAGTCGCTACGCCGTAAGCTGCCGCAACAGAGACGACATCCTTGACGAGGTACGGCACAGAAGCCACAAGGAACGCTGCCCACGGGCCGTTGCCGGAAATGACGCCGAACTGAATGACACCGAACAGATGGCAAGCCGCAAGGCCTGCAACGCCGAGCACGATGGCGAGCACACGGTGCGGCATTTTTGTGCCGAGACCGCACAGCGCAGCCATGGGCAGGAAGCCGTAGATGTAGCCGCCCGCAAGACCGACGAGCGAGCCGAAGCCGCCGGAGAAGTTTGCAAACACCGGCAAACCGACAGCGCCGAGCACGATATAGACGAGCACGGCGAGCGTGCCGCGCTTACAGCCGAGTGCGTAGCCGCACAGGGCGACGGCGAAGGTCTGTAAGGTGACCGGGATGCCGCTCGGCAGCGGGAACGAGATCTGCGACAAAACGGCGAGCACAGCGGCGAACACGCCGACCATGACGATATTGGTGATTTTTTCTCTGTTGCTGTTCATGTTATTTACCCCTATTCATTTCGGAATACGGCACACTAAGCAGTTTATGGGTTTTCCGGCTTTGCAAAGCCCTTGTGAATCTGCACCTCGCCCGCGGAGAACGCGCGCTCCTCGCCGTTATCAAGACGGACGAGCAGGTGCGCTTCGTCGCTGATGCCGGTGACGACACCGTGGTACGTCTCCTCCCCGAGCGAGAACGTGATGGCACGGCCGGTGAGGAACGAGTGGCTGCGGTACGATTCGATGAACGCGTTTGAGCCGAGGTTTTTGTACAGCGCGAAAAAGCGGCTGATGACGGCAGCCGAAATGCGGCTGCGCATCTCCACGGGGCACGGGCCGTCGAAAATAGCGCCGGCGGTGGAACGAATCTCCTCCGGGAAGCCCTCTTCCGGCACGGCGATATTGATGCCGATGCCGAGCACGGCCCAGTTGAGGCCGCCGTTTTCAAAATCGACCGAAGCCTCCGTTAAAATGCCGCAGACCTTTTTCTCGTTGAGGTAAACATCGTTCACCCATTTGATCTGCGGGTTTAAGCCTGTGACCTGCTCGATGGCTTCACACACGGCGACGGCCGCGGTGGTCGTAATGAAAAGCGATTTTTCGGCCGTGCAGTGCGGGCGCAGCAGCAGGCTGAAATAAATGCCTGTGCCCGGCGGCGACGTAAAGTGCCGGCCGAGTCTGCCCTTACCCGCCGTCTGCGATTCCGCGATGAGCACGGTGCCCTCCGGCGCGCCCTGCTCCGCCTGCGCTTTTAACAGCGTATTGGTGGACGTGACTTCGGTCTGCACCTGCAGGTAAACCGGCATATCGGTCTCTAAAAACCGCGAGACACTCTGCACGGTGAGCACGTCGCTTTCCGGCGCCAGCGTATAGCCGCGCTTTGGCACAGCGCGAATTTTGTGCCCGGCTTCTTCGAGCTTTTGAATGGCTTTCCACACGGCATTGCGGGAAACGCCGAGCGACGACGCAAGCTGCTCGCCGGAGAGGTATTCCCCGCGATTTTTTTCAAGCGCGTCTAAAACTGCATCTTGTATGCGCATAAATTTCCTTTCCGGCAAAACCGGCAGTAAAATTTCGTCTACCAGTTTACCACACACAAAGCGTTTCGTCAACCTAAAATTAAAATTCGGGTGACAAATCATAAAACACCGTTTCAAAATGAACAGCAAAAGCCCGCACAGCGCATGATTTTGCTCTGTGCGGACTACTATTCAGCTTACTTCTTTTTCTTGAAGCCGTCCTTCAGAGAAACGGAGCGGTTGAAGACGAGGTGGTCTTCTGCGGAATCCTTGTTATCCACGCAGAAATAGCCCTGGCGCATGAACTGGAAGCTCTCGCCCGGCTTTGCGGTTTTAAGGCCCGCTTCCACCTTGCAGCCCGTGAGGACCTTGAGGGAATCCGGGTTCAAGAGCTCTAAGAAATCGCCTGCATCCGGATCTTCTACGGTGAAGAGGTTATCGTAGAGACGACTCTCGGCGTCCTCGGCGTTCTTTGCGTCCACCCAGTGGATGGTGCTCTTGATCTTGCGGCCGTCTGCCGGATTGCCGCCGCGGGATTCGGGATCGTACTCCGCATAGACTTCGACGACGTTGCCGTTTTCGTCCTTTTTGCAGCCGGTGCACTTGACAACATAGGTAGTCTTCAGGCGCACCTCATTGCCCGGGAAAAGGCGGAAATAGCCCTTGACAGGGGTCTCCATGAAGTCTTCGGCTTCAATATACAGCTCGCGGCCGAACGTGACCGTACGGGTGCCGTCCTCGGGGCGGTTCGGGTTGTTTTCGACCTCGAACGTCTCGGTTTTATCCTCGGGATAGTTTGTGAGAATGAGCTTTACGGGGTTCAGAACGCCCATGACGCGCTTTGCCGTGAGGTTGAGGTCTTCGCGCAGGCAGTGCTCGAGGAAGCTGTATTCCACGGTGGAATTCACCTTGGAAACGCCGTTGCGCACGCTGAAATTGCGGATGGACGCCGGGGTGTAGCCGCGGCGGCGCAGGCCGCAGATGGTGGGCATTCTCGGGTCGTCCCAGCCGCTGACATAACCGCCCTCAACGAGTGCGCGCAGCTTGCGCTTGCTCATGACGGTGTTGTTGATGCCGAGGCGGGCAAACTCGATCTGACGCGGCTTTGCGGGCAGCGTGACGTTGTTGATGACCCAATCGTACAGCGGGCGGTGGTCCTCAAACTCCAAAGAGCACAGCGAGTGTGTGATATGCTCCATCGCGTCCTCGATCGGATGCGCGAAGTCGTACATCGGGTAAATGCACCATTTTGTGCCGGTGCGGTGGTGCGGCATATGGTTGATGCGGTAAATGACCGGGTCGCGCATGTTGAAGTTGCCGGACGCAAGGTCGATCTTTGCGCGGAGCGTCATTCTGCCGTCTTCAAACTCGCCGGCACGCATGCGGGCGAACAGGTCGAGGCTCTCCTCCAGGGGACGGTCGCGGTACGGGCTCTGCGCCGGGGTGTTGAGGTCGCCGCGCATTTCGCGCATCTGGTCGGGCGTGAGCTCGCAAACGTAGGCAAGGCCCTTTTTGATGAGCTCCACGGCGCCGTTGTACATATCTTCAAAGTAATCGGAAGCATAGTAGAAGCGGTCTTCCCAATCGTAGCCGAGCCAGTGGATGTCTTCCTTGATGGCGTCGACGTACTCCACGTCTTCCTTGGTGGGGTTCGTGTCATCCATGCGCAGGTTGCAGATGCCGTTAAAACGCTCTGCGGTGCCGAAATCGACATAGATCGCCTTGGCGTGGCCGATGTGCAGGTAGCCGTTCGGCTCCGGCGGGAAGCGGGTGTGCACCTTCATGCCTTCGCAGCGGCCGCCCTCTGCGAGGTCTTCTATAATAAAATCATCGATAAAACTGCTGCTGATCTCCTCGGAGACCGCTTCGTTTTTGATTTCTTCACTCATAATTTGTCCATACCTTTCCTAATATCAGGTTTTTCCTCTTGCCTTATGCGTTTTCGATTTTCTCAAGGCCAAGCTGCAAACGGCGCAGCGCCTCTTCCTTACCGAGCACAGCGAGAATTTCCATAGCGCCGCCCGGGGTGACGGTCTGGCCTGCCGCCGCGATGCGTACCGGCCACAGCAGTGTGCCGTTTTTCACCTCAAGGCTCTGTGCAAGGGCGATGAGTGCATCGTGAATGGTATCGACCTGCCAGTTTTCGATGGCAGACAGCGTCTCGATGGCTGCGCGCAGCATGACGGGCGCGTTCTCGAGCGTTGCTTTGCTCTTCTTGTTAATGAAGAGGTCTGCGGAATACTCCGGCAGCTCTTTGAAGAAGCCGAGCAGCTGCGGAATTTCCTTAAACTTCAAAATACGCGGCTGCAAAATGGCGTCGAGCACGTCGAACGGCTTTTCTGCGTCACCGAAAATCTCTTTGTAGTACGGCATCGCCTGCGCGCGGAACTCTTCCTCGCTCATCTTGCGGATGTACTCGCCGTTGAACCACAGGAGCTTATCGTAGTCGAACACGGCGGGCGATTTGCTGATGCCGTCGATGGAGAACGCTTCTTCGAGCTCTTTCAGCGAGAAAATTTCCTGGTTATCCTTCGGGCACCAACCGAGCAGCGCGATGTAGTTCGTGATGACCGGCGCGAGGTAACCGTCCTCGAGAAGGCCCTGAAAGCTGGTGGAGCCGTGACGCTTCGAGAGCTTCGAAACGGAGCCGTCTTCGTTTTTGCCCATGATGAGCGGTAGGTGTACGTAAATCGGCTTTTCCCAACCGAATGCATCGTAGAGCATGTTGTACTTCGGCG
This sequence comes from uncultured Eubacteriales bacterium, assembly GCA_934643185.1. Classification (GTDB taxonomy): domain Bacteria; phylum Bacillota; class Clostridia; order Oscillospirales; family Acutalibacteraceae; genus Hominenteromicrobium. The sequence goes on from CAKUBN010000025.1 coordinate 23,293, forward strand.
TGGAAGTAAGGTACTCGCAGCCGCGCACGACGTGTGTGATGTGCATGAGGTGGTCGTCGATGACGTTTGCAAAGTTGTAGGTCGGGTAGCCGTCGGACTTTAAGAGCACCTGATCTTCGATCTCCTTGTTTTCAATCGTGATGGTGCCGTAAACGGCGTCTTCAAAGGACGTGGAGCCCTCCAGCGGGACGCGCTGACGGATGACATACGGCATGCCGGCGTCGAGATTCTTCTGAATCTCCTCTGCGGGCAGGTCGCGGCAATAGCGGTCGTAGCCGCCGAACTCGCCGTCCTGATGGATGGACTCTAAGCGCTCCTTTGTGCAGAAGCAATAGTATGCCTTGCCCTCGCGCACGAGCTGCTCGGCGTAGGGCTTATAGATGTCCTTGCGCTCGCTTTGAACATACGGGCCGTATTCGCCGCCGATGTCCGGGCCTTCGTCATGCTGCAGGCCGACTTGCTGCAGCGTATTATATATAACGTCTGTTGCGCCTTCTACATAGCGCTCCTGATCTGTGTCTTCAATTCTGAGCACAAACGTGCCGTTTTGGGACTTCGCCACCAGATACTCGTACAGCGCCGTTCTGAGGTTTCCGACGTGCATGAAACCGGTGGGGCTCGGCGCAAAGCGTGTGCGAACCATTAAAACAACCTCCTTGGTTTTTCGGTGCGTCGCTATCCATGCCGCCGGCATGAAAGAATACTACACCATCATATAATGTTCTATTATATATCTGCGCGTAAAATTTTGCAATAAAAAAACGGGAAAAAGCGCCATCTTTTTCCCGTTTTCTGCTCTTAATTGCCTTCAAGGAACGCCACGTACTCCTCAAGGCACATATGAAGCTCATTCATGCGCTGTGCGTGCTCCTTACCGACATAGCGGTAATGCCACGGCTCGTAATCGATGCCGGTGACGCTCTCCTTGTCTTTGGGGTAGCGTTCGATAAAACCGTATTCTTCGGCGTGCTCCTGCAGCCATGTATATGCTTTCGTCTCGCGGAAATCGTCCGCAACGTCGTTGAAATCGACCGCAAGGCCGGTGTGGTGCTCGCTGTACCCCGGCTCCTGGATGGTGAGCCGCGCGTCTTCATACGCTTTTTCGTAGGTCATGCCGTCCGCCATGCGGCGCTGCACGGCGCGGTTCAGCACGTTTTCCTGCTCCTCCACGCTGCGGTAGCCGGAGGCGATCCACAAATTGATCTCATCGTTATACGCCGCGTTGATGAGCGCCGTGAGCTCCGGGTACATTTTGGAGTTGACCGTGATGGTATCGAACAATGTCGGGGTCATCTGGAAATCGTCCGGCAGCGGCACCTCGCTGTTCACGAGCACGAGCCGCCAATCGCCGAGCTGCTGAAAGGCGGGCTCGGGGGTGGGAGCCGTTTCCGAAAGCACGCTTGTTTCCGATGCTGTGCTCTCAGCCAAAACATTTTGTGCGGCTTCCGGCGAAGCGGCAGCCTCTACGGGCTCTGCGTTTTGGTGCGGCATGGCAAGCAGCGCCGTGATGATGAGCACGACCGCAATGCACCCTGCCCCGCCGAGCAAAAGCCGTGCGCGCGACTTTAATACGCGTGCGGGGATCTTGTTGTGATTTCCCCGTCTTTGCGGCTGTTTTGATCTGTAATGTCCGCCCTGCGGCCCTGCCATGTGCTTTGCCACGTTCATGCTCCCTTTTCTTTGTATCGTCTATTGCAAGTATACCACAAAACTGGTATACTAATCCATAGTTTCCAAATTGTTTTTTCATCTTTTTTAGCTTTTGAAGGAGTGACCTTGATGAAAAGGATCTTTATGCGCGGCAACCCCGGCGATTTTGCAAATTACGTGGCGGCACTGACGGCCTGCGGCGCGGAGCCGGTGATCTCGATGACGCTTTCTGATGCAGACGACTGCGACGGCCTGCTGATCCCGGGCGGTGCGGACGTGAACCCCGCTTTGTACGGGCAGGAAAACACGGCAAGCGAGGGCATCGACGACAGCCGTGACGCAGACGAGATTGCGCTTGCAAAGCGCTTTTTTGCGGCGGGCAAGCCGGTGTTCGGCATTTGCAGAGGGCATCAGGTGCTGAACGTGGCGTTCGGCGGCGACCTCATTCAGGATGTACCGGACCCGAAGCACCACATGGCGACGAAAGAGACCGGCGACGCCATTCACGCGGTTCGTGCGCAGCACGACCTGATGCGTGCATTTTACGGCGAAGAATTCCCCGTGAACAGCGCGCACCACCAGGCCGCGGGCAAGCTTGGCGCAGGGCTTATTCCCCTTTGTGTCAGCGACGACGGCATCAACGAGGGCTTTATCCACGAAAACGGCAAGGTGATCGGCGTGCAGTTCCACCCGGAGCGCATCGGCTTTGCGCACCGCCGCCCGGACGCGGTGGACGGCGAGAAGCTGTTCCGCTATTTTTTGAGCCTGATCTAAAGCCGCTTTCCCCTATTTTCCGCTTCCGCATAAAATTGTGAAAAAACTGCTTGCTTTTTTCCCGGACATCATGTATAATAGATTCGTTATCCGGGTGTAGCGCAGTTTTGGTAGCGCGCTTGAATGGGGTTCAAGAGGCCGCAGGTTCAACTCCTGTCACTCGGACCATAAGTCCACCGTAATTTTGATAGAATTACGGTGGACTTTTTCTATGCCCGAAACGATTGGCAGAAGGGCTACTATACAAAGGAAAACGATGTAGAAAAAGAAGCCGATACAAATAGCCCGTGGGGTGACAACCTACGGGCTTCTTTTGTGGAAAACCGCCAAGATTTCTGCACTATACGGCTGTGAAGAGGACGAAACATATAATTGCAGAAACATGCGAGAACGTCTTGCTTTTTCTGAAGGACAGTGTTACAATAGTTAGTGGTGACTAACGCGGAATGAATGAAAGAGAAAGGAATGTGGTGATATGGGATGAGCCTTCTATATAGCATATTAAAACCAATCGTAAAGACGGTGGTGAAGGGCAGTTCCCTTCACAAAGAGGAGTCCTATGAGGAGTTTAAGCAGGCATCCTATGACATCCAGCGAAAATTCAGGTTTTCTCTTCCGGAAATCAAGGGATTTGAGTTTCGGGACGAAATGATGGACGGATTTCACGTCATCGTGGGAAAAAAGACAGGAACCAAGCCGGATCGCGCGGTTGTGTACTTCCCCGGCGGTGGATCGAGGCGATGGCAGCTTCCGTATAGGGGGTCTATCAGGAATTATATTGAGGGAACAGGAGCGGAGCTCTGGATACCGCTTTATCCGCTGCTGCCGGACTATGATCTTATGGACGAAACGGAGTTTACTATTCGACTGCATGAGAAGATGCTGAAAAGGTTTCCTGCGGAGAACATCGTCTGGCTTGGAATTTCCGGCGGCGCGGATGTCCTGATGCAGGCAGGACGGCACATGGTTAAAAAATATCCAGAGCTTCCCATGCCGGGACTGATGCTACCCGTTTCTGTGTCAGGACTATTGATGAGCGAGGATGCGAAAACGCGGATGAGAGGGATTGATTCCCTCGATCCGATCCTCCACTGGGATATGTTTGAGACGATGGTAAAGTATTATAACCCGAACGGAGATCTTCCGCAGTACATTCTCGGCAAGGCGGATGAGGACGATTACACAGGCTTCCCTAAAATCATCATGTACTTTGGCGGAGATGAGGTTTTTGCCGGAATCGCGCCGGATTATGAAAAATCCTTCATCCGCTGCGGGGTGAAGGATTATGAGATCAAAATAAAAGAGGGTATGCCGCACGCTTATCCAGTGTTCACGTTCCTGAAAGAAGGGCGCGAGGGCGAGAGGGAAATTATAGCGGACATCAATCGCTATTTTGAAAGTCGCTAACGGAGGAATTACAGTGAGTACCTGTATCAATTCAAGGGCAAGCAGTTTGTCCGCAGGAGATAGATCGGCAGGCGATCTGCATTGATGCAGATATTGGAACCACACTGAGCATTATAGTGGGAGAGTGAATAGCAGAGAGATGTTCCATGCTCCGTCACGATAAATGCACCCCCCTAAATTGAGAACTGCCCCCTCTGGACCGAAGTTGCACCCCCCTTTAAGGTTTTCTATCAAAATTACGGTTCTTTGCCAGAAAAAAATCGGCAAGTATCTTTTGATGCTTGTCGATTTTTTTATTTTTCACCATTACCTATTACCCGTATTGTGTCTCAAAATATTTTCTTTATTTTCAAATCGGAATGTGCTATACTTTGGTAAAGCAGATTTCAAATTGGGGCTTTGTGCCGCGAAACCGGTTAGTATTCAAAACGCGCGGTACATCCCCACGGACCGACCTTAGAGGTTTTATATGAGCAAGGAAATGCAGGAAAACAGACTTTTGGAAGCCCTGACCCGGAATTCTCTTTATACGTATGAATTCGATGTTTCCGAAGGTTTGGTCAAAGAAGACATTATAGACAGAAGCGGCGTCAATTTCACGAAGATACTGGGGCTTGAAGTCCCCTGCTCTTTTGACGCCATGATGGAGCGGGCGTTCGGCGAATCCTTAACGTGCCGCTACACCTCTGAATCCGCTGTTACGCATTTATCCCGTCAGACTTTACTGGATGCTTTTGAAAGCGGCAAAACGAAGCTTGAAGCGAACATTTATTATATCGCGTGGGATAAATACGTGCGCATCACCTACCTTTTGTCCCGTGATGCGGAAAGCGGGCATATCCTTGCCTATGTGATCTGTGACGACGTGACAGATTTGGAGCAGCTGCGCGGCGACTCCCTGCACTTAGACAACACGAACCTAAAAAAAGAACGAGACGCGCTTACAAAAGAAAGAAATGACCTCACCGAGGAGCGCGACGATCTCACAAGACGGAATAGCGACCTAACAGAAGAACGTGACGATCTCACAAGACGAAATAGTGACTTAACCGAAGAACGCGATGATCTCACACGCAGAAACAGTGACCTCACCGAAGAACGTGATGATCTTACCAGACGGAATAGTGACTTGACGGAGGAACGTGATGACCTTACGAGACGAAATAGCGACCTCACCGAAGAACGTGATGACCTCACCAAGAGAAACAGCGATTTAACCGAGGAGCGCGACGACCTGACGAAGCGGAACAGCGACCTCACGGTTGAACGAGACGACCTCACGAGGAAAAACAGTGGTCTGACGGTCGAGCGTGATGACCTTACGCGCAAAAACAACAACCTCGCCGAAGAACGCGATGTTCTGAGCGAAGAAAACGTGGAGCTGACCCGCGCGGCGGACGCGGTGCACTTCATTTTAAACGCCGGTTCCTTTGTATGTACCTATAATCTGCAGGGCAACACTATGCTTGGCATTAAATATTCTGAGGCCATGCGTAAATTGTACGGGTATGCAAGCGAAGCGGAATTCCCAGACCTGTGGACGTCCTGGATGGACTGCATTCTGCCGGAAGACCGCAGCTATGTGGAAAACAGCTACCTTGCCGCAGTGAAGGACCACACCGGTCAGACCTTATACGACGTTACCTACCGCGCCAGACAAAAGGACGGCACCGTCCGCTGGCAGCGCGCGGCGGCCTCCGTTTTGAGAAGACCGGACGGCACGCCCATCACCGGCTACGGCCTTGTGATGGACATTGACGAGCAGAAAAAGGCCGCGGATAAGATCGACGCCGCACTGACGCAGGCGCGCCTTGCAAACGCGGCGAAGACCTCGTTCCTTGCAAGAATGTCCCACGACATCCGCACACCGATGAACGGCATTTTGGGACTCATCGAGATCAACCAGGCACACGCCGAAGACTTGGAATTTACGGTCCGCAACCGCGAAAAGGCCAAGGTGGCTGCAAACTACCTGCTCTCCCTCATCAACGACGTTCTGCAGCTCAGCAAGCTGGAAGACCCGGACGTTACGCTTTCCTTTGAGGCCTTTAATGTGCGGGAGCTTGCAGAGGACATTCTCACCATCATCAAGCTGCGCGCGGTGGAGCACGGCATTGCCGTGAAGTACGAAGAAGATGCCAATGTTTTCGCGTATCCGTACATCTGGGGCAGCCCGCTTCATGTGCGCCAGATCTTCATCAACATTCTCAGCAACGCCATTAAATACAACAAAAAAGGCGGCAGCATCGCCTGCAGGGTCTCTGCCGAAAAGCCTTCCGAAAAGCAGGTCATCTACACCGTGGTCATCAAGGACACCGGCATCGGCATGAGCGACGAATTTTTACAGCACCTGTTTGAGCCGTTCTCCAGAGAACACGAGGGCGCGCGCAGCACGTATGAGGGCACCGGCCTTGGCATGTCCATCGTCAAAAAGCTTGTGGAAAAGATGGAGGGCACCATCGACGTGCAAAGTGAGATCGGCAAAGGCTCCACCTTCACCGTGACCCTCCCCTTTGAAATCGCACAGGAATCTGACGTGCAGACCGACGACGCGGAGCTGGAGCAGTGCGACCTTTCCGGCGTGCAGATCCTTTTGACGGAGGACAACGAGCTCAACATGGAAATCGCCGAGACATTCCTCACGGATGCCGGCGCCGTCGTCACAAAGGCGTTCAACGGGCAGCAGGCCGTGTACACGTTCTCCAAAGCGCCGGCCGGCACGTTCGACATTGTGCTTATGGACGTGATGATGCCCGTCATGGATGGCTACGAAGCCACCAGAAAGCTCCGCAGCCTCGACCGGCCGGACGCCAAAACGATCCCAATCATCGCGATGACGGCGAACGCCTTTGCGGAAGACGTGGAAGAATCCCGAAACGCCGGCATGAACGAGCACATCTCGAAGCCGCTCGACATCGGAAAAGTAAAAGCGACCATTGCAAGGTATATTCATCACAAGTAAGCATGACAAAAAAGGCTGTGACCCCAAGGGCCACGGCCTTTTCCTTTTTTATTCTATCTCAATGCTCCAGCGCGGCGTACAGGCGTTCTTTGGAGGCCGCAGGGGTCTCGTTTAGGGCAACTGCGAATTCTTCGCTCAAAAGCTGCTCTACCTTGCGCTTATACTGCTCATCCGTTGCGGACAGCCTTTTCCCCTTTTTCTTTTCTACTCTATCTTTTAAATTGACCTCTTTAAACAGCCGCAGATGCTCGCTCAAATCGCTTGAGGACAGCAATTCCTGATAGTGTGAAACGAGCAGCTGGTGCTTCTTTTCGCCGCACGGCTCGGCAGGCATTTCGGCCAGTTCGCCGAGGTATCCGCGTGCCTCATCCGGCGTGATGACCGCGCGCAGACAGCTTTCCTTCTCGGTCGGAATATAGCTGCACCCGTCGCCCGTCACAAAAGGAGAGCGCAGCGTATAGTAATCCCCGTTGCCGTTCTGCAAAAATTGCAGCTTGCCGATTGCCTCTACCCGGCAGACGCCGTTGCTGCGGTACACCACATATTGACCGACATTGTATTTCATATCCGCTGAACCTCCTTTATTCGCTTTACGCGTATCAATCGTTGAAATAATCGCCGATGGGCTGCTGGTTGTTCTGCTTTTTCAGCTTCACGATGATAGAGCCGTCCGGCTGCGTGGTCTCTTCCAAAATTTTGAACTTCGTACCGGCGCAGGTCATTTTGTCTTTATACGTTTCATATTCTTTGCGCACCTGCACCTTGTTGAAATCCGACGGGTACACGTCTCTTGGGCGAAAACAAACGGTTTGCAGCAAACAGGCGGATTGGATTCTTTTCATGACTTCGTATCTTCCTTTCAAATTTGTATATTTATTATATCATAAATTACACAAATTTTCAAAGGCGATATTGTACAAACTTCACAGCATGTAAGCATGGGCAAAATGCCTATGCGCAGACAAAAATAGAGGCGACCTAAAGCAGATCGCCTCTATTTTGTTTGATTTATTATATTGTTACGCCACCTGCAGTCTATATTTTTCCGCATAAGCACCGTAGGCGCGGCGGAAGTCGGGGT
>CAKUBN010000026.1 GCA_934643185.1 uncultured Eubacteriales bacterium
TCTCCAAACTCCACATCAATGTGGATATAACTGTCGGCTTTTTTGTGGGATAAAAGAACTACCGTCTCCACATGGCTCGTTCCCGGGAACATATCAACGGGGGTGACGGCTTCCATGTTGTAGCCCTCGGCGGTGAACCGCTTCAGGTCGCGGGCGAGGGTGGCGGGGTCGCAGGAGACGTAGACGACGCGCGTGGGGCGCATGGCGGCAATGGTGGAGATAACGGCGGCGTCGCATCCCTTGCGCGGGGGGTCGATGACGATGACGTCGGGGCGCTCGCCGCGCTCGTAGAGGATACGCGCAGCATCTTTCGCGTCGCCGCAGAGGAATTCGGCGTTCTGCACATGGTTGTGCGCGGCGTTTTTGCGGGCGTTTTCCACGGCGGCGGGGATGATCTCCGCGCCGATGAGCTTCTTCGCATGGCTCGCCATGGAAAGCCCGATGGTGCCGGTGCCGCAGTAAAGGTCAAGCAGCGTCTCCGCACCCGTCAGCCCGGCGTATTCCACGGCCTTATTGTAGAGCGCTTCCGCCTGCGTGCGGTTCACCTGATAAAATGCGTGCGGCGAAATTTCAAACTCCAGCCCGCAGAGCGTATCGCGGATCGTCGGCTTGCCCCACAGCGTGCGCAGCTCGCGGCCTAAAACGACATTTGTGCGCTCGCGGTTGATGTTGAGAACGATGCCGGTGATCTCCGGCACAGCCTCGCGCAGGATATGCACGAGCAGCTCTTCCTCGTGCAGCTTCGCGCCGTTCGCGACGACACACACAAGCACCTCGCCGCTCTTTTCGCCGCAGCGCATGTAAAGGTGGCGCAGAACGCCGCTGTGCGCCGCTTCATCGTAGATGCTCTCCCCGCTCAGTTTTTGCCACGCGCGGAACGCTTCCGCCGCGCGATCAAACACCTCGGGCTGCAAAAGACAGGTATGCGTGTCGATGATACGGTGGGAATTCACGGCGTAAAAGCCCATCTGCATTTCGCCGTTTTTGGAAAGTCCGATGGGAAGCTGGCATTTGTTGCGGTAGCGCGTGCGGGACGGCGCGCCGAGGATCGGCTCCATGGGGATATTTTCAAAGCCGCCGATGCGCTCCAAGGCGTCGCGGACACGCTGCGTTTTGATCTTCAGCTCCGCTTCATACGTGATGTGGCGGTAAACGCAGCCGCCGCACGGGCCTGCAATGGAGCAATCCGGTGTGGTGCGATCGGGCGACGGCGTAAGCAGCTCCTCGAGCCGCCCGAATGCGTACTTTTTGAGGACTTTTACGACGCGCACGACGCAGCGGTCGCCCACGGCGGTACCGGGCACGAACACGGCCATGCCTTCTGCGCGGCAGATGCCGCTGCCCTCGGCGGTCATGGCGGTGATCTCCGCTTCAAACAAATCATTTTTCTTTATCATGGAAAAACCTCCGTCAAACACAAAATTCTCTTTTTCATACATAAAGCAGAGAACATGCGGGTAATTTAAGGGTGAGATACGATTTCAAACGGCTTATGTGGAAGAACGCGGTCAATTTATATGTGCAAAATATACACAAATTTTTATTTTGATTTGTGCGACAATAGCAAAAGGGAGATTGTTTCAGAAACCGTTGACAATCGATATTTCAGTCGCTATAATAGAGACATAACAAATGACAACGAGCTCTGCGGTAAACGTTACCGCGACTTTTCAATACAACTCCTCCCCAAAAGAGAGCAAAAGGCGAGATTCATTTCTCGCCTTTTGCTCTTTTCTGCATTACTTTTTACCGAAGACTTTTGAAGTCTCCGCAAAAAGCGAAAAGAGCGGTAAAATCACGAAACGACGTTCTGTGGCGTGCCGTTCCGGAACGCTTTCAGGTTCTCGGCGACAGTCTTAATGAGACGGGCGCGCGCGTCTCGGGACGCCCACGCGATGTGCGGCGTGACGATACAGTTTTGAGCAGCGAGCAGCGGGTCATCCTTTTTCGGCGGCTCGTGCACAAGGACGTCAAGCCCCGCTCCGGCGATGCGGCCACTATTCAGCGCCTCGGCAAGGGCAGCTTCGTCCACAACTGCGCCGCGCGCCGTATTGATAAGGAACGCAGTGGGCTTCATCAGGTTAAGGCGCTCCGCATTCACAAGCCCGCGGGTCTCGTCCGTGAGCGGGCAATGCAGCGAGACGACATCGGCATTTTTGAAAAGCGCGTCGAGCTCCGCCCACTGATAACGCTCGGGCAGCTCCCGTTTCGTGCGGCTGTATACGAGAATTTTCATGCCGAGCGCCGCGCCGAGCTTTGAGACGGTCTGCCCGATATGTCCGAAGCCGACGATGCCGAGCGTTTTGCCGTACAGCTCAAACAGCGGGTGCGTGCTGTGGCTCATCGTTTCGGCCTTATCCCAGTCGCCGCCGCGGGTGGCGGCGCTTATTTTTTCGGTGTGATTGCACAGCTCCAAAAGCAGCGCAAACGCCTGCTGCGCGACGGTCTCCACGCAATAAAGCGGCACATTGCACACGGTGATGCCCAGTTCTCTTGCGGCTTTGACATCGACGATATTATACCCCGTTGCAAGCAGGCCGATAAACCGCAGCTTCGGCAGTTTCTGCATAACTTCGCGGCTCATGACATTGCGGTTCAAAATGACGGCTTCGGCGTCCTTTGCGCGCTCCACGATCTCTTCGGGTTTAGTGGAATCATACACGGTGACGCTGCCGAGCGCCTCCAGCGGTGCCCACGAGACGTCCCCGGGGTTTGTAGAGCCGCCATCCAAAATGACGATATTCATAGCGAGGTTCCTTTCTGTTTTCATTTTTCATTTTTATCCTGAGTTTATAAATGTGCTTCTTTCTAACGGCGGTTTTTGACCGCCGTTTAAGAAACCCCTTGATAGGGTTTCTTACGGTTAAACAGTCCCCCGGACTGTTTAACCTATTTTCCTGATCTTGCGGTAGGCAAAAAGTGTTTCGAGCTCTGCGGAGCTCGACTTAGGGCGCTGCCCTAAGAACCCGTAAACTTTCTGAAGAAAGTTTAATCAAAGACTTTATTCGTCGTTCCGCTGCTGTTTACGCAGGCTCGGCGTTTCTTTCGCTTGCTATTATACCGCATTTTGTTTTTTGTTTCAACGATTTTACGCGCCGTTTGTCAAAGGATTTTGTCATCCTCTACACATATTTGCAATTTTTAAAACTTGGAATTGCATTTTCATAAAAATCCGATTATAATAGTTCTGTTAAGCGGGAAACGTTTTCACGGCGTTTGCCACCTGTGTATTTTCGGCAGATAAACTGAACACAAACAGCAGAATACCGCGGTTTGCGGAGGAACGGGGGACTTCTATGAACTACGATCGAACACCATTTGAAACGGACAAGCCCGGCGAGGAATGCGGCGTTTTCGGCGCATACGATTTTGACGGACACGACATTTCTTCTTCCATTTATTACGGATTATTCGCCTTGCAGCACCGCGGACAGGAAAGCTGCGGCATCGCCGTCAGCGACACCGAGGGCCCCAAAGGCAAGGTGGATTACTACAAGGACATGGGCCTTGTAAACGAGGTATTCGACGAAGAGCGCCTCAATCGCCTGCACGGCAATATCGGCGTGGGCCATGTGCGCTACTCCACTGCCGGCGCGAGCAACCGCGAAAACGCGCAGCCGCTCATCATCCACTATATCAAGGGCACGTTGGCCGTAGCGCACAACGGCAACCTGACAAATGCCGTTGACCTCCGCGAAAAACTAAAGTACAGCGGCGCTATTTTCCAGACGACCATCGATTCCGAGACGATTGCCTACTACATCGCACGCGAGCGCGTACAGACGAAAAACGTACAGGAGGCCGTCAGCCGCACGATGGACAAAATTGAGGGCGCCTATGCCCTCGCGGTCATGTCCCCCCGCAAGCTGATCGGCGCGCGCGATCCCTATGGCTTCAAGCCCCTATGTATCGGCAAGCGCGACAACACGTATTTCCTCTCCAGCGAGACCTGCGCGCTTGACGCCGTGGGCGCGGAATTCGTCCGCGACGTAGAGCCGGGCGAGATTGTCACCATCACGCCGAACGGCATTCTCTCCGACAAATCGCACTGCCTCCCCGCCGAAAAGCAGGGGCGCTGCATTTTTGAGTACATTTATTTCGCCCGCCCGGACAGCCGCATTGACGGCATCAACGTGTATTCCGCACGTCTGCTTGCCGGCCGTTTCCTCGCGAAAGATTCCCCCGTGGATGCGGACATCGTCGTCGGCGTGCCGGAATCCGGCAACGCGGCAGCACAGGGCTACGCCATGGAATCCGGCATCCCCTACGGCACGGCATTCGTAAAAAACAACTACGTCGGCCGCACATTCATCAAACCGAAGCAGAGCAGCCGTGAATCCAGCGTGCGCGTTAAATTAAATGTCCTGCGCGAGGTTGTCAAGGATAAGCGCGTCATCCTCATCGATGACTCCATCGTGCGCGGCACGACGAGCGACCAGATTGTGAACATGCTGAAAGACGCCGGCGCAAAAGAGGTGCACATGCGCATCAGCTCGCCCCCGTTCCTGTGGCCGTGCTATTTCGGCATCGACGTGCCGGAGCGCCACCAGCTCATCGCCTATAACCACACAGTGGACGAGATCTGTAAGGAGATCGGCGCAGATACGCTCGGCTACCTCCGCTTAGAGCGTCTGCCGGAAATGGTGAACGGCCTCGGCATCTGCACGGGCTGCTTTACGGGCAACTACCCCATCCCCGCGCCGGAAGAAGACATCCGCGGCGAATACGAGGCGTAACGCTCACCGGCAAAAAGTTAAAGTTACATCTTGATTTCACTTTCAGTTTCTGGTATACTGTAAACAGTTCGCGGCACGAAGCCGCTTTCGGAAACGAATTTCCGGTTTTGTCTATACTGAAAACAAAATCAAATCCCAACATGCACATGAAGGCATAAAGTTTCTCGTACGGAAGCTTTATGCCTTTTCTTTTGTGCAAGACAGGAGTATCGGAGGTAAAACACATGAATTCTTTCAAAACAAAAAAGCATCGTTTTTTTGCCCTTTTAACAGCAGCCGCAATGTTTGTTTTAACTGCGTGCGGTACGGGCACGACCCCCTCATCCAGCGCATCAGAAGATGTAGACTCTTCTAAATCATCAGAAACCAGTGTATCTGAAAGCACAACTTCAACCGAAAACACGCTCGTGTACGGCTCTGCGGATTACACGCGCATCAACCCCGCCATGGACGAGCACGGCGAGATCAACGCGCTTTTGTTCGACGGCCTCACCGCGCACGACGAAAACGGTCAGGTCGTGCCGGGTCTCGCCGAAAGCTGGGACTACGACGAAAATACATATACCTACACGTTCCACATCCGCGAAAACATCCAGTGGCACGACGGCGAAGCTATGACGGCAGACGACGTTAAATTCACGTTTGAAGCCATCATGGACCCCGAAAACGGCTCCGAAAACGCGCCGAACTACGAGGACGTGGAGGAGATCACCGTGCTCGACGACCACACGGTCGCGTTTAAGCTCAAAGAGACGAACGCCGCGTTCCCAGAATACATGACGATGGCCGTGCTGCCAAAGCACCTCTTGGAGGGTGAAGACATGCAGGAATCCGCATTCTTCCGCGCCCCTGTCGGCACGGGCCCGTATAAGCTTGAAAGCTGGGACGAGGGGCAGTCCATCGTCCTGACAAAAAATGAAGACTACTACCTCGGCGCACCGCACATCGATACGGTCATCTTCAAGATCGTCCCAGACGACAACGCGCAGGCACTGCAGCTCAGCTCCGGCGAGCTCGACATGGCGCTGCTCGACCCCAAAAACGCCGAAAACTTTGCCGAAAGCGACACCTACACCCGCTACGATATGACGACCGCCGATTACCGCGGCATTCTCTTCAACTTCAATAACCCCTACTGGACGGAAAACCGCGACATCATCCCGGCCATCTGCTACGGCATCGACCGCGAGGCCATCATTCAGTCCGTCCTGCTCGGGCAGGGCATGGCGGCGTACAGCCCCCTGCAGCGCAACATTTATAACGACGAAGACGTAAACCACTACGATTACGACCCCGAAAAAGCCCGCGAAATACTAGAAGCCGCCGGCTGCACGCAAAATAGCGAAGGCTACTACGAGCGAAACGGCGAGGAGATCGGCTTTGTCATCAGCGTCATGTCCGGCGAGCAGGACCGCATCGACATCGCGCAGGCGGCGTCCCAGCAGTTAAACGAGATCGGCATTCGCTGCACCGTGGACATCCCCGTGCAGATGGACTGGGAAAACCAGATGGCGTGCCTCATCGGCTGGGGCAGTCCGTTCGACGCAGACGACCACACGTATAAGGTCTTCGGCACGGGCAAGGGTGCGAACTACTCCGCTTACTCCAACGAAAAAGTAGACGAAGCCCTCGCTAAAGCCCGCAGCACGTTCGATACCGACGAACGCCGCCAGTATTACGCGGAGTTTCAGGAAGCGCTCGCGGAAGATCCCGCCTATGCGTTCATCTGCTACATTGATGCCAACTACATCGTGAACAAGAAGATCCACGGCATCACGGAAAACACCGTTTTGGGCCACCACGGCGTCGGCATTTTCTGGAACATTCAGGATTGGACAATCGATACATGAGTAAAAACCAAAAGCTCATTTGGCTTTTCAAGCGCGTTTTAAGCCTCATTTTAAGCCTGCTCGTGCTTTCGGTCATTGTGTTCGCCGTCTCGCGTTTCGCGCCGGGCGATCCGCTGCGGTCGTATTACGGCGACCGCGTGGAGAAAATGAGCGCCGCAGAGCGCACGCAGGCGGAGGAAAAGCTCGGCCTGCACGAGCCGCTGCCCGCACAGTATTTTAAATGGCTGCAAAACGCCCTGCACGGCGATTTCGGGCTTTCCTACAAATACAAAATGCCCGTGACGGAAGTCGTCGCGGGGCGCATCGGCAGCACGGTGCTGCTCGGCGGCGTGGGCTTTGTGCTCCTGTTTTTTCTGGCGCTTTTGCTCGGCATATTTTGCGTGCGGTTTGAAAACAAGCTCCCCGACCGCGCCCTGTGCAAGCTCGGCACAGTGACGAGCTGCATCCCGGAGTTCTGGCTTGCGCTCGTCTTGATTTTGATCTTCTCCGTCACCCTACGCGTCCTGCCGAGCGCGGGCGCGTACTCCGTCGGCAAAAGCGGCGATGCGCTCGACCGCCTGCAGCACCTCATCTTGCCGCTGACCGTCGTGGTGTTGTCGCACCTATGGTATTACGCCTACATGGTGCGCAACATGCTCGCCGAGGAAGTGCGGCGCGATTACGTGCGGCTCGCAAAAGCCAAGGGCCTCGGCACCGCACGCATTCTGCTTTGCCACTGCCTACCGAACGCCCTGCCCGCGTTTTTCAGCCTGATGGCGGTCTCTGTGCCGCACATTTTAGGCGGCACGTACATCGTGGAGGCCGTGTTCTCCTACCCCGGGCTCGGCACGCTCGCCTACGAAAGCGCGCGGTACAAGGATTATAACCTGCTCATGTTCCTATGTCTGCTCTCCGGCGCGGTCGTCATGGTCTGCGGGTTACTCGCGCAGCTTCTCAACGCGCATCTTGACCCGCGTCTTGCGGAAACCGAAACGGAGGTGCATCCCTAATGGACACCCGTTTCGCCCCGTTTAACGCACCTGCCGCCGTTGAGGCCGCACCCCTCAAGCCCTGCCGCAGCGCGCGCCCAAAGCGCCCTGTTTTCGCGGCCATGGTCCTTGGCATCATCGTGCTCGGCTGTGTTTTCTGCGACTTTTTCTCAAGCCAAACGCCGAACTACATGGACCTCTCGAACTCCTCCGTGCCCCCGTGCACGCAGTTTCTCTTCGGCACGGACACCATGGGGCGCGACATTTTCTCCATGATCTGGCACGGCGGGCGCGTTTCGCTTTGCATCGGCGTACTCTCCGCTTTTCTCTCCGCGTGCATCGCGGTCATCGTCGGCGCGGCAAGCGCCTGCGCCCCCGCTAAAATCGACGCCCTTATCATGCGCGCCGTGGATATTCTGCTCAGCGTGCCGGGGCTTTTGATCGTCCTCTTTTTGCAGGCGATGCTCGGCAGCGCGAGCGTGTGGAGCCTTTCCCTCGTGCTCGGCCTCACAAGCTGGATGAGCATGGCAAAGGTCGTCCGCACAGAGGTGAAAAAGCTGCGCGAAAGCGATTACGTTTTGGCAGCGCAGTGCATGGGCGGCGGCTTTTTCTACATTCTGCGCCGCCACTTGGTGCCAAATTGCCTGCCGTCCATCCTCTTTATGGCGGTCATGAACGTCCGCAGCGCCATCCTCACGGAGTCCACCCTGAGCTTCATGGGTATGGGGCTCCCGCTCGAGATCATCTCGTGGGGCAGCATGCTCTCGCTTGCCGAAAAAGCCCTGCTCACAAACGCGTGGTGGATCATCGTCATCCCCGGCGTGTTCCTCATCGCGACGCTCCTTTGCATCACCAGCCTCGGCAGCGCCCTGCAAACAGGCACAAACCGCCGCCACAGCAATTTATAAACCAAAAACGGAAAGCCGGTGCAAAACTTCGGCTTTCCGTTTTTTTCATTTTGTCCGTGTTTGCTTTTGCAGCTTTTTCACTGCGCGGATGAATTTCTGCGTCGCCGCGCTCGGCTCTTTCGCGTAAATGATGCCGTAAGGCAGCGTGTAATCCGTTTCCAGCGGGACCGTCACAAGATTCGTGTGAATGTCCGCATAAACGGGCTGCGTGATGAGAATGTACGGGTTCATCTCGCACAGCGTAAACGTATCGAGCCCGAAATACGGCGAATCGACGATCTGCACGCCGGGCACCTTTTTCACGACCTCATACCGAAACGCGTCCAGCTCCTCGGAAACGCGTTCGATCGGCATAACGAGCGTTTGCCCGGAGAGATCGTTTAGCGTCAGCTTCTCCCGCCCGGCAAACGGATGATTTTTCGAGACCGCACAAGCGATCGGCGTGCGGGAAAGCTCCAAGAACGAGCACAGCCCTTTCCAGCAGATCGTGCAGTAAATGCCCTCCAGCAGGTCGTATTTTTGGCCGAGCTCCGAAAAATCGTTTTCCTTTGTAAGCTGGCCGGGTGTATTCGGCAGCTCAAAGTGCATTTCGGGCAGTATTTCCCGCACCTCATTGCAGATCTGCGGCAGCAGGCGGCATTTGAACAAAAGCGATGTACCGATGCGCACGGTGTTTTCGCTGCTGAAGGAGGCCGACCGCATGCGTGCCAGCGTGTCTTCGCACTCAAAAATGATTTTCTGCGCATCGCGGTACAAAATTTCGCCCGCGGGCGTCAACTTTACCCCGCGGTGCGTGCGCACAAATAATTTTACGCCGCAGGCATCCTCCAGCAAATTGATCTGCTGCATGACTGCCGGCGCGGAAATATACAGCTTTTCCGCCGCCTTCAAAAAGCTGCCGGCATCCGAAGCCGTCAAAAAAGTTTTAAGCTGCGGGTTATACATGGTGCGTTTCTCCTTTTTCGTTATAAGCTTTACCTTAAAGCTATTATAAACGATATGTGCTTCCGATTGCAAGGGCTATGCGGTAAAATGATAACCGTAATCATTCCCCGAGGAGGCAAATTCATGACAAGCTCCAAAACCGTGCGGGACATGACGGAGGGCAGTCCGCTGCGGCTGATTCTCTTTTTTGCCCTGCCCGTCCTGCTCAGCAGCCTATTTCAGCAGATCTACACCGTAGCCGATACTGCCATCGTCAGCAAAACGCTCGGCGATGGCGCGCTCGCCGCCGTGGGCTCCATCGGCTCCGTAAACTTTCTCATTCTCGGCTTCTGCAACGGCATGGGTATGGGCTTCGCCATTCCCATTGCGCAGTGCTTCGGCGCAAAAGACATGCGCGCGCTGCGCAAATATGCCGGCAACGCCGTGTGGGTGTACGCGGTCATCAGCGTCGTGTTCACCGTCGGCTCTGCCCTGTTGTGCCAAACCATTTTGGAAGTGACCAAAACGCCGGAAGACATCATGGACATGGCGTATCAATACCTTATCGTCATTTTTCTCGGCATCCCGGCACAATTTGCGTATAACACGCTTGCGGGCGTCATCCGTTCGCTCGGCGACAGCAAAACGCCGCTCTATATTCTCATTTTCTCGTCTGCCATCAACATTATTCTGGATCTCGTGTTTATCCTGTGCTTTTCCCTCGGCACGATGGGCGCGGCGCTCGCAACTGTGCTTTCGCAGGTGTTCTCCGTCATCGGCTGCCTCCTGCTCATCGCAAAGCGCATCCCGGAGCTGCACTTGACGCGCGAAGACCTCAAGCCCGAAAAAGCGTATATCACAGGATTATTGAAGGACGGCCTGCCCATGGGCCTGCAAATGTCCGTCACGGGCATCGGCAGCATCCTTCTGCAAACCTCCGTCAACATGCTCGGTTCCGTTGCTATTGCGGCAGTCGTCGCGGCAGAGCGCATCTGCAACACGCTTTCCATCATCATCACATCGCTCGGCAGCGCCATGAGCGTTTTCTGCGGGCAGAATCTCGGTGCCAAAAAATACGACCGCATCAAAAAAGGCGTGAAGACCGGCGTTCTGCTGGGCTTCGGGTTCAGCGTTCTCGCGTTCCTCGTGCTGTTCTTCTTCGGCCGCACCCTGGAGCTCATTTTCCTCGATGCAAGCTCCACAGAGCTCATGAACATGACCTACCAGTACCTTGTCATTGTCGCAAGCTTCCTTTGGGCGCAGTCGCTCATTTTTACGGTGCGGTTCTCCATTCAAGGGCTCGGCAAAGCGAACGTCGCCCTTGCCGCCTGCCTGCTTGAAATGCTTGCCCGCAGCGCATTCGGCCTTTACTTCGTACCGAAATTCGGCTTCCTTGCCGCCGGCTTCTCTTCCCCGGCCGCGTGGATCATGGCAGATGCCCTGCTTGTGCCCGCGTTCTTCGTCATCATGAAAAACCTGAACCGCGAGAAAAAAGACTTAAAAACCGCATAACCCCCATACAACAAAAACGCTTCCGGCATTTAAAAACCGGAAGCGTTTTTGTTATTGTATAAAATTATTTTACTCCGCCTTGGAAAGCAGTCCGTCGATGAACTGACGGGCGAGTCTGGCAGAGCGGTTGCCGCGCTCCAGCGCAAAACGCTCGGCGAGCAATTCGAGCTCCTGCGTCGGCATATCGATGCCGTTTTCCTCCGCAAGGTGGCGCACGATGTGCAGGAATGTGTCCTTGTTCGGCTTGCTGAACGTCACGTGGATGCCGAAACGCTCGGAAAGCGACGCCAGCTCCTGCATGGTATCATTGCGGTGAATGTCGTCGCCCTCACGGTCGGAGAACTTCTCCTTGATGATATGGCGGCGGTTGCTCGTCGCGTAGATCGCAACGTTCTGCGATTTTGCCGTCACGGAGCCCTCCAGCACCGCTTTCAGCGCGTTGAAGTTATCGTCATCCTTGAGGAACGAAAGATCGTCGATAAAGAGGATGAATTTCAACGGGTTCGCGGAAAGCTCGTCGAGAATCTTCGGGATCGACTGCAGCTGATCCTTGCGCACCTCGATGATGCGCAGGCCCTCGCGCCACAAGGCATTGACGACCGCCTTGACCGTAGAGGATTTGCCCGTGCCGGCGTCGCCCGTCAGCAGGATATTCGCCGCAGGCTTGCCCTCCAGCAGCGCCTTCGTGTTGTCGATAATGATCTGCCGCTCGCGGGCATAATCCACAAGGTCGGAAAGCTCCGTCTTATCCGGGTTGCTGACCGGCACGATCTCGGCATTTTCACCAAGGTAGAACATGCGGTTTTTGGCGTAAATGCCGTAGCCGTACTTGCCGATGTTCTCGGTGCGCTCTGTGTAGCACGCCTTAATGTCCGGCGCTTCGCTGACGAAACCGGGCAAAAAGCCCGCGTACTCCATCGCGCCGCGCAGCGTTTCCGGCGTGAGCTCCGCCGTCATCTGCAGCGTCTTGAGCTCCTCCAAAACCGCTTCGCGCAGGTAAGCGGGAATCTCTTCCTTTTTGCCCACGGCCTGCACGTAGACGTTCTCGCTGTTTTCGCAGATTTCGCGCACATATGCGCCGAGTATGCCGCCGTTTGCGCGGTACAGCGCAGAGACGAACGACGCATACAGCGCCGGGGACGGCTCTGCGAGATACTTACGCAGACTATTTATAACCGCATCTTCCTGTAATTCTCTGAACACCGCCAGCGTGGAAAGGCGGATGCTCAACTCCTGTAAACTACCCATCAGTTCAAAATCGCCCCCGAAGCACCGCTGGAGACCAGCGCCGCATAGCGCTTCAGGTAGCCGGAAAGCTCTTTCTTCTTCGGCACAAAGTTCTTCATGCGTTCATTGAGGACAGCCTCGTCCACCTTCAGCTCAATTTTGTTCTCCGGAATATTGATGCTGATGATGTCGCCTTCCTCCACAACGCCGATGGGGCCGCCGGAAGCCGCTTCCGGGGAAACATGGCCGACGCACGCACCGCGCGTTGCGCCGCTGAAACGGCCGTCCGTGATGAGCGCCACGCTGTTGCCGAGACCCATGCCCATGATAGCAGAGGTCGGGTTCAGCATCTCGCGCATACCGGGGCCGCCCTTCGGACCCTCATAGCGGATGACAACGACGTCGCCCGGTACGATCTTGCCCGCGTTGATGGCCGCCTGTGCGTCCTCCTCGCTCTCAAACACGCGTGCCGGGCCTTCATGCACAAGCATCTCCGGCAGAACGGCAGAGCGCTTTACAACGCTGCCCTCCGGCGCAAGATTACCGCGCAGCACGGCGATGCCGCCGGTCTGGCTGTACGGATTCTCGATGGGACGGATAACGTTGTGGTTCAGGTTTACGCAATTCTTGATGTTCTCGCCGACGGTCTTGCCGGTCACGGTTATGCAGTCCGTGTGCAGCAGACCCTTTTTGCTCAGCTCGTTCATCACAGCGTACACGCCGCCCGCTTCGTCAAGCTCTTCAACGTACGTTCTGCCCGCCGGTGCCAGATGGCACAGGTTCGGGGTCTTTTCGCTGATCCGGTTTGCGATGTCGAGGTTGATCTCGATGCCGCACTCGTGCGCGATGGCCGGCAGATGCAGCATACTGTTCGTGGAGCAGCCGAGTGCCATATCGACCGTAAGAGCGTTCATAATGGCGTCCTTCGTCATGATGTCACGCGGGCGAATATTCTTTCTCAGCATATCCATGACCGCCATGCCTGCGTGCTTTGCAAGCTCGATACGTGCAGAATATACCGCCGGGATGGTGCCGTTGCCGCGCAGACCCATGCCGAGGGCTTCCGTCAGGCAGTTCATGGAGTTTGCGGTGTACATGCCGGAGCAGGAGCCGCATGTCGGGCAG
This sequence comes from uncultured Eubacteriales bacterium, assembly GCA_934643185.1. Lineage (GTDB taxonomy): Bacteria > Bacillota > Clostridia > Oscillospirales > Acutalibacteraceae > Hominenteromicrobium. The sequence goes on from CAKUBN010000026.1 coordinate 13,251, forward strand.
GTCTTGCACTCATATTCGCGCAGCTTTTCTTCGGTAATCTTACCGGCGTTGAATTCGCCCACCGCCTCCGAAATGGAGGAGAAGCTCGTTTTTGCACCGTCTACGTGGCCCGCAAGCATCGGGCCGCCGCTGACGAACACCGTCGGCACGTTAAGGCGCGCCGCCGCCATCAAAAGGCCCGGCACGTTCTTGTCGCAGTTCGGCACCATGACGAGCGCATCAAAGCCGTGTGCCAATGCCATGGCTTCGGTGGAATCCGCAATGAGGTCGCGCGTGACGAGCGAATACTTCATGCCGGTGTGGCCCATTGCAATGCCGTCGCATACCGCAATCGCCGGGAAGACAATCGGCGTGCCGCCTGCCATCGCAACGCCGATCTTTACGGCGTCCACAATCTTATCGATATTCATGTGGCCCGGGACGATCTCGTTATAGGAGCTGACGATGCCGACGAGCGGACGTTCGATCTCCTCCTCCGTGAGGCCCAGAGCATGGTACAGCGCACGGTGCGGCGCGTTCTGCGTACCGATTTTCAGAGAATCACTTTTCATTTTATTTCCTCGATCCGTGAAATTTTGGCTGTGGCGCGGCGTCCCACATGGAAAAACGCGCCGTGTGTAAATAGGGTTTAAGCCATAGAGGAAAACTCCCCTATGGCTATCCCCTTAAAACAGATTCCGTTCAAATCAGTTGTTGATGAGCTTATCCTCGTCGCTCCAGCTGTACAGCTTGCGGATATCCGCGCCCACAGCCTCGCTCGGATGCTCGGAAGCCAGCTTGCGCATTGCGTTGAAGTGTACCTGGCCGCCTGCGGAAGACATGTCGAGCAGGAAGTCCTTTGCGAAGGTGCCGTCCTGAATGTCCTTCAGGATCTTCTTCATGGTCTTCTTCGTCTCCTCTGTGATGATCTTCGGTCCGGTGATGTAATCGCCGTACTCAGCAGTGTTGGAGATGGAGTATCTCATGCCGGCAAAGCCGCTCTGGTAGATGAGGTCAACGATGAGCTTCATCTCGTGGATGCACTCAAAGTATGCGTTTCTCGGGTCGTAGCCTGCCTCAACCAGCGTCTCGAAGCCAGCCTGCATCAGAGCGCAAACGCCGCCGCAGAGAACTGCCTGCTCGCCGAAGAGGTCGGTCTCGGTCTCGGTACGGAACGTGGTCTCCAAAACGCCTGCTCTTGCGCCGCCGATACCGAGTGCATATGCGAGGCCGATGTCCCAAGCGTCGCCCGTTGCATCCTGCTCGACCGCGATGAGGCACGGTACGCCCTTGCCTGCCTGATACTCACTTCTGACCGTGTGACCCGGGCCCTTCGGCGCGATCATGATGACGTTGACGTTCTTCGGCGGCTTGATGCAGCCGAAGTGAATGTTAAAGCCGTGTGCAAATGCCAGGGTCTTGCCCTCGGTCAGGTTCGGCTCAATGCTCTCTTTGTACAGTGCAGCCTGCTTTTCATCGTTGATGAGAATCATGATGATGTCCGCAGCCTTTGCAGCCTCGGCGCTCGTCATGACCTTGAGGCCCTGTGCCTCGGCCTTTGCCCAGCTCTTGGAGCCTTCATACAGACCGACGATAACGTCAACGCCGCTGTCCTTCAGGTTCAGTGCATGTGCGTGACCCTGCGAGCCGTAGCCGATGATGGCAACGGTCTTGCCTGCGAGCTTCTGCAGATCGCAATCCTGCTGATAAAAAATTCTTGCCATGATAAATTACCTCTTTCTGTGCATGAATTGGTATGTTAATTTAAATGGACAAACTAAATTAGAAATTGATGGCCTGACGGATCGTCGTGCTGCCCTTTTCAAGGGAAACATTGCCGGTGCGGCAGATCTCAAGGATCTCGTAGTCGCGCATCAAATCGACGAATTCATCGATTTTTCGCGATTCGGAGGTCAGGCAAAGCATCAGGGAATCCTTGGAGTAATCCATGGTCTTCGCGCCGAACGCGTCCGCCGCGGCAAGGATGTCACTGCGCGTTTTGGAATCGTTTTTCAGCTTAATGAGCATCAGCTCACAGCTGACGGAGGTGTCCGGGGTGAACTCTTTAATGGAGCAAACGTCCGGCAGCTTATAAAGCTGGTTCACAAGCTGCTGCTTCTGCGTCTCGCCGCCCTCAAACGTGACGGTGATGCGGGAAAGCGCGTTCGATTCCGTTTCGCTGACGGTCAGAGAAATGATGTTGAACTGACGTCTTCTGAACATGCTCGTCACACGGTTCAGCACGCCGAACTGGTTATTGACCAGAACCGCTACGGTATATCGATTCATCTCATTCACCCACCTTCATGATAATATCATCCATGCTGCCGCCCGGCGGGAGCATGGGCAGGACGAATTCGTCCTTATCGATTCTGCAATCGATGACATACGGGCCGTCGCAGCTGAACGCGTGCTCAAACGCCTTGTCGAGCGCCGCCACGGTATCAACAGCCTCGCCGTCCGCGCCGAACGCGCGCGCAAGCGCCACAAAGTCGGTCTTGCGGTCGAGAATCGTATTGGAATAGTGCTTATTAAAGAACAGCGTCTGCCACTGACGCACCATGCCGAGCACGCCGTTATTCATCAGAAGGATGACAACCGGCACGTTGTAGGTTACGGCAGTGGTGAGTTCGTTGAGACACATGCCGAAGCTGCCGTCGCCCGTGACGAGCACGCTGCGCTCGCCTGTGCCGACCGCCGCACCGATGGCCGCACCGAGGCCGAAGCCCATGGTGCCGAGGCCGCCGCTGGAAATGAAGCGGCGCGGCTTTTTAAAGTTCACGTTCTGCGCCGCCCACATCTGGTGCTGGCCGACGTCCGTTGCGACGGCGGTGTTTTCACCAAGGTGCTTATTCAGCGTCATGATCGCGTTGCGGGGCGTAAGGCCCGGGCGAATATCGAGATAATCGTTTTCGGTTTCTTTTAAGGCCTTCACAGCCTTTTCCCAGTCGGGTTTCTGCTCTGCGTTGACGAGCGGAATGAGCTTTTGCAGCGTCAGCTTCACGTCGCCGCGCAGGCCGCAGGCGGAGTTCACGGTTTTCGAGAGCTCGGAGCCGTCCACGTCAATATGGATGATCTGCGCAAGCTTCGCAAACTTCTCGCGGTTGCCCGTCACGCGGTCGTTAAAGCGCACGCCGAGCGAAATGATGAGGTCGGCGTCGTGCATCGCCATGGAGGAAGCGTAGTGGCCGTGCATGCCCTGCATACCGAGGAAACGCGGGTGGTCGGTCGGAATGCCGGAAAGGCCCATCAAGGAGCAGCCGATCGGCGCGTCGATCTTCTCGGCGAGCGCCAGCATTTCTTCCTGCGCTTCCGATGTGATGAGACCGCCGCCGAAGTAAATGAACGGACGCTTCGAGGCGTTGATGAGCGCCGCGGCTTCTTTGATGCGCACGTCCTTCGCCGCGTGGCGTTCTTCGGGCTGTACGGGTGCCTGCGGCTCGTAGTCGCAGACGGCCGTCTGCACGTCCTTCGGCACGTCGATGAGCACCGGGCCCGGTCTGCCGGACTGCGCAAGCGCAAACGCCTCGCGGATGGTGTCCGCCAGATTCTCCACGGAGCCGACGAAGTAGTTGTGCTTCGTAATGGGCAGCGTCACGCCCGTAATGTCGATCTCCTGGAAGCTGTCCGTGCCGATCTGTGTCGTGGGCACGTTGCCGCAAATCGCGACAAGCGGGATGGAATCGAGGTACGCCGTCGCAATACCGGTCACAAGGTTCGTTGCGCCCGGGCCGGAGGTGGACATCACCACGCCCACCTTACCGGTCGCTCTCGCGTAGCCGTCCGCCGCGTGGGCAGCGCCCTGCTCGTGCGCCGTCAGCATGTGGCGAATTTCATTCTGATATTTATAAAGACTGTCGTAAACGTTCAGGATCTGCCCGCCCGGATAACCGAAAACGGTGTCGCAGCCCTGTTCAATTAAAGTTCTGATGAGGATATCTGCACCTGTAAGCTGCATTCAATTACTCCTTCGTTAAGTATTCGAGAATGAGATCGCCGCACTTTTTGCAGCCGACCTTCGTCATGCCGTCTTCCATAATGTCGGCAGTACGGTAGCCCGCGTCAAGGTACTTGGAAACCGCATGCTCCACCGCATCGGCTTCCTTCGCCATATCGAAGCTGTAACGCAGCATCATGGCGGCGGAAAGAATGGTGCCGATCGGGTTTGCAAGGTCCTGACCCGCAATGTCCGGTGCAGAGCCGTGGATCGGCTCGTACAGGCCGCAGCTCGTCGCACCGAGGCTCGAGGACGGGATCATGCCGATGGAGCCGGTGATCATGGAAGCTTCGTCGGAAAGAATGTCACCGAACATGTTCTCCGTCACGATGACGTCGAACTGTGCCGGGTTCTTCACGATCTGCATCGCGCAGTTATCGACAAGCATATCGGTCAGCTCCACGTCGGTGTATTCTTCCGCCAAGCGGTGCATGACCTTCTTCCAAAGGCGGCTCGTGTCGAGCACATTGCTCTTTTCTACGGAGCACAAACGGTGATTGCGCTTTCTTGCCGTCTCAAATCCGATGCGGCCGATGCGCTCGATCTCCGCTTCACTGTACTTCATAATGTCCGTCGCGACCGGCTGGCCGTCTGCATCATCGGTCTTATGCTCGCCAAAATAGATGCCGCCGATGAGCTCGCGCACGATGATGAAATCGATGCCCTTTTCGACAATAGATTTTTTCAGCGGAGAAGCGTCAGAGAGCTGCGGCCAGATCTTCGCCGGGCGGTTGTTGCTGTAAACACCCATACCCGCGCGCAGGCGCAGCAGACCCTTTTCCGGGCGCTTCGGGCCCGGCACGTCGTTCCACTTGTCGCCGCCTACGGCGCCGAGCAGCACACTGTCGGAAGCTACGCACTTATCGAGCATTTCCTGCGGCAGCGGGTCGCCCCACTTATCGATGGCACAGCCGCCCATATCGACGTCTGTATAATGAAAGGTGTGTCCGTACAGCTCTGCAATTTTATCCAGCACGCGAAGCGCTTCGTTTACGATCTCCGGGCCGATGCCGTCGCCGCGGATCACCGCGATGTTCTTCGTCATTTGTTTTCCGCCTCCTTGAGGGACTTCAGCAAGCCGCCTGCTTTGATGATGTTCTGAATGAACGGCGGGAACGGCTGTGCCTTATACGTCTTGCCGGTCGTGATGTCGGTGATGATGCCGGTATCAAAATCGACCGAAACTTCGTCGTTTGCGTTGATCTCGTCTGCCGCTTCCTCGCACTCGAGAATCGGCAGGCCGATATTGATGGCGTTGCGGTAGAAAATACGCGCAAAGCTCTTTGCAATGACGCAACCCGTGCCGCAGGTTTTAATGACGAGCGGTGCGTGCTCACGGGAAGAGCCGCAGCCGAAGTTCCAGCCCGCCACAATAACGTCGCCCTTTTCGACCTTCTTTACGAACGCCTTGTCAATATCCTCCATGCAGTGGAGCGCAAGCTCCTGTGCGTTCGGGGTGTTGAGATAACGTGCGGGAATGATAACATCCGTATCGACGTTATCGGGATATTTGAAAACCTTGCCCTGTGTGTTCATGCTTACGCCTCCTTATATTCGGTGATGTAGCCGGTCAGCGCGCTGGCTGCCGCCGTGTGCGGAGAAGCCAGGTACACTTCGCTGTCCACATGACCCATGCGGCCGACGAAGTTGCGGTTCGTTGTGGCAATGCAGCGTTCGCCCGCTGCCAGAATGCCCATATAGCCGCCGAGGCACGGACCGCACGTCGGGGTAGAAACAACAGCGCCCGCATCGATAAATGCCGTCACGTAGCCACGCTCCACGCATTCACGGTAGATCTGCATCGTGCCCGGAATGATGATGCAGCGGATGCCGTCCGCAATCTTCTTGCCGTTCAAAATGCTGTACGCCGCTTCCATGTCTTCCATTCTGCCGTTTGTGCAGCTGCCGATGACGACCTGGTCGACCTTAATATCGTGCAGCTCGCTTGCCGGGTGCGTGTTCTCCGGCAGATGCGGACAGGCGACGGTCGGCACAATCTTTGCGAGATCGATATCGATAACCTTTTCGTATTCCGCGTCGGGGTCTGCTTCGTATACAACCGGCTCGCGTTCGCTTCTGTCCTGTAAATAGGCAAGCGTAATATCGTCCACCGGGAAAATACCGTTTTTCGCACCGGCCTCAATCGCCATATTGCAGATGCACAAGCGGTCGTCCATGGAGAGGTTCTTCACGCCCTCGCCGGTGAACTCCATGCTCTTATACAGCGCGCCGTCCACGCCGATCATGCCGATGATTGTGAGGATAACGTCTTTGCCGCTGCAATTTTCCGGCAGCTTGCCGGTCAGGTTAAATTTGATCGCGGACGGAACCTTAAACCACGCCATGCCCGTTGCCATGCCGGCTGCCATATCCGTAGAGCCAACGCCTGTGGAGAACGCGCCCAGCGCACCGTAGGTACAGGTGTGGCTGTCCGCGCCGATGATGCAGTCGCCGGCGGTCACAATGCCCTGCTCCGGCAGAAGCGCATGTTCAATGCCCATCTTGCCCACATCATAGAAGTGGCTCACGCAGTGGCTGCATGCAAACTCGCGGCAGGTCTTGCTCTGCTCCGCCGCCTTAATGTCCTTATTCGGCACAAAGTGGTCGAGTACGATCGTCACTCTGTCCTTATCAAAAACGTCTGTAAAGCCCGCTTTCTTAAACTCATTGATCGCGACCGGCGTCGTAATGTCGTTGCCAAGCACGATGTCCAGCTTCGCATTGATGAGCTGACCGGCGGTAACTTCACTGAGACCCGCGTGCGCCGCAAGGATCTTCTGCGTCATGGTCATTTTCATTTTAGTTTCCCCCTTTGGTCATATTGTTGTAAGCGCTCAGCAGCGCCTTGGTGCTCGCCTTCACAACGTCGGTGTCGGTGCCTGCGCCCCAGAACATCGTGCCGTCTTCCTTTTCAAGGCCGATGTACGAGGCCGCCACGCTCTGCGAGCCCTGGCCCTGCATGCTGTGCTGGGTGAAGACCTGCAAGGTGTATTCCGCACCGGTGTATGCGCGCAGCGCATTGTTGATGGCATTGAGGGAACCGTTGCCCTCGGCTTCCATCTCGGTCTCCACGCCGTCCTTCGCGAACGTGATGTCGATCTTCACATTGTCCTTGTCGCGCATGAACTCGAAATCGGAAACGCTGACGCTGCCCGTCAAATTCAGGTAATTCTCTTCAAAAATATTCAAAACCTCATCCGGCTTCAATTCCTTGTGCTCGTGGTCGGAAATATCCTTGCACAGGTAGCTGAAGTGCTCGCGCATCTTCGGCGGCAGGTTGTAGCCGTATGTCTGCTCCAGCAGGTAGCCGATGCCGCCCTTGCCGGACTGGGAGTTCACGCGGATAACGTCCGCGTCGTACGTTCTGCCAATGTCCTTCGGGTCGATCGGAATGTACGGTACGTTCCACTGGTGGAGCTTATTTTTCGCTCTGTATTTCATGCCCTTTGCGATCGCATCCTGATGGCTGCCGGAGAATGCCGCAAACACCAGCGCGCCCGCATACGGCGCTCTTTCGTACACGTGCATGCGCGTGCACTTTTCATATTCGTCTACAAGGTACGGCATATCGGAGAAGTCGAGCTTCGGGTCAACGCCGTGGGAGTACATGTTCATCGCCAGTGTGATGATATCCACGTTGCCGGTACGCTCGCCGTTGCCGAACAGCGTGCCCTCTACGCGGTCTGCGCCGGCAAGCAGGGCCAACTCGGTGTCCGCCACGCCCGTGCCGCGGTCGTTGTGCGGGTGCAGAGACAGCGTCACAAACTCACGGTACTTGAGGTTTTCGCTCATGTATTCCACCTGCGAAGCGTACACGTGCGGCATGCTCATCTCCACCGTGACCGGCAGATTGATAATGACGTTGTTCGTCTCACTCGGCTCCAGAACGTCCAGAACCGCGTTGCAGACTTCCAGCGCGTATTCCGGCTCGGTGCCCGTAAAGGACTCCGGAGAATACTCAAAGCGGAAGTTGCCGTCGTATTCGGCCGCGAGCTTCTTGACAAGCTTTGCGCCGTCCACGGCGATCTTCTTGATTTCTTCCTTCGACTTCTTAAACACCTGCTCGCGCTGTGCAACGCTCACGGAGTTATAGAAGTGGATGATCGCGCTCGGTGCGCCCTTGCAGGCATCAAACGTCTTTCTAATAATGTGCTCGCGGCACTGGGTGAGCACCTGCACGGTGACATCCTCGGGGATCATGTTGTTGTCGATCAAGGTGCGGAGGAACTCATATTCCGTTTCGCTCGCCGCCGGGAAGCCGACCTCGATCTCCTTAAAGCCGACCTGCAAAAGCACCTTGTAGTATTCAAGCTTTTCCTCAAGGCTCATCGGAATGACAAGGCTCTGGTTGCCGTCGCGCATATCCACGCTGCACCAGACCGGCGGCTTTTCAATGTGGTCTTTTTCCACCCACTTGTTATATTCTTTCGATACCGGGAAATACCCGACCTGATATTTGCTTGCGTCCATCATTTTGATTTCTCCTCTCAACCCTTGGTGGTTCTGAAGCCTGCTTCACGCAGTGCGTTTTTGATCGTTGTCACATGGTTGTTGTCGCGCGTCTCCATTTCGATGCGCAGGAAGCAGCCGTTAATGCTTTCGGTGTTGCCCTTTTCGTAGTGCACGCCGGTCACATTGCCGCCGCAGTCCGCGATGATCGAAGAAATCTCCTTGAGCTGACCGGGCTTGTCGATGAGCTCAATGAGGAGGCTCGCGGAACGGCCGGAGTTCATCAGGCCGCGGTCGATCACGCGGGAAAGGCTCGTCACGTCGATGTTGCCGCCGGAGACGATGCACACAACGCGCTTGCCCTTTAGGTCGAATTTATGGAACATCACGGCGGCGACGGAAGCAGCGCCCGCGCCCTCCGCGATCATTTTCTGCTTTTCAATAAGCGCCAAAATCGCGCTCGAAACTTCATCCTCGCTCACCAGCGCGATGTCGTCCACGTATTTCTTGACGATCTCGAACGTATTGTCGCCCGGGCGCTTCACGGCGATGCCGTCCGCCACGGTGTGCACGGTGTCGAGCGTCTCGATCTTGCCGTCGTGAATGGAGTTGTACATGCTCGGCGCGCCGGTCATCTGTACGCCGTACACCTTCACGCTCGGGCGGATGTGCTTTGCGGTGTACGCAATGCCGGAGATGAGTCCGCCGCCGCCCACCGGCACCACAATGGCGTCGATGTTGTCGAGGTCGTTTAAAACCTCCAGCGCAATGGTGCCCTGGCCCGCAATAACGTCTTCATCGTCAAACGGGTGCACGAACGTGTAGCCTTCTTTTTCCTTTAATTCGATCGCCTTGTTGTACGCGTCGTCGTAAACGCCCTCCACAAGGCAAACCTCTGCGCCGTAGCCCTTTGTGGCCTCCACCTTGGAGATCGGTGCGGAGTCCGGCAGGCAGATAAGCGATTTGATGCCGTTTTTCGTCGCCGCCAGCGCCACGCCCTGTGCGTGGTTGCCTGCGGAACAGGCGATAACGCCCTTGGCTTTCTCTTCTTCGGAAAGCTGGGAGATCTTATACGCAGAGCCGCGCACCTTGAACGAGCCGGTGATCTGCAGGTTCTCGGGCTTTAGGTATAGGTCACAATCCGGCGCGATGCCGTAGGTCTTTACGACGTTCGTTTCGCGGATGATGCCCTTTAGAACGGTTTGTGCATCAAATACTTTGTCTAATGATAACATTTTCTTCTGCCTTTCCTACTGTGTTCTGTCTTAAGCCGCCGTGAATTTGAAAGTTTGCGCTTTCAAACTTGCAGCCTATGTCCTTATCGTTTTGCTTTGAAGCGTAAAAAAACCGCCTCAAAGCCGTTTATGCTTTGAGACGGGTGTAATAACGAAAATATGCACTCGCGGTACCACTCAAATTGCGGAGAACCTCCGCCACTCTTCGAAGTCCAATAACTTCTATGCACTGACGTAGCATGCACGGGATACCCTACTGAATTCGCTGTTCAGGCATCCGGCTCGGAAGGGAGAAATCTTTGCATCTCTGCACCGGTTCACACCTGCCACCGGCTCTCTGAAACAGCTCTGCACAGACAGTCTTCGTCATCGCTTTTTGTTATGAAATTGAATAAATTATAGCACCGGTTTTTCGTGTTGTCAATGCTTTTCGACCGCCTTGTCAAAATTTTTCTTTTGTAAGTTTTGCAGGAAACACCTTTTCCCCCGCCGTTTTTTACTTTTCCGCAAATCGGGCGCTTTTTCCGCAATTCACGCAAAAAGTGTGGAAAACAACGCGCAAAATCCGCAGTTCTGCCATAGCCAAAACAAAAAAGGTATGTTAAAATAGAAAAGCTGAAAAAAGACTCTATATTTTCGGGTGATTTTTGTGACAAAAAGTATGACAGAGGGTAAGCCGCTTCGGCTCATCCTGCAATTTGCGGTGCCGCTGTTGTTCGGCAACCTCCTGCAGCAAATGTACAATCTGGTCGATGCCGCCATTGTCGGCCGCGTGCTCGGCACCGGCGCGCTTGCCGCCGTGGGCGCCACAAGCAGCGTGCAGTTTCTGGTGCTCGGCTTTTGCATCGGCATCTGCGTCGGCTTCGGCATCCCCATCGCCAAAAGCTTCGGCGCGGAGCGTCTCGATAAAATGCGCTCCTACATTTTTAATTCTGCGCTGCTCACCGCCTTTTTCGCGGTGCTCATCACGGCGGTATGTTCGCTGTGCTGCACGCTCATTTTAAAAATGCTCTCCGTGCCGGAAGATGTTTTCGATAACGCCTACGCGTACCTCATCGTCATTTTCCTCGGCATCCCCTTTACCTTATTATATAACCTGCTCTCGAGCATCCTGCGCTCCGTCGGCGACAGCCGCACGCCGTTTCTGTTCCTCGCCATCTCGACGGTGCTGAATATCGGGCTGGACCTTCTGTGCATCGTCGTCTTTCAGTGGGGCGTTGCGGGCGCGGCCATCGCCACCATCGCTGCGCAGGCGGTCAGCGGCATTTTGTGCCTTATTTACATCCGCTTCCGCGTGCCGCTCATCACACTTTCCCGCGCAGACTGCAAAGCGGATGCCGAATCCATCCGTGATCTCGTCGTCATGGGCATTCCCATGGGTCTGCAAACCTCCATCACAGCCATCGGCAGCATGGTCATGCAGGCCGCAAATAATGGCCTCGGCAGCGTGTACGTCTCGGGCTTCACGGCCGGCATGCGCCTAAAGCAGTTCTGCATGTGCCCGTTCGATGCCCTTGGCTCTGCCGTCTCCGTCTTCTGCGGGCAGAACCTCGGTGCCAAAAAGCCGGAGCGCATCCGGCAGGGCGTACGGCTCGGCGTCATCGTCGGCGTCGCCTACGGCTTCTGCATCGGCCTTGTCATGATCTTCTTCGGTCGCAGCATGTCCATGCTCTTTGTTGAATCGAGTGCAGGCGACGTGCTCGACGCTTCCGCAAAATATCTGCGCTGCATGGGCTACTTTTTCTGGAGTCTCGGTATCCTCAATATCTGCCGTATGGCGACACAGGGCATCGGCTTCTCCGGCCGCGCGGTATTCTCCGGCGTAACGGAAATGTTCGCGCGCTCCATCGTCAGCCTCGGCTTTGTCGGCGCGTTCGGCTATACGGCTATCTGTTTCTCGGATCAAACCGCGTGGATCGCCGCCGTGCTCTACATCACCCCCACCTGCCTGCACTGCATTAAGAAAGTCACAAAACAGATCGAAGCGGAAAAAGCGAACGCCAATCTCTCCGAAAGCATTGGTTAAAAGTTTTTGATCCAACTTTTTTTCAAAAAGTCGGTCAGATTCTAAAAGTGAAACCCTTTTGCCTACCCAAAAATCAGGAGTGATAGTAAGCAATGCTTCGCATTGCTAGAACTGTCCGGTGGACAGTTGAACCGCAAGGGACTCAATTAGGGGGTCCCTTGAAACGCTTGCCCTGCAAGCCTTTAGAAAAAGCTCCCCCATCTCAACTATATAAAAGGAACCCATCTATGAACGAAACTATTGTAACACTCAAAAAAGGCGAAGGCCGCGCTTTCAAAGCGGGCGGTCTTTGGATCTATGACAACGAGATCGAAAGCATCCACGGCACGTTCAAAAACGGCGCCGTCGTCACCGTGCAGGAGCAAAACGGCTGCCCGCTCGGCCGCGGCTTCATCAACCAGAACTCCAAGATCCGCGTCCGCATGCTCACCCGCGACGCGTCACAGGAGATTGACGACGCGTTCCTCGAGATGCGCGTGCGCAACGCCTGGGCATACCGCAAGCGCACGGTCGATACCTCCGCCTGCCGCGTCATTTTCGGCGAAGCGGATTTCCTGCCCGGCCTTGTCATCGATAAATTCTCCGATGTCCTCGTCGTCGAGTCCCTCGCGCTCGGCATCGATAAAATGAAGCTGCAGATTGTTGACATCTTAAAGAAAGTCCTGCTCGAAGACGGCATCAAAATTCGCGGCGTGTACGAGCGCAGCGACGCCAAAGAGCGATTAAAAGAAGGCATGGACCGCAAAAAGGGCTTCATCGGCGACGAATTCGACACCGATGTCGAGATCGTCGAAAACGGCGTGCGCTACATCGTAGACGTTAAAGACGGCCAGAAGACCGGCTTTTTCCTCGACCAAAAATATAACCGTCTCGCCATGCAGCGCATCTGCAAGGATATGGATGTGCTCGATTGCTTCACACACACGGGCTCCTTCGCGCTGAACGCCGGCATCGCGGGCGCAAAGCACGTCCTTGGTGTAGACGCGTCCGAGCTCGCCGTCGCGCAGGCGCAGAAAAACGCCGCTCTAAATAATCTTTCCGATACGGTCAAGTTCAAGTGCGCCGACGTTTTTGACCTGCTCCCCGCGCTCGAAAACGAAGGCAAGCAGTTCGACGTCGTCATTCTCGATCCCCCGGCGTTCACAAAATCCAAAAACGCCATTAAAAACGCCGTCAAGGGCTACCGCGAGATTAATCTGCGCGGCATGAAGCTCGTCAAGGACGGCGGCTACCTTGCCACCTGCTCCTGCTCGCACTACATGAACGCCGAGCTCTTCGCCCAGACCATTGGGCAGGCCGCGCGCGCCGCGCACCGCCGCCTGCGTCAGGTGGAGTTCCGCACCCAGTCTCCGGATCATCCCATTTTGTGGAGTGCCGACGAATCCTATTACCTCAAGTTCTATATTTTTCAAGTCTGCCACGAGCACTGAGGAGGCGCTTTTCCTTGAAGTTCACAAACGACCTCGGGTCGGATAACATTAAAGGCCTCGTCTGGACCTTGGCCGTTCCCTCCATGCTCTCGCAGCTCGTCAGCGTACTGTACAGCATTGTAGACCGTATGTACATCGGCAATATCCCGAGCAACGGCACGCAGGCGCTCGCGGGTGTCGGCGTGTGCGGCCCCATCGTCACGCTCATCTCATCGTTTGCGTTTCTCGTCGGCATCGGCGGTGCGCCGCTTGTCAGCATCAATCTTGGTGAAAAGAACATAGACGCCGCTAAAAAAGTCATCGCAAACTGCTTCGTGTACATTTTGGCCCTCGCTGTGCCTGTCACGGTGCTGGCATATATCTTCCGCCGCCCCATTTTGCTCACGTTTGGCGCGACCGAGGCCGTTTACCCCTACGCCGAGACCTACTTTTCGCTCTATCTAATCGGCACGGTCTTCGCCCTCACCGCCACAGGCATGAACCAGTTTATCATCACACAGGGCCACAGCCGCAGCGGCATGTTCTCCGTTTTAATCGGCGCCATCATCAACATTGTGCTCGACCCCATTTTTATCTTCGCTCTCCATATGGGCGTCGCGGGCGCGGCCATCGCCACGGTCATTTCGCAGGTTGCAAGCTGCGCGTTCGTGCTGTGCGTCCTGTTCGGCAAACATATCGAAGTTCCCATCACATTTGGCGGATACGATTTAAAAGTCATCGGCCGTGTGACGAGCATCGGCATGAGCGCGTTCCTCATTATTCTTTTCGATAACGTCATGCTCATCTCGCTCAACATGATGCTCCAGCGCTACGGCGGCGACAACAGCGACATGCTCCTCACCTGCAACACCATCGTGCAAAGCTTCGAGCTTCTCATCACCATGCCGCTCGGCGGCCTCACCATGGGTACACAGACCATTTTAGGCTACAATTTAGGCGCACGCCGCCCGGAGAAAATCCTTCGCGCGCAGCGGTACATCTTCGTCATCGCGGTCAGCTTTTGCGCCCTCATGACGCTCGCCGCGCAGACCATCCCGCATCTCTTTGCAGGCATTTTTACCAAAGAACCCGAATACATTGCCATGACGGCGCGGCTCATCCGTATTTACACGCTCGGCACCGTGTTGCTTGGCATGCAGTACGAGATTGTGGACGGCTTTACGGGCATGGGCGTCGTCAAAATCGCGCTGCCGCTTTCGGTCTTTCGCAAGGTCGTCTTCTTTGCGTGCATTTTCATCCTGCCGCGCTTCCTGCCTATCGAGCAGATCTTCTTCTGCGAGCCCATCTCGGATATTTTCCCGCCGCTCGTCTCCATTTTGGTCTACGCACTCACCATCAAACGCGTTATTAACCGCGGTCCGCAAAAGCAGACCGCCTGACTTCTGTAAATCTTTTCCGAAAGGACTGTTTTAAATGGAATTTCGTTCCGTACCGTATGACTCCCTGTCTTTAAACCCGTTCACCAAAATCGGCAAAGAGTGGGCGCTGCTCACCGCCGGCGATGAGACCGGCTTCAATACCATGACCGTCTCGTGGGGCGCGATGGGCTTCATGTGGGGCAAGCCGTCCGTCACCGTATACATCCGCCCGCAGCGCTACACGAAGGAATTCGTCGATTCCCGCGATACCTTCACGCTTTCGTTTTACCCCGCAGAGAAAAAAGACGCGCTCTCCTACCTCGGAAAAACCTCCGGCCGCGACGAAGACAAAGTCGCAAAAGTCGGCTTCACCCCGGCGTTCACAAACGGCAGCGCCTATTTTGAAGAAGCAGAGCTCGTGCTCGTCTGCCGCAAAATGAGCCGCACGCCGTTAAAGCCCGAGCAGTTCCTCGACTCCACCGTAGACGACCGCTGGTACCCGAACAAGGACTACCACGAAATGTACATCGCAGAAGTCCTCGACGTGCTCGTCAAAGAATAATGTAAATATTAAAATGAAACACAAAACCGCCGCGCACCGAATTTTTCCCGGTACGCGGCGGTTTTCTCATATCTATTCTATTTTAAATCTCATTCGCCGAAGTAGTCCTTGATCTCCGCCATGCGCGTCATCTGCTTCACGCTAAACGGACAGCGCTTTTCACAGTGGCCGCACTGCACGCACGCGTCGGCATGGACATTCAGGTTCTTGTAGTGCCCCGCCGCCATGTCGTCGCCGAGCTTCGCAAGGTCGTAATATTTGTTCACAAGGCCAATGTCAATGCCCTTCGGACATGGTGCGCAGTGGTTGCAGTACACGCAGCGGCCCATCGCCTCGGCCGGTGTCGCGCTGCCGAGCACAGAGTAGTCCTTTTCCTCCGCCGTCGCATGTTCAAACGCGACCGCCGTCTTCACATCGTCCATCGATGACACGCCGGGTAAGCAGGTCAGCACCGCCGGGCGGTCCAGCGCATACTGCATGCACTGGTAGTGCGTCAGCGCCATGTTCAGCGGCGAGCGGCGTGCATCCAAAAGCTGACCGCCGGCAAACGGTTTCATCACCGTGATGCCCACGCCTTCTTTTTCAGCTCTTGCGTACAAAGCGGCGCGTTCCTCCGCAGCCCCCTTGCCGTATTCGCCCTTCGAGTAATCATACGCCGGGTTGATGCTGAACATAAACAGGTCGACTTCGCCGGTGTCCATAAAGCGGTGTGCAATGCTCGGCGTGTGCGTGGAAAAACCGATGTGGTGCACCACGCCCTGCCGCTTCATCTCGCGGATGTAATCGAAGATGCCGCCCTTTTTCATGATGTCCTCAAAGTCGTCGTCCTCGTCCACACAGTGTACGTAGCCAAAATCCGTGTAGCCAAGGTCGCCCGCGCGCAGCACTTTGTCAAACGAGCGCTTCACAACGTCCAACTTGCGCCCAAAGCCGTATACGTCGTTTTCGTACACCGCGCCAAAGTGCATCTGCGTGTAAATTTTGTCCCGCTTGCCTTTAACAACGCGCCCAAACGTCTCATATACGTCGGTGCGGCCGCAGCAAAGGTCAAAGAAATTCACGCCGTGCTCCACGGCATAGCGCAAAATCGCCTCAATGTCCTTGTCCTCCGCCGTGTGGATGTTGCCAAGGCCCAAACCGACCTCGCTGATCTCCTCCGTGCCGTGCGGCAGCTTACGATACTTCATAAAAATTCCCCCTATATCCTGTCTGCGGCAAAGCCGTACCCACAGCCGCCGCCTTTTATAATCCCACTATAACATTAAACACGACTTTAAGTTCAAGTCTTTTTTTGCGGAATTTTAAAATTTATTTTCAGAACTTTAGAGAGTGTCGAATCATGAAAATCAGAAGTGCAGTGCCGGGTGCTTTGCGTCCGTCAGCTTCAGATCGCTCGTTTCAAAGTCGATCTCACCCACGGTCTTGTCACCGTCATACAGCCTGAGCAAAAAGCCCGCCATTTCCTTTGCCGTGTGGAATCTGCGGAATTTCTGCGTATAATCCACTTCTTCCGTCAGCTCGTGCGCCGTCTGCTCAAACTCGGTCTCCGTCGCGTCCGGTGCCAAAACCTTTGCGCGCAGCTTGTGTCCGCCCTGCTGCATTTCCGCGTCGATGCCCTCCGTCAGCGCGCTCGCAAAGAATTTCGTCGCACCATACAGCGTGCAGCCCGGGAACATGACATACCCCGCCGAAGACGCCACGTTGATGAGCTGTGCGCCCTCGGTATCCTTGTAGTCCGCCACATACAGCGTGGAAAGGATCGCCAGCGCGTTCATATTCACCTGCATCATGCGGCGGTTGTGCTCGAGCGCCGGGTCTGTAATGTCGCCGTTATTGCCGATGCCCGCGTTGTTCACGAACACCTCAATATCATAGTCCTCGAGGGAATTGTAAAACGCGATCACCGCATCTTCATCGGAAAGGTCAACGCTTTTCACCACAACATCCGTTTCCGGGTATGATGCCAGAATTTCGCTTTTCAGCGTCTCAAGGCGATCCGTGCGGCGCGCGCAGACGATCACGTTCTTGCCGCGCGCGGCAAACGCCTTTGCGGTCTCATAACCGATGCCGGAGCTTGCGCCCGTAACGACTGCATATTTTCCGTTTTTCATAAAGATACCTCCATTAAGACTGATTTCGATTTTCTGTTCCATTGTACCGCGGTTTTCTTTTCGTCCTTACTATAACATTGAAGTTAAGGTTAAAGTCAATACTTTTTCAAAAATAATTTTAACTTTTCCTTCGCTTTCTTTTTTCGGAAGAATTTCACGTTTTTTCGCGCGTTTTTGTTGCGGTTTTGCAGGGAATGTGCTACCATGTTTCATATAGATCTCAAAAAGGAGGGACACCGCATGACGTTTGTCTCAACCAAAAAATTTGAAAAACCCATCCCGGAGGGCATGTCCCCGCAGAAAGCACTGTGCGGCCGCCCCGGTAAAGAATAAAATTTCGGAGGTATTCCCGTGCATACAAATCCAAAATCCCCGTTGGCGGTCGTTTTCAATATCGTGCTCGCCGTCGCGCTCGTGCTGTTCATCATCAGCGCCGCCGTCGTCTTCACGCTCAATTTCCGCCCACTCTATTATTTCGATGTCGACCACCTGAACATCCCCGCCATGTCCGGCCTGCCGCGCGAAGAAATTCTGCAAAACTACAACGTGCTCATCGATTACAACTCCATTTTCGGCACGAAAGTCCTGAACTTCCCCACGCTTGCCATGAGCGAGAGCGGCCGCATCCATTTTGAAGAAGTCAAAAACG
>CAKUBN010000027.1 GCA_934643185.1 uncultured Eubacteriales bacterium
GCCTTATTCGTTTATTTTACTTTTCCCCGTGCGCATCCCAGATAATTTTCAGGCCGTCCAGCAGAAGCGTATCGCTGAAAGTGATCTTGCGGCTGCAATGCGGTACGATAAGACCTGCGAGGCCGCCCGTTGCGACCACCTCGCACGGTGCACCGAGCTCATCTTCAATGCGGTCGCACAGGCCGTCCAGCATACACGCCGTGCCGAACACCATGCCGGACTGGATGCACTCCATCGTGTTGCGGCCAAGCACCTGCGGCGGCGCGGTCAGACTGACGGAAGAAAGCTGCGCTGCGCGGCTCGTCAATGCGTCAAGGGACGTGCCGACGCCCGGAATGATCACTACGCCGCACACTTCGCCGTCGGCGTTTAAACCCGTCAGCGTCGTTGCCGTACCCATATCGATGACGATACACGGGCCGTGGTACATGGCTTTTGCCGCCACAGCACCGACAACGAGGTCGGCGCCGAGTGTGTTCGGCACATCGCGCTTCACTTTCAGCTCCGGCACAGACTGCGCGCTGACGATGAACGGTTCCACCTTCCAAACACGGCGCACCGCGCGGGCGAGGTCATCGGTCAGCCGCGGCACAACGGAGCTTAAAACCGCGCCGTTCACCTGCGACGTGTGGATATTGTATAAATGTAAAATGCTGAGCATTGCAGAAGCGTATTCGTCCTCCATGCGCGGCGGATTCGTCGCCATGCGCGTGACGAACAGCAGCTTTTCCCCCTCATAAACGCCCAGTGTGATGTTGGTATTTCCGACGTCCAGTGCCAGCAGCATACCTTTCCCCTCCGAAAACAAATTTCTTTGAGAGCAGTATATCACAAAAACACAAAAACGTACAGAAAAAGTTTTACCCAAAAAGCCGCACCGAAAGGAGCGTGAGCAGCACGGCGGCAAGGTCGCCGCAAAGCGCCGCCGGAATCGTGTAGCGCAGCGTTTTATACCCCCGACCCGAAAAATATACCGCGGCCGCGTAAAACGTCGTTTCCGTCGAAGACGATAAAATTGCCGCCAATCGGGATATTACACTGTCCGCACCGTATGCGCTGTAAAGCTCCGTAACATACGACACCGAGCCGCTGCCCGAAAGCGGGCGCAGTAAGATGAGCGGCATAAGCTCCGCGGGAATGTTCAGCACTTCTGTCACGGGCCGCAGCAGCGCGGAAAACAGCTCTAAAAAGCCGGACGCGCGCAGCATGGAAATGCCGACAATAAGTCCGAGCAGTGTCGGCAATAATTTTATCGCCGTATGCATGCCCTCCGCCGCGCCTTTTGTGAACAGCTCAAATACCGGCAGTCCTTTTACGTACCCGCACATGACCGTGAGCGCGATCACGCCGCAGACAGCCGCCGCGCCTATGCCCGCCACAATTTTTGAAACATGCGGCACATTAGCACGCAGACGAGCAGGCTGCCGAATGAAACAAGCCAAATATGCGGCATAACATCATACGGGTCCGCGCTGCCGTAGGAAGCCCTTAAGGTGACCGCCGCCGAGGGGATCAGCTGAAACGACGCCGTATTCATCACGACGAATAAGATCATCTCTTGCGTCGGCGCGTCGCCCGTCTGTAATTTCTGCATTTCGTCCATGGCGCTCAATCCAAACGGTGTAGCGGCGTTGCCCATGCCGAGCATGTTTGCGGCAAGATTCATCGATATTTTTTCGCGCACGGTTTCATTTTTTCCGTAATTCGGAAACAGTCGCTTGATGACCGGCGACAGAATTTTGGAAAGCCCGTTTGTAAGCCCCGCCTCCCCCGCAATACGCATGATGCCCGTCCAAAGGCACATCGCGCCGAGCAGCAAAAGCACCGTCTCCACCGCCTGCCTTGCGCCATCCGCCGCCGCAGCGGAAAGTGCCGTCCATCTCCCCGTGCACACCGCACCGACGAACGCCAGCACGATCATCGCCATCCAGATGCCGTTCAGCATCCTACCCTCCCCTTTCATTTTATTTCTCTGCGGAAAATTACAGAGTTTTGATTGATTTTAACACAAATATGGATTATGATAGAGGTATATTCATTTGGAAAGGATGAAATGTATCATGTTCGGTGAAAAAATTCTCGATTACTGGGACGATATAATGAAAGACCTCGGCGATATCATCGCCATTCCCTCAGTCGCACAGCCACAGGACGGTCCGTATCCGTTCGGCAAGGACGCAGCAACCGCTGTGGATAAGGCGATAGAAATTGCGGAACGATACGGCATTAAGACAAAGAACAGCGACTATTACGCAATGCACGCAGAGCTCGGCGAGGGCGAAGAAAACGCCGTTGTTATGGCGCACCTTGACATCGTGCCGGCCGGCGAAGGCTGGGACAGCGATCCGTACACCATGGTCATCCGCGACGGCAAGGCATTCGGCCGCGGCGTTTCCGATAACAAGGGTCCGGCAATTGTTGCGCTGCACTGCCTGCGCGCGCTGAAGGAAGCAGGCGTCGTCGGCAAACGCAAGCTGCGCGTCGTGCTCGGCTCCGCAGAGGAGATCGGCATGCAGGATATGGGTCACTACTTCTCCAAAGAGCAGATGCCCACCATGGGCTTCACCCCGGACGCCTGCTACGGCGTGTGCCACTGCGAAAAAGGCCTGTTCCGCTTTGCCGTAACCGGCAAGGTCGGCAAGAAGATCGTTTCCTTCAAGGCCGGTACTGTTGTCAACGCCGTGCCGTATAAGGCAGAAGCCGACGTGCTCTGTGATGACGACGAATTTGCAAAGCTTGTCGAAGCTGCAAACGCTGCGGAAGTGAAGTTCGACATCACACGCACCGAAAACGCCGCACACATCGTCGCAACCGGCAAGGCTGCGCACGCTTCTACCCCGGAGATCGGCATCAACGCCGCCGCACACCTTGCGCACCTGCTCGTGAACGTTTTCGGCGCAGACTGCGGTGAATTCCTCACGTTCATGGATGAGAAAGTCGGCCTTGCATATGACGGCTCCAACATCGGCGTTAAGATGTCCGATGAGCCGAGCGGTGCGCTGACCTTCAACCTCGGCCTCGTGAACATCGAAAACGGCGAGGGCCGCTTCGATATCGACATTCGCTACCCGGCAACAAAGTCCGGCGCAGAGATTGACAAGATCCTTGCAAAGTCCGTGGAGGGCACAGGCCTCACCTACACGCTCATTTCCGATGAGCCGCCGCTGTACCTGCCGAAGGACGGCCCGCTCGTCAGCCTGCTTTCCGGCGCTTATGAGGACGTCACCGGCAAAAAGTGCGACGTCTTCTCCATGGGCGGCGGCACGTATGCCCGCCAGATGGGCGGCGCAGGCGTTGCGTTCGGCGCATCGTTCGACGAAGAGGAATCGAACGCGCACCAAGCAAACGAGTGCATCAACGTGGAGCAGTTCAAGCTGCACGCACAAATCTGCCTTGAAGCCATGTACCGCATGTTTACAGCGGACTGATTTTGAATTCAGGAGCGCACCGTTATGGAATATGCACATATCATGCCGGAGGACATTTTTAAAAATCCAGAAGTGAAGGTCTACGTGGAGGCGGGCAACAGCTGCCTTGGCGCACTGGGCTTCACGGAGCACGGCCGCCCGCACGCCAAGCGGTGCAGCAACTACGCGCGGAACATTCTGGAAGCGCTTGATTACGATAAGCGCACCTGCGAGCTTGCCGCCATCGCCGGTTATCTGCACGATATCGGCAACACGGTAAACCGCGTCGACCACGCGCACAGCGGCGCCATTATGGCGTTCACGCTTTTAACGCGCATGAACATGCCGCCGGAAGAAATCGCTATCATCTGCTCGGCTATCGGTCACCACGATGAGAAAACCGCTTTCCCGGTAAACGCCGTTTCTGCCGCGCTGATCCTCTCCGATAAAAGCGACGTGCGTCGTTCCCGCGTGCGCAAAAACGCGATTATCGCAACGGATATTCACGACCGCGTGAATTACGCCGTCGTGAACGCCTCGCTGAAAATTGACAAAGAGCAGAAGCTTTGCCTTTTCAACATCACGATTGATACGGACATCTGCCCCGTCATGGAGTATTTCGAGATTTTCCTCGACCGTATGGTGCTGTGCAGAAAAGCCGCCGATCTTTTGGGGCTCACGTTCGAGCTTATCATCAACGACACGCGTCTGCTGTAATCCCCCCGCAAAACGCAAAACATAAAAATCGAAGGAGCCGCGCCCGCTTTCGGGTACGACTCCTTCTTCATTTTCACTCCATGAGTGTTTTCTTATAAAATTAACTTTTCCGAAAGCTTACATCGTGCCGAAAATACGGTCGCCTGCGTCGCCGAGGCCCGGCAGAATGTAACCGTGTTCGTTGAGCTTCTCATCAACGGCTGCACAGTAAATATGCACGTCCGGGTGCGCTTCGCTCAGTGCCTTGAGGCCCTCCGGCGCTGCAATGATGCACAGGAACTTGATACTGCGCGGGCGGCTGCGCTTTACAATGGTGATCGCGTCCATTGCGGAACCGCCGGTCGCGAGCATCGGGTCAAGCACGATGACATCACGCTCTTCAATGTCGGACGGCAGCTTGTTGTAGTATTCGACCGGCTGCAAGGTATCGTGGTCACGGTAAAGACCGATATGGCCGACCTTTGCGCTCGGAACGAGCTGCAGCATGCCGTCTACCATGCCGAGACCGGCGCGCAGAATCGGCACGAATGCCAGCTTTCTGCCGGCGATGACCTTCGTCGTTGCGGTGCACATCGGGGTCTCCGTCTGCACGTCCATCAGCGGCAGATCACGGGTAGCTTCGTAGCACATCAGCGTTGCGATCTCGCTGACAAGCTCGCGAAATTCCTTTGTGCCGGTGTTCTTATCGCGCAGGAAAGAGAGCTTGTGCTGAATGAGCGGATGGTTCATGATAAAAATCTGTTCGTTGTTTTCCATATTGATTTCTCCGATTTCTGCCTTACAGGCGTCCGTTTTCAATATCTGCGATCTGGTCGATACGGCGCTGGTGGCGGCCGCCCTCAAAGTCAAACTTGAGGAACGTGTCCACGATCTCCAGCGCGGTCTTCTCCTCGGTGACAAGGCCGCCGAGACACAGAATGTTTGCATTGTTGTGGCGGCGGGTCATTTCCGCTGCGTGGGTATCGCTGCACAGTGCCGCGCGGATGCCCTTCACTTTGTTTGCGGCCATGGAAATACCGATGCCCGTGGAGCAAACAAGTACGCCGTAATCAGCCTTGCCGTCTGCCACACAGTGCGCGACCTTTGCGCCGTACACCGCATAGTCCACGCTCTCCGTGGAATAGCAGCCGAAATCTTCGACTTCGATGCCCTTCGCTTCCAAATGCTTCTTTACGGCTTCTTTCAGAGCGAATCCGCCGTGATCCGAACCAACTGCGATCTTCATGCTTTATTCTCCTTCGTATATGGATTACTTATTGTTTTTCTGTGCGTTTTTGGCTTTCAGTTCACGCTCCGCCTGCGGCAGACGCAGGTAGATTGGCATCAAAGCGTCCGGCGTGACCGTCTGTCCGTTTTCAACCATCTCCTGCGCCGCCATGGCAACGCCGGAGGCACGCTGAAAGCGAAGCTGCGGCAGCAAAAGCTCTGCACGGATAGCCGCAAACGTCTTATAGCAAAGCTCCGCGCCATCGCCGACAAGATAAATCTTCTCCGTAAACGTTTTGCATTCTTCCAAAAGCTCCGCAATGGGCAGTGCGCGGTCATCACAAAGACGTGTGAGCTTACCGTCCTCCGCACGGAACAGCGCATTATACACCTGCCCGCAGCGTGCGTCCATCACAGCACAGACGATACCCGTCAGCTGCCGTGCGTTCTCCGCCATAGCGCGCAGCGTGGAAACGCCCGCGCACGGGATGTTCCGCGTCATGGAAAGTCCCTTCACGCAGGAGACACCGATGCGCACCCCCGTGAACGAACCCGGCCCGGCAGAGACCGCCATGCAGGTCACATCGTCAAGCGTTTTATTCGTGAGCTTCAAAACAGATTCCACCATCGGCATCAGCGTCTGGCTGTGCGTCTGCTTTGTGTTGATATAAAATTCAGAGAGTATTTTTCCATCCTCCAAAAGCGCGGCCGAGGCCGGCGCCGCAGAGGAATCGAGTGCTAAAATCAGCATATTTGTCGCTTTCACGCAATTTTTTGCCGCGCAAAAGCCGTCCTTTCTATCAGAAACTTATCACAGGTCTATGCCCTCAATGGTAACGATGCGCTCCGTCTCCGTCTCGCCCTTTTCCATGTGGACATAAATCGTGTTTTCCGGCAAAGCGCCGTCAATGTTTTCGCTCCACTCAATGACGAGCACGTTGTCCGTATCGAGGTAATCGAAAAAGCCCGTGGAGTAGAGATCGTCCCAACCGGAAACGCGGTACATGTCAAAGTGCTGCACCGTCAGCCGCGCATCGTATTCGTTCACAAGCGCGAACGTCGGACTGGAGACCACGTCCCCGCCGCCAAGCGCCAGCACAAGTCCGCGCGTAAACGCCGTCTTGCCCATGCCCATCGGTCCCGTGAACGCGATGACCTCGCCGCCCTTGAGCTTTTCCGCCAGCTTCGCCGCGATTTTTTCGGTGTCCTGCACCGAGTGAGAAACAAACCGTTGCATCAGAACAGGCCGTGGATCACGCCGTTACCGTCGACGTCGATCTTTTCGGCAGACGGCACCTTCGGCAGACCGGGCATCGTCATGACATCGCCCGCATACGCAACCACGAAGCCCGCGCCGTTCGAGAGGCGCAAGTCACGGATCGTAATATTGAAGCCGGTCGGACGGCCGAGCAGCGTCGGGTCGTCAGAAAGCGAATACTGCGTCTTTGCGATGCACACCGGCAGCGCGTCGCCGCCGAGCGCCTTGATGTCCTTCAGGGACTTCATCGCCTGATTCGTGAACGTCACGTCATCCGCGCCGTAGATTTTCTGCGCGATCGTGCGGATCTTCTCCTCCACTGTGAGATCAAGGTCATAGATCGGCGCAAAGTGGCTTTCAGGATTCTCGTCGATGACCTTGCAGACGGTCTTTGCAAGCTCCACGCCGCCTTCGCCGCCCTTTGCGAACACTTCGGAGAGTGCATACTCTACACCGAGGGACTTGCAGCAATCGTCGATGACTTTCAGCTCCGCGTCCGTATCGGTGCCGAAGCGGTTGATGGCGACGACGACCGGCACGTTATATTTATGCATGTTCTCCACGTGTGCGCGCAGGTTCTCAATGCCCTTTTCGAGCGCCGGAACATTCTCCTTTGCAAGCTCTGCCTTCGGCACGCCGCCATTGTATTTCAGCGCACGAACCGTCGCGACAACGACGATGCAGTTCGGCTTGAGTCCCGCCAAACGGCACTTGATGTCGAGAAACTTCTCCGCACCGAGGTCGGAGCCGAAGCCTGCTTCCGTAATGCAGTAATCGCCGAGCTTCAGCGCCAAGCGCGTTGCGCGCACGGAGTTGCAGCCGTGCGCAATGTTTGCAAACGGACCGCCGTGCATGATGGCCGGTGTGCCTTCAATCGTCTGCACAAGGTTCGGATTGATGGCATCTTTGAGCAAAGCCGTCATAGCGCCATCCGCCTTGATGTCCTTCGCATAGACCGGCTTGCCGTCATACGTATATGCAATGAGGATTTTGCCGAGGCGCTCTTTCAGGTCTTTCAAATCCTTTGCAAGGCACAAAATCGCCATGACCTCGCTTGCGACGGTGATGATAAAGCCGTCCTCGCGCGGGATGCCGTTCACCTTACTGCCAAGGCCGATGACAATGCTGCGCAGCGCGCGGTCGTTCATATCGACGCAGCGCTTAATGAGCACACGGCGCTGATCGATGCCCAGCACGTTGCCCTGCTGCATGTGGTTATCGAGCATGGCGCACAGCAAGTTATTTGCCGAAGTGATGGCGTGCATGTCGCCCGTAAAGTGCAGGTTGATGTCCTCCATCGGCACCACCTGTGCGTAGCCGCCGCCGGCAGCGCCGCCCTTGATGCCGAACACCGGACCCAGAGACGGTTCACGCAGCGCGATGACGGCTTTTTTGCCGATCTTCGCCATAGCCTGACCGAGGCCAGCCGTTGTGGTGGTCTTGCCCTCGCCCGCCGGCGTCGGGTTGATGGCCGTAACAAGGATCAACTTGCCGTCCGGCTCGTTTTCAAGTCTTTTGAACAGGTCATCATTCAGCTTTGCTTTAAAGCGTCCGTAGGGCTCCAGCTCTTCGGGACATACATGCAGTTCTTCCGCGATCTCCGCAATCGGTCTTAATTTTGTCTGCTGCGCAATTTCAATATCGGTAAGCATTGCAACCAACCTTTCATTTCCGTTCTTTTCGTTTTGCCGCACGCCGCAGCATGCGGACATCGTTATACCTTATAGATTATAGCGCAAAAAGGCGTTTCCGTAAAGAGGAACGCGCTTTTTTAACGGAAAAAAATCTGGATATTGCCCCTTCCTTTTCTGTGTGATATACTAAAATAGAAATTTTGTTGAAATTTCGCTTTTTATTTCTAACATCTTACAAAGACTTTTACGCTTTGTTTTACTTTGGCTTCTTCTGATTTTTTTGAAAGCAGGTGATCTTACGAAAGACAGCCGCATTTTCCTTGCTGTTTCGTCCTTTTTCCGCCGTACGGACAAGCTTCTTTGGCTTTTGATGCTCACAATATCCACGTTCAGCCTTATTCTTCTGAAAAGCGTTTCCCGCGCGATGAACACGGATTATTTCAAAACGCAGCTCGTCGTGACCGTTGCGGGCCTTCTCGCGGCGCTTGTGCTCTCCTTCATCGATTACGAAAGCATTGCGTCGTTCTGGTATCTCATCGCGGGTTTTTCCGTTTTTATCATGCTCTACACCATGTTTTTCGGCATCAGCGTGCAGGGCAGCGAGGGCGTCAACGCGCGCGCGTGGATCAGCCTTGCGGGCCGCACGTTCCAGACGAGCGAGCTTGTGAAAATCTGCTTTATGCTGACGTATGCAAAGCACATCTCCGTTTTGCGCGTGCAAAATAAAATCAATCACCCTCTGCACGTCGTTCTGCTCGCGCTCCACGCGGCGGTGCCCGTTCTGCTCTGCCATGTTCAGGGTGATGACGGCGCCGCGATCGTTTTTTTCTTCATGTTCCTGTGCATGAGCCTCGGCGGCGGTGTACAGCTGCGCTATTTCATTTTGCTCGGCGCGCTTGTCGCCGTGTCCGTGCCCGTGCTGTGGAAATTTGTTCTCAGCGAATATCAAATCAAGCGCTTCACATCTGTCTATAATCTGGACGACCCATCTATTCGGCTCAATGAAGGCTACCAGCAGGTGCAGGGACGTATCTCCATCGGCAGCGGCCAGCTGACCGGCAAAGGGCTGTTTAACGGTCCGCGTGTCGAAACAAACCTCGTCACGTTCCAGCACAGTGATTTCATCTTCTCCGTTGCCGGCGAGGAGCTCGGCTTCATCGGCTGCACCGCTATCATCGTATTATTGTTATTGTATCTCCTGCGCGTGCTGTATATCGCGTCAAAGGCGAGGGACGACCTCGGGCGCTGCATGTGCTTCGGCTTTTTCGGGCTCATCGCTTTACAGTCCGTCTCAAATATCGGCATGTGCCTGGCGCTTCTGCCCGTCATGGGCGTCACATTGCCGTTCTTCTCCGCCGGCGGCAGCAGTGCCGTGTGTCTGTACCTCGGCTTCGGCCTGATACAAAGCGTATACATGCATCGCCCCGACGCCAACGTTCCTCACCTGCGCAGTACAAGAACGCTGAAAATGAACTTTCGTAAATTAAACGCCTAAGCTTCCGGTAACCATGGATAAAAGTCTTTCGTCAAGTTTTCTTCGAGAAAATTTGCGGGTTCTTAGGACAACGCCCAAGGCGGCAAAAACGCCGCCTTCAGAAAAACAACACCCACCAAAAAGCGTATCGCTCCGAGCTTCAAAAGCCGCAAGCGATACGCTTTTATTCTTCCTATTTTTTCACGTACAAATATGCGTTTTTCTCCTTACCCACACGCTCCAAAACACCCATGGAATACAGCACATTCGCCGCACACTGCGCCTGCGTCTGCGAGCGGCGCATCGCTTTTGCAAGCGTTTTCGTCGTAAACGGCTCCGGCAGGTCTTCGGGCAGCAAATTCAAATAATCCCAACGGCTCTCGCAGATCACTTCGCCGAGCAGTGCTTCCGGAATACGCTCCCCACGCGTCGCGCGCAGCTTCTTTTGCTTACCGTAACCGTCGAGATACTTGTAGTCCGTCACCTCCAAAAGCGGGATGCACAGCCGAAAATTCGGGTGCATAAGCTGATTTTTGATCTTATACAGCTCCGGGAAAACATCATACGCTGCGCCCTTTTTCGGTGATTTTCGCTTTTCGAAGATCTCGCCCGTTTCGGGGTCCACCCAGCACAGCCCGCGCTTTGGCACCACAGGGTATACCACCGTTACGCGCGCCGCTTCCAAAAACACGTCGAGTTTGCGGCCCAGCCGGTCAAACCCGCGCGTTTGAATTTCGATGATTCCGTTTTCGCCGACAATATCCGCCACAAAGCCGCCCACCTTCACTTCGCGGCTCTCAAAATCGGGTTCGTAGTAGCTTTTCAGCGCCGCGTGCAAAGCTTTTTCCGAAAGCGTACCGATGCCGCCTGCGCCGCCAACGCGCCCCAGCGCCTCTTGTCGCGCCTGTAAAAAACGTTCCGTGTCGATCACCGTGCTCCCCCTCTCTGCCGGTTTATAAAAACAGTATATCGAAAAACATGGTAAAAAGCAACAGAAAAGGGCGGCACAGCCAAAGCCGCACCGCCCTAAGGGAAACATGTGAAGATTTAGAAACGGTTACGCTCTGCGCTCAAACGTGCAGCATTCCGTCTCGCTGACGACCTCCGGGTCTGCGCAGCAGCAACCCACACAGACGCAGTCCGCGCTGCACTTGTGGTTATCGTTATACGTGCAGTGCTCGGCGCTGCAATGCACATCAGCTGTGGTGCTCGGTGAAGACGAGCATCCGCAGGAGTTTTCGGAGGAAGACGTGCGCTCTGCATAAGAGACGCAGCAGGTCTCGCGGCTTTCCAGCGCGGCGGGGCCGTCCACCTGAATTTTGCGCAGCTCGCACAGGTCGTTTGCGTTGTGTCGGCAGGTCGTCACGCTACATTTCAGCTTGTTCATATCAGTCCAGATCCTTTCCTTTTGAATTTCTAAGTTCGTGCCGCACTTTGGCGACTTCTTTAGCCTGCCCGCAAAGTCGGGTTTTATGCAAAAGCCACATTTGCACATTGTATGCGCTGTCAAAAATTGATATTTCGCACGGTTGTTTTCCATGCAATTTTTCAACAAAAACCCCGTAAATGCATATTTTGTACTTGCATTTTATTAAAGCAAACGCTATAATTGTATTAAATTACCAAAACACTACCTAAAGGAGTTATTTTACATGATTCGAGTCACTGTCTGGAACGAATATCTTCACGATGACCCAACCTTTGAGCATTGCAGCGAGGAGGCCATCAAGCAGCATCCGAACGGTCTGCACGAAACCATTGCAGACATCGTCCGCGAACTGGGCGACGAAGTTGAGGTGCGCACTGCACAGATGAAACAGCCGGAAAACGGCCTGACCGACGAAGTGCTGGAAAATACCGATGTTATGATCTGGTGGGGCCACATGGGCCATCAGTTCGTCGCCGACGAGGTCGTTGAAAAGGTCTACAAGCGCATCATGAACGGCATGGGTCTCATTGTGCTTCATTCCGGCCACTATTCCAAAATTTTCCGCAAATTAAACGGCACCACATGTTCTCTGAAATGGCGTGACGGCACCTACGAGCGTCTTTTCAACGTAAAGCCGACCCACCCCATCGCAGACGGTATTCCGGAGCATTTCGAGCTCGGCATTGAAGAGTGCTACGGCGAATATTTTGATATTGCTACCCCGGACGACGTTATTTTCGAGGGATGGTATGACATCGGCGAAGTCTTCCGCAGCGGCTGCACCTTCACCCGCGGCTACGGCAAGATCTTCTATTTCCAGCCGGGCCACGAGACGAACGGTTCCTTCTACAATCCGTACGTCCGCCGCATCATCCAGAACGCCGTGCATTGGTGCTACAATGATAAGAACAGACGCATCACCCTCGGCGCTCCGAGCATCGAAGTCACGCTTGAGCAGGCTCGCCTCGAGGGCAACACCGGCGAATACCTCAAGATGTGGGACTGATTTTCTCCTGAAAATAGCATAATTTGATCGATCCGCAGCCCTTGGCTCTGTGTTTGCAGCGCCAAGGGCTGCTTTTCTTTTCAGTTCCCGCCCCGAAAACCCGCACAGTGCTTGAAAAAACGCAGAAGATATGGTATACTAAACCGATATCGCCCGAGCGGCGATGCGTGTGCACGAGCTAATTCGTGTATTCGCATATTTTATACGGCAAAAGAGTAAAACTACTGGTATATTGTCCTTTTATTCTTTTGAAAATTCTTTTTGAACACTCAAAAAAGTGTTTGCGCAGTGATTTTCTGCGCGGGAAGGAGCCCTTTATTATGAAAAAAACTGTTTGCGTGATCTTCGGCGGCGCGTCTTCGGAATATGAAGTTTCGCTGATGTCCTCCTCCTCGATCATCCGAAATCTTGATACAGAGAAGTTTGACATTCTCACCCTCGGCATCACGAAGGACGGCCGCTGGCTGCTCTATACGGGTGCTGTGGAAAACATTGAAAACAACACGTGGATGAACAGCGAGTCCGCGCGCCCCGCGTTCATCTCCCCCGATAAAGCCACGAACGGCCTCGTCGTTCTGAACGCCGACGGCAGCTACACCGTCCTCAAGGTCGACGTCCTCTTCCCTGTGCTGCACGGCAAAAACGGCGAAGACGGCACCATTCAGGGCCTCTTCAAGCTCAGCGGCATCCCGTATGTCGGCTGCGGCACGCTCGCGTCCGCCGTGTGCATGGATAAAGCCGTCACCCACACGCTGCTTTCCTCCGCGAACATCGAGCAGGCGCACTACCTGTGGTTCTACGCCGACCGTTATTTTGCAGACGGCGAGAAGATCCGCAACAAGATCGCCGCACGCCTCGATTTCCCGGTGTTCGTAAAGCCGGCTAACGCAGGCTCCTCCGTCGGCGTCAGCAAGGTGACGGATCCCGAAAAGCTTGACGCCGCCATTCGCCTTGCCGCCGAAAACGACACGAAGGTCGTCGTTGAGGAAGGCATCGTCGGGCAAGAGGTCGAGTGTGCTGTGCTCGGCAACCGCGGCAAAAGCGTCGCTTCCCCGGTCGGCGAGATCGGTGCCGGCGCCGAATTCTACGATTATGACGACAAATATAAGAACGGCGTCGCACAGCTCTTCATCCCGGCGCGTCTGCCCGAAGACGTTGCGGAGGAAGTGCGCAAGACGGCTGTTCGCGCCTACAACCTGCTCGGCTGCGATGGCCTTTCCCGCGTGGATTTCTTCGTCACCGAAAAGGAGCACAAGGTCATTTTAAACGAGATCAACACGCTGCCGGGCTTCACGTCCATCAGCATGTACCCGAAGCTCTGGGAAAACGCCGGTACCCCGTACAGCGAGCTGCTTGAAAAGCTTATCGACTGCGCTTTCACGCGTGAAGACTAACGCGAGGCGCAATTTATGGATAACAGACCCATCGGCGTATTTGATTCCGGTCTCGGCGGCCTCACCGCCATGCGGGAGCTGATTCGCACCCTGCCGAACGAGAATATCCTCTACTTCGGCGATACCGGCCGCGTGCCCTACGGCTCGCGCGGGCGCGAGATCATCCGCAAATACGCAAAACAAGATATGAATTTTCTCATCCGGCACGACGTAAAAGCCGTGTTGGCCGCCTGTGGTACGGTCAGCTCTGTGGCCCGTGTCATCGGCGATGCGCTGCCCGTCCCTTATTTTGATGTGCTGCGCCCCACGGCGCGCGCCGCGGTGGAGCAAACGAAAAACGGCAAGATCGGCATCATCGGCACCGCCGCCACCATCGCTTCCGGCTCCTACCGCAAGGAGATCGAGCGTCTCGCGCCGAAAACCGAAGTGTTCGAGCAGGCGTGTCCCTTATTCGTGCCGCTCGTAGAAAACGCGTTCGTCTCGCCGGATGACCCTATCCCGCGCCTGACGGCCGAGCGCTACTTAACGCCCATCCGTGAAGCCGGCGTGGATACACTCATTCTGGGCTGCACGCATTACCCCATCATCAGCGAGACCATCCGCCGCGTCATGGGCGAAAACGTCACGCTCATCAGTTCCGGTCGCGAAGCCGCCAAAAGCTGCCGCACCGTGCTGGAGGAAAACGGTCTGCTGTGCGACGGCAAAACCGACGGCACACAGCAGTATTTTGTCAGCGACGACACCGAAAGCTTTTATAAAGTCGCCGAGCTCTTCCTCGGGCAAAGCGTTGAAAGCTGCGTGGAATGTATAGATATTGAAAGGTACTGAGTGATTATGCGCGAAGATTACGAAATCACCATCATCGGTCGCCAAACGATTGACGCACAGACCGATGAAATTCAGGTGGATACGCTCGGCGATTACACCGAGCGCGGCGGCGCAAAGTATATCTCCTACACGGAATATGCCGATGAAGCGCCGTATAACGGTCAGCTCAAAGTGCTCAAAATCGAAAATGAGGATACCGTTACCATGCTGGCCCCCGGCACGCCCACCCGTCTGGTACTGGAAAAAGGCAAGCGCCACAAATGCCTTTATGATACCGGCGCAGGTGTGCTCTCCCTCGGCGTATATACACAGACGTTAAAGCATGACCTTTCCGCTGCGGGCGGTGAGCTGTGCATCCGCTATACGCTCGACATCGATACCCAGCTTTCCTCCAGCAACGAAATCTGCGTTCGCCTGCGCAAGCGTGATCTATTCAATAAATAAACCGAAAGGAACATCTCCTATGTCTAAAGCAGTAAGCATTGCAAAAGAACAGGTTTCTGCCGTCATTGAAGCGGCGATGAAAAAAGCGATGGCTGCGGGCATGCTGCCCGAAGCAGAGCTGCCCGCTTTCACCGTAGAACGCCCGGCAGACCGCTCTCACGGTGATTTCGCAACGAACGCCGCCATGGCTTCCGCGCGTGCATTCCGCATGGCGCCCCCGAAAATCGCCGCGGCTATCATGGAAAATCTCGACCTCAACGGCACCTACTTCGTTAAGGCCGAGACCGCCGGCCCCGGCTTCATGAACTTCTTCCTCGGCTCCGCGTTTTACAGCGATGTGCTGACCGAGGTGCTCACAAAAGACAGCGCATACGGCAGAAGCGACTACGGCAACCACCGCAAGGTCATGGTCGAGTTCGTTTCCGCCAACCCCACCGGTCCCATGCACATGGGCAACGCCCGCGGCGGCGCGCTCGGCGATTGCCTCGCCTCCGTTCTGGATGCCGCAGGCTACGACGTTTGGCGTGAGTTTTACGTCAATGACGCCGGCAATCAGCTCGATAAATTCGGTCTCTCCCTCTCCATTCGCTACCAGCAGCTCTTCGCGGAAAATCCGCCGGAGCTCCCGGAGGACAGCTACCACGGCGAAGACATTCTTGACCTCGCCAAAGAGTACGCCAAAGAGCACGGCGATGAGCTGATGCACGTCACCGAAGAAGAGCGCCGCAAGGCACTCGTCGGCTTCGGCCTGCCGAAGAACATCGCGAAAATGAAGGCCGATATGGAAAAATACCGCGTCCATTACGACCGCTGGTTCCTCGAAAGCGACCTGCACAAGGACGGCGAAGTCATGGCCGTCGTCGATTACCTGCGCGACCGCGGCCTCACTTACGAAAAAGACGGCGCTGTCTGGTACAAGGCAACTGAGTTCGGCGGCGAAAAGGACGAAGTGCTCGTCCGCGCCAACGGCAACCCGACCTACTTTACGGCAGACATCGCCTACCACAAGAATAAGTTCGACCGCGGCTTCGACCTGCTCATCGACATCTGGGGCAGCGACCATCATGGCCACGTCGCCCGCATGAAAGGCGCGATGGACGCCATCGGTCAGAGCGCCGATAAGCTCGACATCATCCTCATGCAGTTCGTCCGTTTGATGCGTGACGGCCAGCCCGTGCGCATGAGCAAGCGTACCGGTAAGGCCATCCAGCTTGGTGACCTGCTCGATGAAGTCCCGGTCGATTCCGCAAGATTCCTCTTTAACATGCGTGAAGCGAACTCCCTGCTCGACTTCGACCTCGACCTCGCCGTGCAGCAGGATTCCCAGAACCCCGTGTACTACGTCCAGTACGCCCACGCGCGTATTTGCAGCATCCTGCGCGCACTGGAAGCCGAGGGTGTCACCCCGCGCGACTGCACCGCTGAGGAGCTCGCACTGCTCACCGCGCCGGAGGAGCTTGAGCTCATCCAGCACATCGCGTCTTACACCGATGAGATCATCGGCGCCGCAAAGGACTACGACCCGGTACGCATCACGCGCTATGTTATCGAGCTTGCAACAAAGTTCCACAAATTCTACAATGCCTGCCGTGTAAAGGGCGAGGAAGAAAGCCTCATGCAGGCGCGTCTCACCCTCTGCCGCGCCACCGCAACGGTCATTCGCAACGTCCTCACCATGTTCAACATCACCGTTCCGACGTCCATGTAATCATAAACAGCAAAGAAGTCGCTCCCATTTCCGAGAGCGACTCCTTTTGTATAAGGAAACCGACGGCACAAGTTCCCTCATGCCGTCGGTTTTTTCTATCCTGTTATGCGCAAATGTGTGGTATTACACGTTATACTCTATGAATTATTCACCTGCGAGCTTCTTGCCAAGTGCAATGCACGCTGCGTCTGCTTCGTCGTCCGGTGCTTCGTTGCAGTACACCTTCCAACATCCGCAGCACTTGCAGTTTTGCCCGGCGTTTTCAATGAACCCAAGCACGTCCTCCACCGGGTAGCCGAGGAAAAGCCCAATCTCATGCGGGAACCCGTCTCCGCTTGCAAGCCGCATGCGCAGCCGCTCTATCGCGCCGTCCACGCTCGTGTCGGTGTAGCCGTAGCGTCCCAAAAGCTCCTTTGCGCCGGGGCGCTCCAGGTCTTTTGCAAGCTGCGTGCGGCGGCACACATAAATGAGCATCGCATTTTCTTCGCGCTTTAAGATCAGCAGCTCCACGCCTTTATCGCGGAATATGCGATTCAAATGCTTTACATCGTCCTCCGGGTCCTGCGCCGCGTGGTAGGAAAATAAGCTCGCCGTTTTAAGCGATGCCAGCGTCGGCGCACAATGCTCGATCAAGTATTTCTCAAGCATTGAAAGCACACTCTCCGCGCACAGCCGCACAGCAATCTGCCAGTACACTGTGCAGCGCCGAGGCACTGCTGCTCGGCACATACGCGATCGGAATGTTATTTCTTTTCGCTTCCTTGGAAGCGCTCAGCATCATTTTGTGCGAAACCGTGCTTGTGAAAAGCAAAAGGTAGTCCGGCGTGCCGAGCTTCTTTTTCAAAGAGCCGTTCTCCTTCACATACACCTTTGCTTTGCAGCCATGGTTCTTGCAGATGTCCATGTACTGACATGCCATGCGTTCATTGCCGCCAACGATCACTACGCTCATATTCTATCCTTTCCGCCTGCAAAAGCGTTTCACAGGCCGCCCACAAAACCGGTCTTTGCATTCGATTTAAGTTAGCTTTCGCTAACTCATTTGCTTTAAATAAAGCGGATTCTCACCGCTATGTGTTATCCTTGAAGTTAGTATAAACTAACTTGCTCATAGTATACTAAACTCGTATACATTTGTCAACCCCTATTTTGATTTTTTATTCGGAAGCTTTCACCCCGCCGTTTTTTCACAGAACAAAAGCCGCGTTCCATAACCCGGCTTTATCTTCATTTACTCTGCTTTTACCTATATTCCCAATGCCCGCTCTTCTTGCGCAGCTTCACTTTCCCCCGAGACGGCAGCGCCGCAGCCCGCCGCACGCAAGACCAGCACGCAAATTTCCGTAAAAAATAAGCGCAGAGAATTCCTCTGCGCCAAGCTTATTCTTTGTTTTTCAAAAAGGCTTCCTGCACCGCTTTCGCGCGGCTTTCGGCCACAAGCACCAACCCGCGGCGTTTGTCGCCCGTCAGCACCGCGCTTTCCCCGGCCTTCAGCCCGATAAGCGCCAATGCCTCTTTCGGAATATGCACACCGCCGTTTTCGTCGATCTGCACCGTCCACATTTTGCGGCCTTTCGGCACCCGTTTTTCCATACGCCGCTCCTTAATAATACGCGGTCAGCGGCACATTGCCGTTTTCCTTGCCCGCGTCCATCTTCACGCTGTCTATCCACTGCACCGCGCGTCCTGCGCCGAGAATCACGCAATCCTCCGGTTCTTCCGCAATGCGCACGCGCATTTTCGTCTGCTTCGAGATAAGCGTGTCCAACCCACGCAGCTTCGCGCCGCCGCCTGTCAACACAATGCCCGCGTTGCCGATGTCTGCCGTCAGCTCCGGCGGCGTCTCCTCCAGCACACTCTGAATTGTGTGCACAACCTTCACAACAGATTCCAGCATGGCTTCGCCAATCTCGTCGGAGGTCACTTCCACCTTTGCAGGCAGGCCGTTGCGCTCGTCTCTGCCGCGCAGCTCATATTTTTCAATGTCCTTCAGCGGGAACGCGCAGCCCACGGCGCACTTTGCCGCCTCTGCCGTCTGCTCGCCGATAATCAGGTCAAACTTTCTGCGCGCGTATTTGATAATATCCTCGTTGAACACCGCGCCGCCCACGGCAATGCTGCCGCTTACGGAAAGGCGATTCATTGAAAGCACGCCGATGTCGCTCACACCCTCGCCGAGCGTGACAACCATGCTGCCGTGCGGGCGGGAAATATCCAGCCCCGCACCGATCGCCGCCGCCACCGGCGCTTCGATCAAGCACACCTTGCGAATGCCGTTCGCCGCCACAGCGTCCACCACCGCACGGCGCTCCACTTCCGTAATACCGCTCGGTACCGCCACAACGGCGCGCGGCATGAAAACGCGGCTGTTCGTCACCTTTTTCAGGTAGTGCTGCAGCGTCGCGTCCATCAGCGTCAAATCGGAAATCACACCGCCCGTCACGGGCTTGACCACGCGCACGCGATCGCTCGTTCTGCCAAGCATTTTATACGCGCGGCGGCCCACGGCCACCACACGGTTAGAGTCTTCATCTACGGCGATGACGTTCGGTTCATCCACCACAACGCCCTTGCCGTCTACATATAATCTGAAATTTGCCGAACCCAAATCGATCGCAATATCCGTACCGGCCATGGTACCATCCTCTCGCGTTATACTGTCCTTTATTTTACATGACTTTTTCCCGTTTTGCAAGGTCTAATCGACCGTCGCGCACGAAACACAGCCCACATAGTCCGCCCCGTTTCGGTACAACACCTTTGCGCATTCCACGGCCGTCGCGCCGGTCGTCACGATATCGTCCAAAAGCAGAATGCGCAGCCGCGCCGCACCCTCCGCGCGGTACGCCCCACGCACATTCGCTTCACGTTCCTTGGCGCTCAAATTGTGCTGCGTGCGGTTGTGCTTCGTCTTCTCCAAAATATCCGTGCGGCACGAAATACCCGTCAGCTTCGATACCTCTTTTGCAAGCAGCACCGATTGATCGTACCCGCGCTGTTTCAGCCTCTCCCGGCTGATAGGAACCGGCACAATACAGTCCCAAACCCGGTTTTTATCGATCGCCGGCAGCATTAACTTTGCAAGCGGTTTCGCAAGGTTCGTCTCGTTTTTGAACTTGAACCGCCACAAGGATGACCGAAACGGCTCCCTGTACCGCTGCGGCGCACGGCATTCCAGCGTGTAATCCCGTCTTCCTGCATGCAACGCGAAAAACCGCACGCGAACATCCGGCTGCAGCTTCGCGCAGTCCACGCACAACTCGTCCTCGTTCACCGCTCCCGCGCGCCCGCACAAAAGACATCGCTTCGGGTAAAAGAACGTGAGAATCTTCTCTAAAACGCTCATGCTTCCGCTTCCTCATTCTGCTCCGGCCCGTCTTCCTCCGGCTTTTCGAGCAAAAAGTGCTGCAAGCCGGAAAACCGCCGCGTCTTTTTATCGTTCGCCACCATATCGGCGACTACACTGCGCTTGCCAACCAAAATCAGCAGCTTTTTCGCACGTGTAATGCCCGTATACAGCAAATTTCGGTAGCTCAGCTGCGGCGCGCCCGGGAACATCGGCATCACCACCGCCGTAAACTCATTGCCCTGGCTCTTATGTACCGTCACGGCGTAGGCGAGCTCCAGTTCTGCTGCCGCGTGCTCAAAATCATACAACACCTCTTTGTCGTCGATTTCCACACGCAGACACCCGGCATCTTTGTCCACATCGATGATGATGCCCATGTCGCCGTTATATACGCCTTCGCCCACCGTGCCGTCTTCGCGGCTCCACGGCAGGTTGTAGTCATTCTTGATCTGCATCACCTTGTCGCCCTCGCGGAAAACCGTGCCGTTCACCGTCACCTGCGGCTTGTTTTTCGCGGGCGGGTTAATCTGCTCGCGCAGCTTACGGTTCAGCTCCACCGTGCCAAGCTCGCCCTTGCGTCCCGGGCATAATACCTGAATGTCCGTCACCGGCGAATACCCGTAGCTTTTCGGCAAGCGCGTCACCACAAGCGACTGCACCGTCTCCGAAACGGAGCGTGCATCCTCGCGCGGCATAAAAAAGAAATCGTTGCTGCGCACGGAAAGCTCCGGCATCTCGCCCTCTACAATCTTGTGCGCGTTCATCACAATGAGACTCTCCATCGACTGACGGAAAATCTCCTTCAGTTGCACTGTTGGGAATACCTTCGACGCAATAAGGTCTCCGATGACATTGCCCGGCCCCACGCTCGGCAGCTGGTCGCTGTCGCCGACCAAGATCAAACGGCAGCCGATGGGCAGCGCGCGCAGAACGCTTTCAAACACATACGCGTCCACCATGGAAAGCTCATCGATGACCACTGCGTCACACTCCAGCGGATTGCGCTCGTTTCTCTGGAACACCGGGTCATCGTTGTCGTCCCAGTCCACCTGTAACATGCGGTGAATGGTCTTCGCCTCCACGCCCGTCAACTCGGACATGCGCTTCGCCGCGCGCCCCGTCGGCGCCGCCAGAAATACCGTCTCGCCTTTTTCCATTAAAATGCGGATAATCGCGTTCAGCGTCGTCGTTTTGCCTGTGCCCGGGCCACCCGTCAAAATCAAAAGACCCTTTTCCAGCGCCGCGCGGATCGCATCCTTCTGCAATTCGGCGTACTCGATGCCCTCTGTGCGCTCAATTTCCGCAATCTCCCGGTCGATGCCCGTAATGGATTCCGGCGGGTAGCGCAGCATCATATGGATGCGGTCGGCGCAGTATACCTCGCTGCGGTGCTGCTTCGGCAAAAACACGAAGTCACGCCCGTTAAAATTCTCGTTCACCGCCTCAAACGTCTGGCACAGCTCAAGTAAAGCCTCCTGCGCACTCTCCGGCGGCACGCCCAAAAGCTTCGCGGCCGCCGCGCACAGTTTATCCGCCGGCAGGCACGTGTGCCCGTTATTCAAATTGTGCCGCAGCACATACAGCACGCCCGCCTTCACGCGCTCCTTGTTGTCGCGGTCATACTCCAGCGACTCCGCCAGCTGATCTGCCACCGCAAACGAAATGCCGATCTTATCGCTGCACAGCCGGTACGGGTCTTCCTGAATGCACGCCACAGAGTCCTGCCCGTACACCTTCCACACCTTCACGGTGTCCTCCGGGCGCACGCCAAAGCTGCCGAGGAATGCCATCAAATCACGGATGCCGTTCACGCGCTGCATCTCCTCGGAGATTTCTTTCGCCTTTTTCAGCGTGATGCCCTTCACGGTTGCAAGCCGCGCCGGATCTTCCTCAATCACCTTAATGGATTCATCGCCGAACGCTTCTATAATTCGCCCCGCCAGCGCGCCGCCGATGCCCTTCACCGCGCCGCTCGAAAGGTATTTCAGCATCGCCGCCGTGTCCGCCGGACGGGAGCGCTCAAACGCCTGTGCGCGGAACTGCTGCCCGAACGTCGCGTGCGACGTCCACGTGCCATACAGGTGCAGCCGCTCCCCCACACTCACATACGGGAACGTCCCCACCACCGTGATGAGCTCTTCGCCGCAATCGACCTCCAACACCGTGTACTGGTTGCTGTCGTTGTGGTAGACGATATTTTCCACGCTGCCTTCCATTTCCAGCAGCCCGTTTTCCTGCGGCATCGGTTGCGCCTCCTTGATTTATCATCAAAACAAATCCTTTTGGGTTTGTTTTATTTCACTTTTCGCGCAAGCGAAAAATTTCACAATACGTAAGTATTATTTCACATTCGGCAAAGCCGAATATTTCACTGAAACATTACTGCCTTCATTACTTAAATTTCTACGCTTCTATTATAGAACATTCTTTCGTGTTTGAAAAGCCCCAATCTCCGCAAACGGGTATTTTTGCACAAGTCTGCGGATAATCGCGTCGATCTCCGGGTCGTTTGTCGGATTCAGGCACACAATGCGGCACATGCCGTATAAATCCAGCCACTTCACGCGCTCCAAAACACTGCGCACAATATACTCTGCGTCGTCCGCGCGGCGAATCGTCGCATACACCGTAAACGGCAGCGCATCCTCCAGCATTTTCGAACGTGTCACGCGCAGGCAAATGCTCCGCACAACAAATAAAAAGATACACAGCGTAAACGCGCACACCAAAGCAATCCCGATAGGCTCCATAAAAAACACCTCCGCGCCAGTCTATGACGCGAAGGTGCATTCGGTTCTTATTCTGTTTTGCGCAAATTAAAGCACGGCAGCCTTCAGAGCCTCGACCTTGTCGGTCTTCTCCCACTGCACGCCGAGCTCCTCGCGGCCCATGTGGCCGTAAGCGGCGAGCTGACGGTAAATCGGGCGGCGCAGGTCGAGGTTGCGGATGATCGCGTTCGGGCGCAGGTCAAAGACCTTCTGCACAGCCTCGGCAAGCTTGGAATCCTCCACCGTGCCGGTGCCGAATGTATCGACCATAACGGAAACCGGGTGTGCAACACCGATGGCGTATGCAAGCTGCACCTCGCACTTCTTTGCAAAGCCCGCAGCTACAATGTTCTTTGCAATATAACGTGCCGCATATGCAGCGGAACGGTCAACCTTCGTCGGATCCTTGCCGGAGAATGCACCGCCGCCGTGACGACCTACGCCGCCGTACGTATCGACGATGATCTTCCTGCCGGTCAGACCGCTGTCACCCACCGGGCCGCCGATGACAAAACGGCCGGTCGGGTTTACATAATACTTCGTGTTCTCATCGATGAGCTCCACCGGAACGATCGGCTTCACAACATATTCGATCATATCCTTGCGAATCTGTTCCAGAGAGACAGCCTCGCTGTGCTGCGTGGAAATAACGATGGTGTCGATGCGCTTCACTGTGTCGCCGTCGTATTCCGCCGTCACCTGCGTCTTGCCGTCCGGGCGGAGGTAGTCAAGCGTGCCGTCCTTGCGGACTTTTGCCAGCTGCTTTGCAAGCTTATGCGCCAAAGAGATGGTCAGCGGCATCAGCTCCGGGGTCTCATCGCAGGCATAGCCGAACATCAT
Organism: uncultured Eubacteriales bacterium; assembly: GCA_934643185.1. Taxonomy (GTDB): domain Bacteria; phylum Bacillota; class Clostridia; order Oscillospirales; family Acutalibacteraceae; genus Hominenteromicrobium. The sequence goes on from CAKUBN010000027.1 coordinate 23,463, forward strand.
GCCCTGGTCGCCCGCGCCAATGAGGTCGTCCTGGTCAGCGGCGCCGTTTTTCGTCTCAAGGGATTCGTTCACGCCCATTGCAATGTCCGGGGACTGCATGTCGATGGAGGTCAGCACCGCACAGGTCGCACCGTTGAAGCCCGCATCCGGAGAATCGTAACCGATCTCTTTGATGACTTTACGCGCAATCGCATCGATGTCCACATAGCACTCGGTGGAAATCTCGCCCATCACGTGCACCATACCGGTCGTCGCCGTCACTTCGCAAGCTACATGCGCGGTCGGGTCTTTCGCCATGATGTCGTCGAGAATTGCATCGGAAATCTGGTCGCAAACCTTGTCCGGGTGACCTTCGGTCACGGATTCAGATGTAAAAAGATGTTTGTTATTCATGTTTTGCTCCTTTACTCTTTTCACTCACAGCCCCCACAAGGAATTTTAGGAAAAAAAGAACCGCTCAAAAGATGAGCGGTTCAAAATCCTCATCTTTCGGCATTGCCATGCCGCAGGAATTAGCACCTTGCAAAATGCAGGTTGCCGGACATCAAAGGGCCTGTTCCCTCCGTCACTCTTGATAAGGGCATATTCATTTTTGACTGTAAAAAAGTATAACACAGTTTTTCGCAAATAGCAAGGGAAAAAACCGCAGAAAATCCCGGTTTTATACCGACAAATTCCGGCATATCATACGACTTTGCCGTTGATGACCGGCTCCAGCTTTTTATATACCAGAATCGTGATAACCGCACTGATGAGCCCCTTGCAGAATGTAAACGGCAAGTTAAAGATCAAAAGCGCCTGCCACAACTCCTGCACGGACGGATTGATTGCCTGATACATGCCCATAATGGCCTCCATCGGCATCACATTCGTGTAGATCGGGTAAATGATGAACAGATTCGAGAAGAATCCCAGCACTGCCATCAAAAGCGCGCCCACAACAGAGCCCACGATCGCGCCGCCGTAATTGCGGTGGTGGCGATAAATGAGCCCCGCCGGCACTACAAATGCCGAACCGATGATGAAGTTCGAGAGCTCCCCCACGCCGCCGGTGATGGTCTGCGAAAGCAGCACAAGGTTTTTCACAAAGCAAACGGCAACGCCGCTCACCGGGCCAAGCGTAAACGCCGCGATCAGCGCCGGCAGCTCCGAAAAGTCGAGCGAAATAAAGCTCGGCATAAACGGCAGCTGGAAGTGCAGGAACATCAAAACGGTCGCGATCGCCGCCAGCACGCCGGTCATCGCGATCTTACGAATGTTTACAGTGGAAGTTTTAGCAGTATTTACGGTCATAAATGTCAGAACCTTTCTGTATGAATATCAGACGGCACAAATTCAAGCGATTTAACCGTAACGCCGATTTTTTGCTTACATCTTCCTTTACAGAGAAAACGCAAATCATTCGACGCAGTGCCGTCTTACGAACGCGCACCGGTCTGGTAGCCATACTACAAACCATGCCGCGCCCTATTTTATACTATGTCAATACAGAAACGGGGGTAAGAATCAAAAAAAGCACCCCACGAAAACTCGCGGGGTGCCGAAAACCATTTTGATTCACGTTTCTTCTATCATCCGGACTATAACCGTCGGCTCCGGAATCACACCGGATCAGCGCAAAACTGCGGTCGCGGGCTTATGTCAAAGACACTTACCGCCGGTGAGGAATCACACCTCGCCCCGAAGAAAATGATGAGATTTTAGTTTGAGTAAAAATTACTCGTTGATGCCGGTAACAACGCCGGAACCAACAGTTCTGCCGCCTTCACGGATAGCGAAGCGAAGACCCTCTTCGATAGCGATCGGGGTGATCAGCTCAACGTCCATGACAACGTTATCGCCAGGCATGCACATCTCGGTGCCTTCCGGCAGGGAGATAACGCCCGTAACGTCGGTGGTACGGAAATAGAACTGCGGACGATAGTTGTTGAAGAACGGGGTATGACGGCCGCCTTCGTCCTTGGTCAGAACGTAAACCTGACCCTTGAACTTGGTGTGCGGGTGAATCGTGCCCGGCTTGGACAGAACCTGGCCGCGCTCGATGTCGGTTCTCTGGATACCACGGAGCAGCACGCCGATGTTGTCGCCAGCCTCAGCAAAGTCGAGGAGCTTGCGGAACATTTCGATGCCCGTAACAACAGACTTTCTTCTCTCGTCGGTGAGGCCGATGATCTCGACTTCATCAGACATCTTCAGAACGCCACGCTCAACTCTACCAGTAGCAACAGTACCACGGCCGGTGATGGTGAAGACGTCCTCAACCGGCATCAGGAACGGGAGGTCAGCCTTACGTTCCGGGGTCGGGATGTAGGAGTCGACAGCATCCATCAGGTCGAGGATGCACTTGTACTCAGGAGCGTTGATGTCCTTGGACTCGCTGGTGAGTGCGAGGTAAGCGGAACCCTTGATGATCGGGGTGTCGTCGCCCGGGAACTCATACTCGTTCAGCAGGTCACGGATCTCCATCTCAACGAGCTCGAGGAGCTCTTCATCGTCAACCTGGTCGCACTTGTTCATGAATACAACAATGTACGGAACACCAACCTGACGGGAGAGGAGGATGTGCTCACGGGTCTGCGGCATCGGGCCGTCAGCAGCGGAAACGACGAGGATAGCGCCGTCCATCTGTGCAGCACCGGTGATCATGTTCTTAACATAGTCAGCATGGCCCGGGCAGTCAACGTGAGCATAGTGACGGTTGTCCGTCTCATACTCAACGTGAGCTGTGTTGATCGTGATACCACGCTCTCTCTCTTCCGGAGCCTTATCGATCATGGAGTAATCCTCGAACTGTGCCTGGCCCTTCAGAGCGAGAACCTTCGTGATAGCAGCAGTAAGAGTAGTCTTACCATGGTCAACGTGACCGATTGTACCGATGTTTACATGGGGCTTATTTCTTTCGAACTTAGCCTTTGCCATTGGAATTGCCTCCTTTTATTCAGTAAAATAACCTTTTGAGTTTATTACCATTGTAGCAACAAACCGCAAAAAAATCAAGTATAATTTCGCTTTATTCAGCCTTTTTTCTGGAAGCGATGATCGTTTCAGAAACAGACTTCGGAACTTCAGCGTAATGAGAGGGCTCCATGGTGTACTGACCACGGCCCTGGGTCTTGGAACGCATGTCCGTTGCGTAGCCAAACATCTCAGACAGCGGAACTTCGCTGGTGATCTGCATAGCGCCCGGAGTAGCCTCCTGGTTCTGCATGATGCCACGACGGGAGTTGAGGTCACCGATAACGTTGCCGAGGTATTCCTCCGGAACGGTAACAACGACCTTCATGATCGGCTCCATGATGACCGGATCTGCCTTGCGCATAGCATCCTTGAATGCCATGGAACCGGCGATCTTAAAGGCCATTTCAGAGGAGTCAACTTCATGATAGGAACCATCATACAGCGTGACCTTCACGTCAACAACGTTGTAGCCTGCAAGTACGCCGGAGAGCATTGCACCCTGGATACCCTGATCAACAGCCGGGATATATTCCTTCGGAACCGTACCGCCGACAACTGCGTTGACGAACTCGTAGCCCTTACCCGGGTTCGGCTCAATACGGATCTTAACATGACCGTACTGGCCCTTACCGCCGGACTGACGAGCGTACTTCATATCGGAATCCGCATTCTTGCGGATCGTCTCTTTGTAAGCAACCTGCGGCTTACCGACGTTAGCCTCAACCTTAAACTCACGCATCAGACGGTCAACGATGATCTCCAGATGGAGCTCACCCATGCCGGCGATGATGGTCTGGCCGGTTTCATCATCGGTATAGGCCTTGAAGGTCGGGTCTTCTTCTGCGAGCTTTGCAAGCGCAATGCCCATCTTTTCCTGACCGGCCTTGGTCTTCGGCTCAATCGCAACACGGATAACCGGCTCCGGGAATTCCATGGACTCAAGGATGATCGGGTGCTTTTCGTCGCAAAGGGTATCACCGGTGGTGGTGTTCTTCAGACCGACTGCAGCAGCGATGTCGCCTGCGTAAACCATTTCCAGATCCTGTCTGTGGTTTGCGTGCATCTGAACAATACGACCGACACGCTCGGTGTTATCCTTTGTGGAGTTGTAAACGGTGGAACCAGCCGTAAGCGTACCGGAGTACACACGGAAGAAGCACAGCTTACCGACGAACGGGTCCGTAGCAATCTTAAATGCAAGAGCGGAGAACGGCTCCGTATCGGAAGAGTGACGAACGTCCTCTTCTTCGGTTTCCGGGTTTACACCCTTAATAGCCGGAACATCCGTCGGGGCCGGCATGTAATCAACAATCGCGTCCAGAAGCTTCTGAACACCCTTGTTCTTATAGGAAGTACCGCAGGTAACCGGAACCATCGTGTTGTTGATGGTGGACTTGCGGATGCAGGTCTTGATCTCATCGATCGTGAGCTCTTCACCCATGAGATACTTCTCCATGAGTGCGTCGTCCTGCTCGGCGACATGCTCGATCATCTCGGTGTGATACTTCTCTGCGAGCTCTTTCATGTCTTCCGGGATCTCTTCGCAACGGATATCCTTGCCAAGATCATCATAGTAGACATAAGCCTTCATTTCCACGAGGTCGATGAGGCCCTTGAAGGTATCTTCAGAGCCGATCGGCAGCTGGATCGGTACAGCGTTGCACTTCAGTCTCTCGCGCATCATGTTGACAACGCGGTAGAAATCAGCGCCCATAATGTCCATCTTGTTGACATACGCCATACGCGGAACCTTGTATTCCTCAGCCTGACGCCAAACGGTCTCAGACTGCGGCTCAACGCCGCCCTTTGCGCAGAAAACCGTTACGGAACCATCGAGAACACGCAGGGAACGCTCAACTTCAACGGTGAAGTCAACGTGGCCCGGGGTGTCGATGATGTTGATACGGTTCTGGTGACCGTTTCTGTCCGGCCAGAAGCACGTCGTAGCAGCGGAAGTGATCGTGATACCTCTCTCCTGCTCCTGTGCCATCCAGTCCATCGTAGCGGAACCGTCGTGGGTCTCGCCGATCTTGTAGTTGACGCCTGTGTAATAAAGGATACGCTCGGTCGTTGTTGTTTTACCGGCATCGATGTGCGCCATGATGCCGATATTTCTTGTAAATTCAAGTGGTACCTGACGGGCCATATAATCCTCCTTAATACGTTTACAGGTAAATTACCATCTGTAATGTGCGAAAGCCTTGTTGGCTTCTGCCATCTTATGCGTATCGTCACGCTTCTTAGCAGCGCCGCCGGCGCCGTTCAGAGCGTCAAGGATCTCTCCGGCCAGTCTCTCCTTCATCGTCTTTTCAGAACGAAGTCTGGAATAGCTCGCCATCCAGCGCAGACCCAGGGTCTGACGTCTCTCCGGACGAACCTCGATCGGAACCTGATAGTTCGCACCGCCAACACGGCGTGCCTTAACCTCCAGGCTCGGCATTACGTTCTCCATAGCCTGCTCGAAAACCTCCAGAGCGTTCTTGCCCGTCTTCTCTTCGACGATCTCGAATGCTTCGTAAACGATCTTCTGAGCTACGCCCTTCTTACCATCATACATGATGTTGTTAATCAGGCGTGTGACCAGTTTGGAATTATACATAGGATCCGGCAAAACATCGCGTTTTGCTACATTGCCTCTTCTTGGCATAGTCTTCCCTCCTTCACATAATAGTATGAATTCATCGGTACTCGAAAGCACAAGCTCCCGCCGGCTAAGAAAAGGTATTTACGCACGATAATCAGTAGCTTATCTATTATAAATACCCTTAAAGCGAATTTCGCTTTTCCGGTCAAAAGTTCATTGTGTAACGATTAAATTTGGCTCTTTAAAGAAATTACTTCTTTGCAGCGCCGGCCTTCGGTCTCTTAGCGCCGTACTTGGAACGAGCCTGCATACGCTTTGCAACACCCTGCGCGTCAAGCGTGCCGCGGATGATGTGGTAACGTACACCAGGAAGGTCCTTAACACGACCGCCACGGATCATAACAACGCTATGCTCCTGCAGGTTGTGACCAACACCCGGGATGTAAGCGGAGACTTCGATACCGTTGGAAAGACGGACTCTGGCAATCTTACGAAGTGCGGAGTTCGGCTTCTTCGGGGTAGCAGTCTTAACAGCAGTGCAGACACCGCGCTTCTGGGGAGAATCCTGATCGATAGCAATTCTCTTCTTGGAGTTCCAACCCTTCAGCAGTGCCGGCGCCTTTGCCTTCTTCTCGGAAACTGCGCGACCTGTGTGAATCAACTGGTTAAATGTGGGCATATTGCACCTCCTTACACAATTTCTATATATGTCATGCGGGTTTATATTGCCCGCAGAACATGCGCCTATACAAAACAGTATCCTGTCCGTACAAAAATCGCGCGGACAGGTCTGTTTTATGCGGTTTCAAAGGCGGTTCTGGCAGAAATTCTCAGATTTCATGCCCACAACACACCATTTGACATTATACACCGCTCATTATTCGTTTGTCAAGCCCTCTTCTGCATTCTGTGCGGAAGTTTTTTCCTCAAAGCTGCTTAAAGCGGCTACGGCCTCCTGGCTTAAAGAGCTGCTCGGCGCCGTCGGCGCAATTTCAACATTGGTGTAGCAGTCCATGCCGGTGCCGGCCGGAATCAGCTTACCGATGATGACGTTTTCCTTCAGGCCAAGCAGCGGGTCTACCTTGCCCTTGATGGCGGCCTCGGTCAGCACGCGGGTGGTCTCCTGGAAGGAAGCAGCGGAAAGGAAGGACTCGGTCGCCAGAGATGCCTTCGTGATACCGAGCAGCGTCGGCGTGAATGTCGCCTCGCGCAGGCCGGTCTCGCCGTTTGCAATTCTTGCGGCGATCTTCTCGTTTTCAAGAAGCGTGTCGTTCTTATCGACGAGCGCGCCGACGAGCAGCGGCGTGTCGCCCGCGTCTTCAATGCGCACCTTGCGCATCATCTGACGAACGATAACTTCGATGTGCTTATCGTTGATATCAACACCCTGCATACGGTAGGTGCGCTGCACTTCCTCAATGAGGTAATCCTGCACCGCCTCCGGGCCGCTGATGGCGAGCACGTCGTGCGGGTTGACGGAGCCTTCGGTCAAGCGGGCGCCCTTTTCAACCACATCGCCCTCTTTTACGCTGAGGCGCGCACCGAACGGGATGAGGTAGCTGCGCTGGTCGCCATCGCCGCGAACGACAATGTGGCGGTTCTTTTTGACCTCTTCAAAGC
>CAKUBN010000028.1 GCA_934643185.1 uncultured Eubacteriales bacterium
CCCGGAGCTTGAGGATAAGGACGCCGTCATCGCACGCATTCACGAGGCTGCAAAGTATGTGCCGCTCGAGAACCTCTGCCTCAGCCCGCAGTGCGGCTTTGCTTCCTGCGAGATCGGTAACAAGCTCACGGAAGAGCAGCAGTGGGCAAAGCTCGCGCTTGTAAAGGAGATCGCCGAGGAAGTCTGGGGCAAGTGATTCCTATTTCAATACACATCGATCAAACAGGATTTCAAGAACCGCGCAGCGCCGAAAACGCCCTGCGCGGTCTTTTTTTGAAAAGATGTCCTCAAATGTCCTGCGATGTCCGCCAAAACCGCAAACAAATGTTCTAAATTGACTTGACATTTGCGGCGGAATCCTTATAATTAAAAGTAAGAGGACGACCTGCCGCACCGGGTCGTATTCGTAAAATATCGCTGTATGCCGTCGGCAGAGGAGCTTTTGCTTTTCTGACCGGCGGCTTTTTGATAGCGAAAAGGGGATGGACACGTGAAAAGGAACGCAAACGGAGGTGCAGGCGTATAAACAGGGAAGACAAGTGGGAAGATAACGCGTATTTGTTTTACAAAATGCCTAAAGTGCTTTTTGAAGACCCGGCGTATAAAAAGCTTTCGGATGGCGGCAAGCTTTTGTACTGCGTGCTTTTAAACCGCATGGGGCTTTCCAAAAAGAATGAATGGCGCGACGAAAACGGCAAGGTGTATATCTACTATACAAACCGAAAGCTGCGCGAGCTTTTCGGCTGGGGACACGATAAGGTGACGGGACGCTATAAAGAGCTGGAACGCGCCGGGCTCATCCGCCGCCGCAAGGATAAGATCGGCGGGCCGGATTCGATTTATGTGCTGCCGCTGCCCGAGGTGAGCGGGTTTTCCGCACCGGGCGGTTCGGCTTTGCAGCAGCCCCCTTTGCGGGAAATCAGCGCCGACCCGTGCGACGATTTCGCAGCAAGTAAGACTGAATATAAAAAGACAGAAATAAGAGAGAACGATCTATCTGCGGATGGATATGATGCGACTTTCTTTTCTAATCGTATTAAGGGAAATATCGATTACGACATTCTTTCGGAATACAAAGTAGACAAAGCGAAGCTTGATGAGCTTATCCGGCTGATGACGGATGTTTGCTGCGGCACAGCACCCATGGTGCGCATCGGCGGCAGCGAATACCGCAGGCAGGACGTTGCAGAGCGCTTTTTGAGCCTGGATGACGCGCATATCGAGTACGTGATGGATAAGCTGGAAAGCGGCACGGCAAACGTGAAAAACATGCGCGCGTATGCGCTGACCGTGCTTTATAACGCCCCTGCGACGATGGAGCTTGACCTTGAGCGGCAGCTGCGGCATGATTTTGCCTGCAATGCTTAATTTTCATTTTTCAGCGCGAAAATGAGAAGCGGGAGAAGGACAGGGGAGAGAATATTCTCTCCCGCGCGGCGCAAAAAACTGCGCATTCTTGCAAAAATTGACACGCATAATGCTCCTTTCATCATGCACAATAAGAACAACAAACGCGAAAAAAGCAGTGCGGCGCAGCGTTAAGCGCCGCCGAAAAAAGGAGAATGAAACATGAACAGCAGCAATAAGACGATGGTACCGGAAGCACAGGACGCGATGAACCGCTTTAAGATGGAAGCCGCAAACGAAGTCGGCGTCAACCTCAAGCAGGGCTATAACGGCGACCTCACCTCCCGCCAGGCGGGCTCCATCGGCGGCCAGATGGTCAAAAAGATGATCAAGTCCTACGAAGAGAGCATGAAGTAAAAGTCACGTAAGGCAAATTGGGGGCGTCCGGCAGCGGGCGTCCTCTTTTTGCGGTTTTATTCATAGTCTTCGATCAGCTTATAGGCCTCCGTCAGCGTTTTTGCGTGGATGCCGCGGGCGAGCAGGCGGCGGTCTTCCTCTGTAAGGCTACTGAGCGGCGTCGTGATGCAATAGACCGGCGCCGGGTCTTCGCTTTTAAAAATAGCCACGCTGCCGTTATAGGCGCGCACGGTGTAGAACACCTCGTATTCCTTAAAAATTGCTGAATTTGCGGCGCTCTCCCGGTCGGTTCCTTGACTTGCCGCATCGTTTGGGCTATAATAAACGGAAGAGTCGCTTTCTGCTTTTGCGGGGTCTGCCGCGGCTTCTTTGGCTTCCCGGCCGGAGAGCGCGGAGAGCGTGCACAGCGCGGCGAAAAGGACAAAGATCGCCGCCCATGCGCCGTATTTCTGCCGAGCGGAGCGCATAAGGGACTCGAAACGCATTTTCATGACTATACATCCTTTCTAAGTAGGATTTGCCCTGCGGCTTTAGTATCGCCAAGGTTTGCCAATTTATGCAGCCAAAGTGCGCTTTTGCCGCGCAATTTGATTTTTCAGGAGGTCAAACGTGCTGAAAAAAGACATCAATAAGTATAACACCACGCAGCCGAGCGGAAGACCCATGGGCCGCACGGACGGCGAAACGGCCCGCGCGGCCGGCGGCACGGCGCATGCGGTGCTCACCATGATCGCGAAGCTCATCAAGACGGTGCTCTGCGTCTGCATCATCACCGGCTGCCTTGTGGGCTTGAGCGTGGCGGCCGTCATTTGGAGCTACCACGATGTGGAGATGAACGCGAGCCTTGCTTCCTTTAAGCTGAAGGAATCGAGCTTTATGTATGTGACGGATTCCCTGCACATAGACAGCGTGGACACGGCGGAATGGACGCAGCGCCTGCGCTATAACGCCGAAGAGATCCGCACACGCGTTGATTTCACGCAGATCCCGGACATCATGAAGGAAGCGATGATCGCGATCGAGGATAAGCGCTTTTACGAGCACCACGGCGTAGACTGGAAGCGTACCCTTGGCGCTGTGTACGGCATGGTGACCGGCAACGACACCGCCGGCGGCTCCACCATCACGCAGCAGCTCATCAAGAACCTGACGGGCGAAAACCAGGTGAGCGTCATGCGTAAGGTGAAGGAAATTTTCATGGCGCTGAACCTTGAGAAGAAATATTCCAAAGACGAAATTCTCGAAGCGTATTTGAACCTTGTCAACTACGGCAACGGCTATTACGGCGTGGAGGCCGCAGCAAAGGGCTACTTTGGCAAGGACATTTGGGACTGCAACATTGCAGAGTGCGCGACGATCGCCGCGACGACGCAGAACCCGGCTGCCCTGTGCGTGTTCTACCACCCGGAGGCGAACCGCAAGCGCCGCGAGCTCGTCATCTCCGAAATGTACGACCAGGGCCGCATTACGCGCGCGGAGTACGACGAAGCGATGCAACAATCTGCAAACCTGAAGCTGCGCGGCGTGGACTTTGAGATGGACGACGAAGAAGAGGAGACCGAGACGCAGAGCGTTTCCACCGAGGTGTGGAACTGGTACGAGGAAGAGGTGTTCAACGACACGGTTGACCTGCTGACCCAGTACGTGAACCTCGACAGCGACAAGGCGATCGACCTCATTTATAACGGCGGCCTCAAGATTTACTCCGCTGAATATGTGCCGATGCAGGAAGCATTTGAAAACTACATGCGGAACAACTGGCAGGAGTTTACAAGCGACAGCGGCATCTGGAGCGGCGTGTGCCTGATGGAATACGACGGCAGGATCCTCTGCGTGAACTCAAACCAGGCGAACGACGATAACGAGCTTTTGAAGAAGACCGGCAACCGCGTGCAGAACAACGTTTCGTACTCCACGAACCAGCCGGGTTCCTCCATTAAGCCCATCAGCGTGTATGCCCCGGCGCTGGAATACAACCTCATCACCTACGGCTCTGTGCTGAAGGATGAGCCGCTGCCGAACTACTTTGACGACGGTAGCGAGGGCCCGAACAACTTTGACGGCACGTTTGAGGGCACCGTGAACGTGGATAAGGCCATTACGGAATCTCTGAACGCCCCGGTGGCGCAGCTCATCAACCAGATGTCGCCGCTTGTGAGCTACCAGTTCCTCACGCAGAACCTGCACATTACGTCGCTTTCGGAGGAAGACTCCTACAACGTCGGCGGCGTGGCCATCGGCGGCTTGACGAACGGTATTTCCGTGCGCGAAATGACCGGCGCGTACCAGATCTTCGGCAACGGCGGCAAGTACTACACCCCGTACACCGTGTACCGCATTGAAGATAACGACGGCAACGTGCTTTACGATTACCAGCAGAACCACAACGAGGAGCAGGCTGTTTCCTTTGATACGGCAACCATTATGAATAAGCTGCTGCACCTGCCGATCAACGGCACGGACACGGATGCTTACCCCACGGCGAACATGGTACGCCGCGACGACCTTGACCAGATCGGTAAGACCGGTACGACCGAGGACAGCAACGACGTGTGGTACATGGGCGCTACGCCGGCCTTTGTGTGCGGCATTTGGAACGGCCATGAATATAAGGAAGAGATCAACGACACGAACAGCGCGAAGAAGATGTACAACGGCATCATCGACTGGCTGGAAAATAACTACTACGACTTCCTCCACAGCGGCAGCTATGTGCTGAGCGACAACGTGGTGCAGCTTTCCTACTGCCGCGACAGCGGCCTGCGCCCCGGCCCGAACTGCGCGCACATTGCAAACGGCTGGTATTCGCAGAACAACATTCCGAGAACGTGCAACGGAGAATCTGACCACATCTCGAAGACGAGCGCCACGGCAACGCCGGAGCCCTCGCCGAGCATGGAGCCGAGCCCGTCCCCGAGCGTGGAGCCTACGGCATCGCCGACGGCGGAGGCCACGCCGACCTTGGCCCCGACCGAAACGCCGGCCCCGACGCCGGAGCCTACCCCGGAACCGACGCCGGAGCCTACCCCGGAACCGACGCCGGAGCCTACCCCGGAACCGCCGGTAGAGCCTACCCCGGAACCGCCGGCAGAGCCGGAAACACCGGCGGCGTAAAGCGGTTTGCAGAACGCAGACCACGATAAAAATTTAACGTGTATTATGCAGGACTCACTCATTTTAAGAGTGGGTCCTGTTGCTTTTTGTACGAGATAGACCAAAATAAGAAAAAGGGGGAAAGGAAAGAAATTTGGGTTGAATTTTGCCGAAAAGTGTGCTACACTGTTTATCGACGCAATACAAACGTACTTAGGTGGTGGACAATGGAAAACACATCGTTTCTTTTGATCGACGAATCCGTTCTGCCGGAGGTATACCAGAAGGTCATCCGCGTGAACCAGCTTCTGGAGACCGGCGAAGCCTCGAACACCTCAGAGGCGGTCAAGATGGCGGGCATCTCCCGCAGTGTATATTATAAGTATAAAAACGCCGTTTTTCCGTATACAAAAAAGGAAACGGGCTCCATTATGACGGTGCAGGTCGTGTTAAACGACAAGCCCGGCGTGCTTGTGAACCTTTTGACGGTATTCTATAAGGCGAACGCAAACATTCTGACCATTAACCAGAATATTCCGGTGAAGGGCAAAGCGTTCGTTTCGGTCTCGGCGCGAAGCGAAAACATGAGCATTGAGATCGATGAGCTTTTGAAGCGCCTTTTTGAGGTGCAGGGCGTTATTAAGATTGACAGCATCGTCGGTTAAATCCGCGTGGAAAGGAAAATGGAAATGGCAAACATAGCAGTTCTCGGCCACGGCGTGGTCGGCTCCGGCGTTTTGGAGGTGCTTACCTCTCACGCGGCGAGCATCGCGAAGCGCGCGAAGGAAGAGATCCATGTTAAGTATATTCTGGACTTAAAGGAGTTCCCGGGCCTGCCGTACAGCGACCGCTTTACGAAGGATTTCAACGTCATTTTAAATGACCCCGAGGTGCAAATCGTCGTGGAAGTGATGGGCGGCCTGCACCCGGCGTATGACTTTGTGAAGGCGTGTCTGGAAAACGGCAAGAGCGTTGTGACCTCCAATAAAGAGCTTGTGGCACAAAAGGGCGCGGAGCTCCTTGCAATCGCGCAGGCGAATAATCTCAACTTCCTGTTTGAGGCGAGCGTCGGCGGCGGTATTCCGATCATCCGCCCCATCAGCCAGTGCCTTGCCGCAAACGATGTAACGGAGATTGCCGGTATTTTGAACGGCACGACGAACTTCATTTTGACGAAGATGATCCGCGAGCAGATGAATTTTGAAGACGCTTTGAAGCTTGCACAGCAGCTTGGTTACGCGGAGCGCAACCCGAGCGCCGATGTGGAGGGTCTGGACGCCTGCCGCAAGATCTGCATTTTGGCGTCTTTGGCGTTCGGCACGCACGTGTACCCGGATTCCGTTTACACAGAGGGCATTACGAAGATCACGCTGCAGGACGTCGATTTTGCAGACGTTTGGGGCGGTGTCATTAAGCTCATCGGCTCTGTGAAGAAGCTCGAAAACGGACAGGTGCATATTATGGTTTGCCCGATGTTCGTGCACCGCGGCAGCCAGCTTGCGAGCGTGGACGATGTATTCAACGGCATTATGGTGCGCGGCGACGCGACGGGCGACGTGGTGTTCTACGGCAAGGGCGCGGGCAAGCTGCCCACGGCGAGTGCCGTTGTGGCGGACGTCATCGACTGTGTGAAGCACTTTAAGGCACGCAAGTACCTCTTCTGGGAGGATGCGAAGCCGAACTACGTGGCGGATTTCGGCAGCATGGAAACGTCCGCGTTCGTGCGCGTTTCCGCCAAGGACAGCGATACGGCGCTGAACACGGCGGCGGACGTCTTCGGCAAGATTACGCCGCTGCTTGCGAAAAGACCGGTACAGGGCGAAGTTGGCTTTACGGTGGAAAACCTTACGGAGAAGGAACTCAGCGATAAGCTGGCAGCGCTGGAAGCGCGCGGCGTAAAGGTTGAAGGCCGTATTCGCATCTCCGATTATTGATAAAAGCGGAAAGGGGAAAGCATTATGATCCGAATCGATATTCCGGCAACCAGTGCTAACCTTGGCTCCGGTTTTGACTCGCTCGGCATTGCGCTGACCATGTGCAACCGCGTGTGGATGGAAGAAGCGGACGAGCTGAAGATCACGACGACGGACAAGATCAAAGTGCCGACCGATGAGACGAACCTCATTTACTGGGCGGCGCGGCATTTGTACCAGATCTGCGGCAAAACGCTGCCGGGTCTGCATATCATTCAGGAAAACAACATTCCGATGGCGCGTGGCCTCGGCAGTTCTTCGGCGTGCATCGTGGCCGGTATTTTGGGCGCGAACCGTATGCTTGGCTCGCCGATGTCGCAGAGCGACCTCATTAACCTTGCGGCGCAGATTGAAGGGCACCCGGATAACACGAGCCCGGCAATCTCCGGCGGTCTTGTCGCTTCTGCCATGGAGGGCAAGCGCGTGTACAGCGTTTCCGTGCCGGTTTCCGGCAAGATCAGCTTTGCGGTGATGATCCCGCCGTTCGAGCTCAAAACGGAGAAAGCCCGCGGCGTGCTGCCGACGGAGTATTCCCGCGAAGACACGGTGTTTAACCTTTCGCGCTCCGCTTTAATGACGGCATCGCTGTTCTCCGGCGATCTGCAGAACCTGCGCGTGGCGGTGCAGGACAGGATCCATCAGCCGTATCGCTCGGGCCTCATCGAGAATTACGACCAGGTGTTCCGCATGAGCTACGAGCTTGGCTCGCTCGGCACGTATGTGAGCGGCGCAGGCCCGACCATCATCTCCATGATCCCCACAGAGGGCGCGGAGGAGTTTATGAGCGCGTGCGATTCACATTTACAGGACCGCGGCATCAACGGCTGGCGTGTGGAGCTTCTGCATACCGACCCGCAGGGCGCGCGCATCATCATTGAATAACGAGAATTATCCCACAGGGGTTATGGAAAGGGAAGTGTTTCTATGGCATTGATCGTTCAGAAGTTCGGCGGTTCCTCCGTTAAGGACGCCGAGCATTTGAGAAATGTCGCCGATATCGTGACCGGCACATATAAGAACGGCAACGACGTGGTCGTTGTGGTTTCTGCGCAGGGCGATACAACGGACGACCTCATTGATAAAGCAAAAGAGATCAACCGAAACCCGTCTAAGCGCGAAATGGACCAGCTTTTGACGGCGGGCGAGCAGATCTCTGCTTCGCTGCTTGCTATGACGATTGAAGATTTGGGCTACCCGGTGGTCTCTTTGCTTGGCTGGCAGGCGGGCTTTTCCACCTCTACGGCTTACGGCAGCGCGCGCATTAAGCGTGTGAATCCGGAACGTATTAAGGCGGAGCTTTCAAAGCGCAACATCGTTGTTGTAACGGGCTTTCAGGGCGTCAACAAGTATGACGACATGACGACGCTGGGCCGCGGCGGCAGCGATACGAGCGCGGTGGCCATTGCGGCTTCCATGCACGCCGACCTGTGCCAGATCTATACGGATGTGGACGGCGTTTACACGGCAGACCCGCGCAAAATTCCGGCGGCGAGGAAGCTCGACGTCATCTCCTACGACGAGATGCTGGAGCTTGCGACGCTGGGCGCGCAGGTGCTGAATAACCGCTCGGTTGAAATGGCTAAAAAATATCATATTGAATTAGAGGTTCTTTCCAGCCTGACACGGGCTAAGGGAACGATCGTTAAGGAGGCTACCAACGTGGAAAAAATGCTCATCAGCGGTGTTGCAAAGGACGAAAACGTCGCCAGAATCTCTGTCATCGGCGTGCCGGATAAGCCGGGCCTTGCATTCCGCATTTTCTCTAAGCTTGCACAGAAGAACGTAAACGTCGATATTATTTTGCAGTCCATCGGCAGAAACGGCACGAAGGACATCAGCTTCACCGTGGAAAAGGACAAGATGGACGCGACCATCGAGCTTATGCAGTCTTATGTTGAGACCATCGGCGCGAGCAGCGTTGTGTTTGACGACGACGTGGCGAAGGTCTCCGTCGTCGGCGCAGGCATGGAATCGCACCCGGGCGTTGCTTCCGATATGTTTGAGGCTTTGTTTGAGGCAAACGTGAACATCCAGATGATCTCGACGAGCGAAATCAAAATTTCTGTGCTCATCAAGAAGGAAGACGCGAACAAGGCGGTCGCCGCCATCCACGCGAAGTTCTTTGAGCAGATCGGGCAGTAATCTGCCGCAAAACGCGAATTTGTAGGGAAATGAATTTGCAGTCACCCCTTGGCGCATACTAAGCGCCGGGGGTGATTTTATGTTTCCGAACGGTTTTGGCGCAAACGGCTACTGGGGGCCGGAAAACTACGTGTTGGGCGCGGCGCTTTTCGACTGGCACAAGGATTTTGACGATCTGCCCGAGGAAGTGAAGGAATACCTCACGCAGCACGAGTATGAAATTCACAGCGAAAACGACGTGGACCGCTTAGTGCGCACGTATAACCAGAAAAAGTAAAAAACAAAACAAAAAGAGAAAGCGTGCGCCGTTTAAACGCGGTACACGTTTTCTCTTTTTCTATCACGCTATTTTATTTTGAGGTCTGTTTTACAGGTTGAGCACAAGCTCAATCTCGTCATCGTACTTGGCACCAGAGGGAGCAAAGCCGAGGGACTTGTAGAGATGCAGCGCGGGGGCGTTTTCCACGCTGCAGGTGAGCGCAACGCGGTTTGAGGTACCGAACGGCTTCGTCTCGATATACTCGATCACCTTCTGCATGGCGGCTTTGCCGTACCCGTTGCCCTGCTGCGCTTCGTCGATCATCATGTGCCAGATGTCGTACTCCGGGATGTCGTAATCATAAATGACCATGACATAGCCGACCATGGTGTCGTCATGATAAATGCCGAACGGCTGGCACTGGCTGCGGTAGACGTATGCCTGCGCCAGACTGCGGATGGGGTGGGAGACGAAGGATTCCTGCTCTTTTTTCAGCTTCAAATTAAACGCGTCGAGAAAATTTTCCTCATCGATGGGCCGAAGTGTGATATTCATAAATTTCTCCTTTTTTGATCGCTTTCTTAATAAGCGATGTTATACAAGCTCGGTTGCGGTGTGGCCGGTCTTTGCAAAATCGCACAGGCCCTCTACGCCGCAGAACACCATGCTCTGCACGGCGGCGTCGGTGTAAAACGCCATGTGCTGCGTCATGATGACGTTCGGGAACTGGCGCAGGTAGGCCATGTCGCGGTTCGAGATGATGTCGTCGCGGCGGTTTTCGTGGTAGATGCCCTCTTCCTTATCGAAAACATCCAGCGCGAGCGCGCCGATCTTACGCGTTTCAATGCCGCGGATCATATCCGGAATGTTCATCAGCTCGCCGCGGGCGCAGTTGATGATGGTGACGCCGTCCTTCATTTTGGCGATGGTCTCGGCGTTCACAAAGTGGCGGGTGCTGTCTAAGAGCGGCATGTGCAGGGAGATGATGTCGCACTCTTTGTAGAGCGTTTCGTTATCCACATAGGTGCAAAGGCCGGAAAGCGCCGGGTTTTCGTGAATGTCGGAGGCCAGAATGCGGCAGCCGAAGCCGCTTAAATTTTTGATGACCGCCGCGCCGATCTTGCCGGTGCCGAGGATGCCGACGGTGAGGTTGCGCAGCTCGCGGCCCTGAAGACCCGCAAGGGAGTAGTCATTGACCTGCGCGCGCCACAGGGCGGGCTTATACTTGCGCAGGCTTAAAAGCATCAGCATGACGGTGTAATCCGCCACGCCGTTCGGCGCGTAGTTTGAGTTGCACACCTTAAGGCCGAGCTCCTTTGCGGCGGCGAGATCGATGTGGTCAGAGCCGATGGTGCGTGTGGAAATGTATTTGACGCCGCGCTCCTTGACGGCGGTGAGCAGCGCGCGGTCAAAATGCGTGCGGCCGAGCGTTGTGACGCCCTCTGCGCCGCTGACTGTATCGACGTTTTCAAGCGTCAGGTCGTTTTCGGTTGCGGTGAGCTCTACGCCGCATTTTTCGGCGATGAAGGCAAAGTCCTTCTGCTCGTCCGGGCGGACTTCATAAGCTGCAATTTTCATTTTATATCCCTCTTTCCGATGATCGGCAGGCGATTTTAAGTGCCTGCTTTTGCGCACTAAACTGCTTACACCACAGCGCTTTAGTGCGAATTTTCGCGTATTAGTGTGTTACTATGTGATTATTATATATGCTGCGGTTTTCCACGTCAAGAGGGTAAAATGTGCATAAAGCACGTTGAATTCCGCACGGTTTTGTGTTAAAATGACTGTGAAATCAAACTATTGAAATCAGGTGCTTTTATGACGGATTATGAAATGAAGCGGCACAATTTTACGTGCCTCAACAAATTTGCGAAAAAGGGCGAGATCGTGTTTACGGGCTCCTCGCTGTGCGAGCTGTTCCCGATCTCTGAGATGCTGCAGAACGTGGAGCCGCGCATCCGCGTGTATAACCGTGGCATCGGCGGCGACGTGACGGACGGTTTGCTTGAGCGCATGGACGAATCGATTTTTGATTTGGAGCCGAAAAAGGTGTTCATCAACATCGGCACAAATGACATCAGCCGCCCGGAATATAAGCGCGAGCGCCTGATGCGCCAGTACAGAAAGATTCTGATGCAGATCAAGGAGCGCTTGCCCGAGACGAAAATTTACGTGATGAGCTACTACCCCGTGAATCGCGAGCTGCCCGGCGCAGACCCGGAGGCGGTGAAGGCGCAGTTTGGCGCGCGCACGAACGAGGAGCTCAAAGCCGTGAACGCCGAGGTGGAAAAAATGGCGGCGGAGCTCGGGTGTACATACATCAATGTGTTCGACTGCCTGCTTGACGAAAAGGGCAATTTGAAAGCGGAATACACCATTGAGGGCATGCACATGTACGCAAACGGCTACGCGGTGGTGCTCGAAAAGCTGATGCCGTACCTTTTGGAGGCATAATTTACAGCGGGGAGGCTGTTTTGAATGAGAGACGGTATTGAAAAGAAAAACATTTCCGTGACGGAGCTGAAGCACGACGGGCGGTATTTGAACGCTGCGCTGTACACACCGAAGACGGAGCCGGGCAAAAAATACCCGCTGGTGCTGTTTCTGCACGGCGCGGGCGAGCGCGGGGATGACCTCAATTTAGTGCTGGATTTCACGCCGGGCGCGGACACGTTTATGACGGACGCGTGGCAGGCGGAGCACCCGTGCTTTGTGCTCGCGCCGCAGTGCCCGAAGGACCAGTGCTGGGTGCCGTATATCGATTTATTGGCGCAGACGCTGCTTAAAATGGCGGCGCAGTACCCGGTGGATATCTGCCGTATGTATGTGACGGGCGTTTCCATGGGCGGCGCAGGCACGTGGGAGCTGCTGATGCGCTGCCCGCAGAAAATTGCGGCGGCGATGCCGATCTGTGGCTATGCGGAGCCGTTTAAGCTGCGCGCGGCAAAGGATGTGCCCGTGTGGGCGTTCCACGCCGAAGACGACCCCGTGGTGCCGGTGACGGGCTATTACCACTCGCCGCACGGCGCGGTGGGCGTGGGCTCGCGCATGGCGATGTCCTCGCTGCGTTCCTCCGGCAACCGCGATGCGCACTACACGGAGTACCCCGCGGGCGAAATGGAGAAGGTCTACGGTGTGCACCCGCACGGCTCTTGGACGGCGGCGTACCAAAACAAAGAAGCGCTGGAGTGGATGTTCACAAAAACGCGCTTTGACCGCTACGAAATTGAACTGGTGTGCCCGGGCGTGTTCTATATTGAAGACTACAACGACGACTCCATGTACCTTGTGGAGGGCAGGGAGAAGGCGCTGCTCATCGATACCGGTCTTGGCGGCGGCAACGTGAAAACGATGGCGGAAAGCCTGACGGCGCTGCCCGTAGAGCTTGCCGTGACGCACGCGCACATTGACCACCTTTTGAGCGGCGACGTGTTCGAGAAATACTACATGAGCAAAAAGGACGTGCCGCTGCTGCCGCGCCTGAACGACGGCACGGGCAAGAGCTTCACGGAAAAGGACGTCATCGACATTAAAGACGGCGACGTCATCGACCTTGGCGGCGGTGTGGAAATTGAAGTTGCCGAGGTGGAAGGGCACACGCCGGGCAGTGTCGTGTTCATCGACCGCGCGCACAAGTGCATGTTCACCGGCGACGCGTTCGGCCTTTGGATGCAGGTGCCGCTTGCACGGCCCATCTCCGAATATAAGGCGGCGGTGCTGCGCCTGAAAGAGAAGCTGCAGCAGCCCGGCTACACGGAGCTCGCGTTCCTCGGCGGCCACAGACGGCAGGAGGGCGGCGTTTCCACGCAGGACGAGTACATCCCGAACAGCTATGAGAAGATCGACGACATGCTGACGCTGTGCGACCTCATTTTGGAAAAGAAAATCGAAGCCGTGCCGTTCCCGCAGAACTTCGGCGAGCCGGCGTTTATCTCCACCTATAAGACCGCGTACATGGTGTTTATGGAATCGGTGAGAAAGTAAGAGAATAGACAAAACCGCGCCCTCGGAAAACCCGGGAGCGCGGTTTTTCGTGGGGATAATCTGGACATTTTCCATAATACTTGTTATAATGAAGGCGGAAAGGAGCATGCGCATGTTACAGCCCCGCATTCTCTCTGTGGTTCCGCTACCGCAGGCAAAACTTAAACTCACGTATGAAACAGGCGAAGTCAAGCTGTTTGATGTTGCACCGTACATGCAAGGCTCGTGGTTCGGCGCACTCAAAGAACCGTCGTACTTTAAACAAGTACAGCTGCTTCCCGGCGGCTCCGGCATCGAGTGGCCGGACGGACAGGATATTGCCCCGCATGAGCTTTATGAAGACGGCATAGATGCATAAAATAGCAGAACCCCGCGCTCCCGGAAAACTCCGAGGGCGCGGGATTTTTATTTCAGCTTATATTTTCCTTTTCCAATCTTCTCCACCGCGCCATCCTCGCACAGCTTTTTCAGCACGCGCTGGAGCTGTCTTCGGCTGCACCTAAGCTGCAAAAGGGCGGTCTCTATGCCGCTGATCTCTCCGTTCGCGCACACGTGCCGCATATAGAGCAGCACGCGCTCCTCAATCGTTTTGGCGGAGGCCTCCAGCGTCGCCATCGTGTGGAATTTTCCTGCATACGAGCGCAGTAAAAGGTGTAAAAATTTCACATCGCGGTCAAGCTGTTCCCGGTACGGCTCCATCGGCAGCGCCGCGCAGATGACCGTTGTTCGCGCCTCGGTAAATAAGCTCGAAGCGCCGCCCATCACAAATTCCGCGTCGCCGAGCAGCACCGGCGCTTCGTGGCGGTTTACGGGCGTCACGCTGCCGTCCTCGCGTATGCCGTAGATCTGCACCTCGCCCTCGATGAGAAACAAAAACTCCGCAAGCGCGCTGCCCTGCCTTGTCAGGTACTCGCCCTTTTCAAACCGGCAGACGGAAAACGGCAGATCCACCGTATCGAAATTCTCCCGAATATGCCCCTTTTCAAGCCAATACTCCATCTGTTTTTCATCCCGAATGCGCCGCAAAAAAATCACCTCATTTTTGTTTCATTGTGCCACATGGCACAATATTTGTCAAGACGCCGCCTTATAATAAGAACAGAAAATACATGAGGTGAACTATGGAAAACGCAATTTTTGAGGAGAAAAAGGTCTCTAAAGCGTACATGAAGCTATCTTTGCCGCTGGTGCTCAGCATGACCGTCTCGCTGATCTACAACCTTGCAGATACCTTCTTTGTGGCGCAGACGCAGAACACGAACATCGTCGCAGGCGTTTCGCTGTGCGCGCCGCTTTTCACCACGCTGATGGCGCTCGGCAACATTTTCGGGCAGGGCGGCAGCTCGCTCATTTCGCGTCTGCTCGGCAAAAGTGATACGACCGCCACGCGGCGCGTGAGCGCGTTCTGCTTTTGGGGCGCGATTCTGATCGGCGTTTTGATGGGCGTTATCATGCTTCTGTTCCGCACGCCGCTGCTTTACGTCATCGGCGCGAATGAGGAGACATTCAACTTCGCGCGCAATTACTACACGTGGCTCGCGATCGGCGCACCGGCGCTGGTGCTCTCGTTCATCCACTCGAATCTCCTGCGCTCCGAGGGCATGTCAAAGGAATCGATGATCGGCACCATGGGCGGCGCGATCGTCAACATCATTTTAGACCCCATTTTCATTTCCGTGCTCGGCCTGAACGCCGGCGGCGCGGCGATGGCAAGCGTCATCGGCTACATTTTCTCGGACGTATACTTCGCGGTCATCGTCGCGAAAAAGAGCAAGGTCTTAACGCTCGATATCAAAGAAACGAAAATCCCCGCCGACCACGTCAAGGATATTTTCTCGATCGGCATCCCGGCCGCGGTCGTCAACATCATGTCCAGCGTCAGCGCTGTGCTCGTCAACCAGTTCCTTTTGCCCTACGGCAACGAGAAGATCGCCGCCATGGGCATCGCGCTCAAGGTCAGCATGATCGTCCTGCTCCTGCTCACGGGCTTCTCGTTCGGCGGGCAGCCGCTTTTCGGCTACTACTACGGCGCAGGCGACAAACAGCGCTTCGGCAAGCTCTTCCACTTCTGTCTGAAATTCATCAGCGGCCTCGCGCTCGCACTTTCGGCGGTCGTGTTCATTTTAGCCAAGCCCTTTATGCGCATTTTCATGGATAACGAAACCATCATCGCAGACGGCGCTTTGATGCTGCGCCTGCAGGTTGTCTCCATGGTGTTCGTCGGCGTCGTGCTGCTTATGACGATCCTTTTTCAGGCGACCGGCAAGGCGGTGGGCTCATCCATCCTCTCCGTCAGCCGTCAGGGCATCGTGTTTATGGTGGTGCTGTTCGTCGCGGCGAACATCTTCGGATACACGGGCGTGCTGCTCTCGCAGGCCGTCGCCGACCTTCTCAGTGCCATCCTCGCCGTCGTGCTCTTCAAAAAGCTCGTTTATAAAGAGATTTTTGAATGATCTTCTATAATTCGCTTTCTACGAATCCATTCGATACGAATAATTCGTTACGCTCCCTTAAAGCAAAGCCGCGCTCCCGGAAAACTCCCGAGGGCGCGGTTTTGCTTATAAAAAATCCGCACGGTCTGAGCGTTTAACAGAGGCCGGTGCGGATTTACTCGTAATTGGATGGATTGGTTTAAAACCGGATCATTGCAAATATGGATGCGCCGACGACGGTTAAAAGGCCGCACACGGCGATGGAGAGACCGCTCATGGCTTCTTCAATCTCGCCGAACTCACGCGCACGGGAGGTGCCCATGGCGTGCGCACCGGTGCCGCAGGACACGCCGATGGCAACCGGGTGCTTGATGCGGAACAGCTTGAAGATGGCGGCCGCCGCGACGTTGCCGAAGAGACCCGTCACGATGATGGACGCGACGGTGACGGACACCATGCCGCCGAGCTCTTCCGAAAGACCCATGCCGATGGCGGTGGTGATGGACTTCGGCAGCAGTGTGACGTACTGGGTGTGGTCAAGCCCGAATGCCATGCTCAAAACAAGTACGCCGCCGAGGCACGCGAACATGCCGGCCAAAATGCCGCCGATGATGGCGACCGGGTACTTTTTGAGGTACACGAGCTTTTCATACAACGGGATGGCAAGGCAAACGGTGGTGGGGGTGAGCATGTTCTGGAAGAAAATGGCGCCCGTGCCGTCGTATGTGCCGTCGGCTTTCGGCTTGCCATACAGGTAGACGTTGTAATCGATGCCGCTGACGAGCATGAAGATGATGAGAATCACACAGGAGACGAGCAGCGGGTTCAAAATGGACGACTTAAAGCGCTTTTGAATGGCGCAGGCGAGCACATAGGCGACGCCGGTGATGAAGATGCCGAAAAACGAGGTGTTCGACGCAATATCATTTAACATCGGTTTGTTCCTCCTTTTCGCATGCTTCAAGCGCTTCTGCGCGCTCTTCTTTTTCTTCTTTGGTCTGTAAACGGATGAGTCCCTGTGTGGTCAGGCCGGAGACCGCCATGGTGAGGACGGTGGTCGCGAGGGAGATGACAATGATGGGAATGAGAATGTCTTTGTAGCTGTCATAGCTCGCAATGAGACCGACAGTGGGACCGACGAACATGACGGGCATGAGGGTGATGAGCCAATCGGCCGTGGTTTTTACGTGGTCAAGCTTTACGATATGCGTGACGAGCAGGAGCAGCATGAGCAAAAGACCGTAGATGCTGCTCGGCACGGGCAGGGGGATGAGGTAGTGCAGCAGTTCACCGATAAACGAGACCGTTGCAATCAGGGAAATTTCGGAAAAGTGCTTCACGCGGTGACAGCCTCCTTTGCTTCTTTCTTTTCGGAAACAGGCTCAGCCTCTTCAGGCAGCGGCTTTGCGGCGAACATGCTGGCAACGATAGGTCCGATGATCTGGTGGACGACCGTTGCGATGACGCAGGGCAGGATGGCCATGGTATCCGGGAACGCGGTCTTTGCGAGCGTGCAGGAAAGGCCGGAGTTCTGCAGACCAACCTCAAGCGACAGCGTGCGGACCTTCTTTTCGTTAAAGCGGAACACCTTGGCGGTGACGTAGCCCGCGAGCAGGCCGAGCACATGGTGCAGCGCAACGGCGAGCACGGTAACGAGCACGACGGTGACGCCGTGGTTTGTGAACTGGTCTCGGTTTGGGCCGACGCACAGACCTTCCACGAGGATGATGCAGGCGGTGGAAACCTTGACAAGGAAATCTTTAAGGCCGTTTACGCGGTCGCCGAGCGCGGTGTGCACGGCGATACCGAGGAGGATCGGCAGCAGGACGACGAGCACGATGCTGATGAACATGTTCCAGAAGTTGACGTCAATCCACTGGCCGGCGAGCATGAGCGTGAGGGACGGGGTGAGCA
This sequence comes from uncultured Eubacteriales bacterium, assembly GCA_934643185.1. GTDB lineage: Bacteria > Bacillota > Clostridia > Oscillospirales > Acutalibacteraceae > Hominenteromicrobium. Next base: position 17,562 of record CAKUBN010000028.1, read on the forward strand.
CCGGCGCAAGCAATGTGGTGCACATGGTGATGGTGATGGAGAGCGCCACGTCACCCTTTGCAAGGAACGTCATGACGTTTGACGCGGTGCCGCCGGGCACGCAGCCGAGCAGAACGAGGCCGACGGCAATCTGTGCGCGGACGGTGGGGTCACCCACACCCGTGAGGGACAGCAGCGATGCGACAAGCCAGCCGAAGCCTGCCATGAAGACGTACTGGCTGCAAATGCCGATAAGCACATCGATCGGCTTTTTGAAGATGTACTTGAAGTCGTCGGCTTTAAGCGTCATGCCCATGCCGAACATGATGACGCACAGGAGCATGTTGACAAAGCCGAGGCTCGGGAAGTTTTCTTTCAGGAACGGGATGCCGGAAAGGTCAATCGAGATGTTCTGGCCCATCCACACAAACGGCTGCGGAACAAGCAGGGAGAAGACGACCATGGGGACCGTCAAACATACGAGCACATTTTTGGAGAAGAATGTTTTGAATTTCTGTAATGCGGACATAGGAAATTACCCCTTTTGAGCGTAAAACAGGCGGCAGAGACGAACTCGTGCCGCCCTGTTTCGTTTTTCTTACCTTTTATAGGATTCTTAAATCATTTCTTTGCGGCTTTGAAAGCACGACCCTTGGCGTTTTCGCGGCGCATGGACTCGAGGAAGTTCTCGCGCGTAACGCCCTGCGGCATGTGCGCCCACTCGGTCGTCTGCATGAATTTATCCGCCATTTTGTCGAACTCGGATTCCTGAATTTCCACGTCGTCGAAGCAGACCGGCAGGCCGATGGAATCGTTGAACCGCATCAGGCGGTCTTCTTCCTCGAACTGGCCGTCATGCTCTAAGAGGCACAGCACGCCGAGCGAAACGACCTCGCCGTGCAGGTGATGGTGGCCGTGCTCTGTAACGGTGGAGCCGTAGTAGACGCAGTGGGCGAGCGTGGAGTTGTAATAATAATCATTTACGGTGGTCATCATGTTGGAGACGATGCCAGTGGAAACGATGATATCGAGCGTGACCTGGTCGAGCGCGAAGGATGCCGTTTTGTTGCGGATAGAAGCGAGCGCCTCTTTGCCATACTGCACGAGCGGATCGGTGCAGACGCGGCTGACCTGACGGCCCATGAGCGGGGTGTGGGCGAGCGTGTCGTCTTTCGATGAGAAGACGGCTTCGCACTCCTTGCTCAGCGCGTCGCCGATGCCGGCCCAAAGGAGCTGCTCCGGGGAATCTGCAATGACGGCGGAGTTGATGAAGCAGTGGTTTGCGAGCTTCGGGTAATAATACTCGCGGAAGGAGCCGTCTGTATTATAGATCACGGAGATGGCGGTGACGGAAGCGCAGTTCGACGCAACGGTCGGGAAGGTAAAGAGCGGATTATCAAGCTTATCGGCAACATACTTGCCGGTATCGCAGGCGCGGCCGCCGCCCATGGCAAAGATCATGTCGGCTTTCTGCACGAGCGGGTTTGCGATAAGCGCATCGCCGTTTTCGTAGGTGGAATCGCCGCCGTAGGGGAGGAAGCCCAAAAGCTCGACGTCGGAGCCTTCTACGCCTTTAAGCAGAGCCGGCTTTGCTTTTTCCATAGCGGTCTCGCCGCCGAGGACAACAGCCGTTTTGCCGAAGAAGCGCGTGACATACGGCACTTCGTTGTAGCAATCCGGGCCGATGGAATAGCTCGGCAGATGTACGCTGTAATTGACATTGTAGTTTTCCATGATAAACGCTCCTTTGGATCTCCTTTTGAGATCGCTTAAATAAATTGAAATAAGAAAATGAAATAAAAAACGCTTTACTGGAAGTTAGGCTTTCTTTGCGGGGATACTTTAGAGAATAAAAAAGTCCTGAAAGTCTCTTTAAGACCTTCAGGACGTGTAAATCACGCGGTACCACCTGAATTCAGGGCGTTTGCCCTGCACTTAACGGAATCCAGCAATTCCTTCTTCTGTAACGGGAAGATCCCGTCAGCCTCTACTCGTTCTCTTTGGAAGCTGCCGCTCCGGAGGGATGATCACACGGGGGTGCCTGCGGCGCTTTCACCACCCGCCGCTCGCTTTGAGGGAGATGCCGTGCGCTTGTCTCCATCAACACTTTGTGACTATTATTCTATACGTCTTCCGGCAAAAAAACAAGCATCATAATTTGAAAGATGTTTAAACCGAAATTGCATTTATTTGTGGATTTCATCAAAAAACACTTTGAATTTACAAGTTGCATCGATGCTTCCTGCTTATTTGGACCGGCAGGTATGCAAATTTTCTGCTGCGGCACGGTTTATGCCAAAGGGGAAAAAGGCGACATTTTCATGTACAATAACACAGTTTGGCCCCGAACAGGCGCGTTATGCGGCTTTGAACCGGAAAAATTGCGCAGTCTGCACAAAGGCGTTTGTTACAACTAACTTTGTGTTTGACTAAACGCCGAAAATGGGGCTGAGCGCGTCTTTTTGGGGCAAAAAGTGTTGACAAATTTTGAATGGGGCGGTATGATTAGTGACGGTTAGAGAAATCTAACCTATTTTACAGCATTTGGGTTAGCAAAGACTAATTTGTGCAGCCTAACCGTGTCGTCTCGGCGCGGAGAATTTTCAGGAAAGAGGGAAAAACTGTGATGCCGTTGTCATTTGCCACAGAGGGCGAAGAAAACATCATCAAGCAGGTAGGCGGAAAAGCGGAAGTCCGTGCTCACCTCGAAAACCTCGGCTTTGTAGCCGGCGCCGCCGTGAAGGTCATCACCTCCATGGGCGGAAATATCATTGTTAACATTAAGGACTCTCGTGTGGCAATCAGCCGCGAGATGGCCGCTAAGATCATGATATAAGGAGGAAGAACCAATGAAGACACTGAAAGAAGTCAAGATCGGCGAGACCTGCAAGGTTGTTCGTCTGCATGGCGAGGGTGCCGTAAAGCGCCGCATCATGGACATGGGCATCACGAAGGGTGTGGACGTTTTCGTCCGCAAGGTTGCGCCGCTCGGCGACCCGGTGGAAGTAACGGTTCGCGGCTATGAGCTTTCCCTGCGCAAAGCGGATGCCGAGATGATCGAGGTCGAATAAGCCCTCGCAAAGCACCGACTTAGTTATCTTTTTACTTGAAGGTTAGTGAATTCTAACCTTTGGGTTTAATCTTATCGGAAGGATATGAGTAACAGATGAAGATCAAAATTGCCCTCGCCGGCAACCCGAACTGCGGTAAAACCACGCTGTTCAACGCGCTGACCGGCTCCAACCAGTTCGTCGGCAACTGGCCGGGCGTTACGGTCGAGAAGAAGGAAGGCAAGCTCAAGAAGCACGACGACGTTGTGATCACGGACTTGCCGGGTATCTACTCCCTTTCTCCGTACACGCTGGAAGAAGTTGTTGCAAGAAACTACCTCATTCAGGAGAGACCTGAAGCCATCCTCAACATTATCGATGGTACGAACCTTGAGCGTAACCTTTACCTGACCACCCAGCTCGTTGAGCTCGGCATCCCGGTCGTTGTTGCGGTCAACATGATGGACGTCGTGAAGAAGAACGGCGACAAGATCGACACCAACGCACTGGGCAAGGCACTCGGCTGCAAGGTCGTTGAGATCTCCGCTTTGAAGGGCACCGGCATCGAGGAGGCGGCTGAAGCCGCTATCCATGCAGCCCAGAACACGAAGACGGTCCCGCAGCACAGCTTCAGCGGTGTGGTCGAGCACGCAATCGCACACATTGAAGAGGTTGCCGTACATACCCTCCCCGAGGAGCAGCAGCGCTTCTTCGCCATCAAGATCTTTGAGCGCGACGAGAAGATCATTGAGCAGCTGGGCCTCACGCAGGACAACCGCAAGCACATTGAGCTGGACATTGAAGCGGCGGAAAAAGAGCTCGACGACGACGCAGAAAGCATCATCACGAACGAGCGCTATGTTTACATCGCTTCCATCATCAAGCAGTGCTACAAGAAAAAGAACAACGGCGGTCTTACCGTTTCCGATAAGATCGATAAGATCGTAACGAACCGTATTCTGGCTCTGCCGATCTTCGCGGTCGTTATGTTCATTGTTTACTACATCTCCGTTACGACGGTTGGCGGCGTGGCTACCGACTGGGCGAACGACGGCGTGTTCGGCGACGGCTGGCATCTGTTCGGCATCGGCGCAGGCGAATATGAAGAAGTTTCTGAAGAATACGGCGATGCAGCCAATGTCATCGACGCATTCGTAACGGCTGAAGGTGCAGACGACGTTGCAGACGCCATCGACACCGAAAGCGAAGAGTTTGACGCAGACGCAGCAGCGGCTGCCCTCGACACCTTTGCAGCTTCCGTTTCTGACGACGCAACGGCGGATTACACCCTCGTTGATGAAGAGACGCTGGCAGAAGAGGATGTCACCTACACAGGCGCAGAGCTCAAGGAAGCGGTTGCGACCTATGAGTCCTACGGCTGCGAAGAGCCGGACCCGGCGGATTACGGCGTTTGGGTTCCGGGCCTGCCGGGCATCATTGAAAGCGGTCTGGACGCTGTAAATTGCGCAGACTGGCTGAAGGGCCTCATCCTGGACGGTATCGTAGCCGGTGTTGGCGCAGTTCTCGGCTTTGTTCCGCAGATGCTCGTTCTGTTCATCTTCCTTGCATTCCTCGAGTCTTGCGGTTACATGGCGCGTATCGCGTTCGTTATGGACCGTATCTTCCGTAAGTTCGGCCTTTCCGGCAAGTCCTTCATTCCGATCCTCATCGGTACAGGCTGCGGCGTGCCGGGCATCATGGCTTCCCGTACGATTGAAAACGAGCGTGACCGCCGTATGACCATCATGACGACCACGTTTATCCCCTGCGGCGCCAAGCTTCCGTTCATCGCAATGATCGCGGGTGCTATCTTCGGCGGCGCACCGTGGGTTGCTCCGAGCGCATATTTCCTCGGCATTGCAGCGATTATCTGCTCCGGTATCATTCTGAAGAAGACGAAAATGTTTGCGGGCGATCCGGCTCCGTTCGTTATGGAGCTGCCGGCTTACCACTGGCCGACCGTCAGCAATGTGCTCCGCTCTATGTGGGAGCGCGGCTGGTCCTTCATCAAGAAGGCAGGCACCATCATCCTTCTGTCTACCATCATTGTTTGGTTCACCACCTATTTCGGTGTTGTCGACGGCGCGTTCAGAATGCTCACCGAAGACGAGATCAGCAACAGCATTCTTGCTACCATCGGCAACGCGATTGCTTGGATCTTTGCACCGCTTGGCTGGGGCAACTGGCAGGCCGCTGTGGCTTCCATCACCGGTCTTGTTGCGAAGGAGAACATTGTCGGTACGCTTGGTATCCTCTATGGCGGCGGTGACGGCACGGTTTACAGCAACATGGCTTCCCACTTCACGGTGGTCAGCGGCTATGCGTTCCTTGCGTTCAACCTCCTGTGCGCACCTTGCTTTGCGGCAATCGGTGCAATCAAGCGTGAGATGAACAACGCAAAGTGGACCTGGTTCGCAATCGGTTATCAGTGCGGCTTTGCTTATCTTGTAGCGTTCGTCACCAACCAGCTCGGCAGCATTGCACTCGGCACGGCGAATGTCTTCGGCATCATCGTTTCCATCGTGCTCATTGCGCTCTTTATCTTCCTGCTGGTTCGCCCGTATAAGGAGAGCACCACGCTGTCCGACAGAGCCGTTAAGGTTAAGTAATCTTACTCCGTAATTTAAATTCGCAAATTCAGGAATTATCCAAGCCGAAAGGAGAGATCGTTATGATGACTTGGCTTTCGCAAAACATAGGAACGATAATCGTGTTACTGGTCGTTGTTCTCATCGTCGCTGCGATCGTAAAATCGATGAGGCGGGATAAGAAAAACGGCAAGTCCTCCTGCGGCGGCAACTGCGCGGCTTGCCGCGGCGGCTGCGTGCACGCACAGAAGTAAAGACCGCGAGGTCTCCGTTAACCATAAACATGGAGGCAGCACCGATAGGCGTTCTTTGTTCGGTGTTGCCGCTACCTCCTGAAAGGCGGGCACGACTTGGAAACAGGTCGTGCCCGTTTTGTGTATTGTAAGAAATTTTTCAGTTGAATTTGCCTTCTTGTGTGTTATAATGAAAATGCAGAGATGTCCTCTGCGCATGGCTGTATTTATAAAAGACGGGAGGTCTTTTTAGTGGAGAATAAACGGCACATCACCGTGGTGGCGGCGCTGGTGCGCGAGGGGGAGCGGTTCCTCATCGGGCAGCGGCCGCAGGGCAAGGCCCGCGCGGGGATGTGGGAGTTCATCGGCGGCAAAACGGAGCCGGGTGAAACGAACGAAGAAGCGCTCATCCGCGAGTGCCGGGAAGAGATCGGCGTCACAGTGGAGGTGGGCACGCTTTTTATGGACGTGCTGCATGACTACCCGGATCTGTTCGTACACCTGTTTGTCTATAACGCGAAGATTACAGAGGGCGAGCCGCAGCGGCTTGAGCATCAGGATTTTCGCTGGATCACGCCCGGGGAGATCGACGACGTTGTGTTCTGCCCCGCAGATGTGGATGTGCTCGCGAAGATCAAGGCGGAGTTTCCTGCCGGGGGAGCAAACTGATGCGCCCCACTTTGCGCACGCTGTTTTTGCACGGCGGTGATATTTTGAAATCTCCGGGTATGCAGATTGCAAAAGAGAACATGCAGCACGGATCTGTGAGCGTGTTTGAGCACTCCGTGTGCGTGGCGCTTGTGTGCCTGTGGCTTGTGCACCGACTGCACCTAAAAGTGAACCAGCGCGCTCTTGTGCGCGGCGCTTTGCTGCACGATTATTTCCTCTACGATTGGCACACGCCCGACCCCGCGCACAGGCTGCACGGGTTTCGGCACGCCGGAGCGGCTCTGCGCAATGCCGATCGCGACTTTGAGCTGAATGACACGGAGCGCGACATGATCAAAAAGCACATGTTTCCGTTAAATCCCGCCCCGCCGCGATTCAAAGAGACGGCTGTTTTGTGCCTTGCCGATAAATATTGCGCGCTGCGCGAGACCGTTTTGCAGCGGAAAAAAGCGAATAAGTGAAAATAGCAAAAGCTCCCGCAGAGAAAACTTGCGGGAGCTTTTTGTATCCGGCTGTGCATGGCGGACGTAATAAAGATGGGTCATGGGAAAACCTCCTAAAGGTATACGGTCGCTAAGCTGTTCTTTCACGGCCTGTAAGGCAAGTTCACAAATCCGGAAGGAATTTATTTCGTTGAAAAAAGACCTTGCAGGTGCAAAGTCTTTTTTTCTGGAGCGGGCGAAGGGAATCGAACCCTCGTATTCAGCTTGGGAAGCTGATGTTCTACCATTAAACTACGCCCGCGTATTCATTTTGCTATATTATCTATTCTAATATAAATTGAGGAAAAAATCAAGAGGGAAGTTCAGTTTGGGACATTTTTTGTTTTGAAGCAAACGGTTTCACACACGATACAAATTCCGCAGAGGAATTTCGGCAATGTTTTCTCTTGAAAAATGCGATGATTTTCGGTATGATTATATAGAGTTGTTCGTACAAGTGATACGAGTGACGGAATGAGAAAATCACACAAACGGCGGGTTTGCCGTGAAAGGACGGGTATATATGGAACGCAACGAGACTGCCGCGCTGATCCGCGGGGGCGAAGCGGTATTCGGTTTGGAGCTTGGCTCTACGCGCATTAAGGCGGTGCTCATCGGGCCGCACGGCGAGGTGCTGGCTTCCGGCAGCTATGACTGGGAAAACCGCTTGGAGCAAGGTGTGTGGACGTACCACATGGACGACGTTTGGCACGGTATTCAGGAGAGCTACAAGAACCTTGCGGCATCGGTAGAGGAGAAATACGGCGAGAAGATCACGCATTTGAAGGCGCTGGGGTTTTCCGCGATGATGCACGGCTATTTGGCGTTTGACCGCGAGGACGAGCTGCTTGTGCCGTTCCGCACATGGCGCAATACCATGACGGAGGAGGCTGCCGCCGACCTTACGTCGCGCTTTGGCTTCAACATTCCGCAGCGCTGGAGCATTGCGCATCTGCATCAGGCGATTTTAAACAACGAGCCGCATGTGAAGGACATTGCGTTCATCACGACGCTTGCGGGCTATGTGCACTGGAAGCTGACGGGTGAGAAGGTGCTCGGCATCGGCGATGCCTCCGGCATGTTCCCCATTGACAGCGAGCACAACGTGTACGATTCCGGCATGATGGACACGTTTGATATTCTGCACAAGGAGCACAACCTGCCGTGGCGGCTGCGCGACATTCTGCCGCAGATTCGCCTTGCGGGCGAGGACGCGGGCGAGCTGACCGACGCGGGTGCGCTTTTGCTTGACCCCACCGGCACCTTAAAGCCCGGTGCGCCGTTGTGCCCGCCGGAAGGTGACGCCGGCACGGGCATGACGGCAACGAACAGCGTCCGTGTGCGCACGGGCAATATCTCCGCAGGCACGTCTGTTTTTGCGATGATCGTGCTCGAAAAGGCACTTTCTAAAGTACACACGGAGATCGACATGGTGACGACGCCGACCGGCAAGCCCGTTGCGATGGTGCATTGCAACAACTGCACGTCCGACATCAACGCGTGGGCGGGGCTGTTTAAGTCGTTTGCGGAGCTCATCGGCGCGAAGTGCTCCATGCCGCAGGCGCTTGATACGATGTTCTTTGAGGCTTTAAAGGGCGACGCCGATTGCGGCGGGCTCGTTTCGTGCAACTACTTCTCCGGCGAGCCGATCACCGGCATGGAGGAGGGCAGACCGCTGTTTATGCGCCTGCCGGACAGCGCGTTCACGTTCCAGAACTTTGCGCGCACGCAGCTTTACTCCGCGATGGCGACATTGAAAATCGGCATGGACATTCTGATTGAAAAGGAGCACGCGGAGGTTGATTCGCTGCTTGGCCACGGCGGGTTCTTCAAGGCGAAGGGCGTGGGCCAAAAGCTGATGGCAGGTGCGCTGCATACGCCGGTCTCCGTGATGGAAACGGCGGGCGAGGGCGGCCCGTGGGGCATGGCACTGCTGGCTTCTTACCTTGTGAACGCAGAGGACGGCGAAACGCTGGAGGATTACCTCGATAAGAACATTTTCGCCGAGGCAAAGAGCGAGACCGCAGAGCCCGATGAAACCGACATGCAGGGCTTTGAGAAGTTCCTGGAGCGCTATAAGGCAACATTGCCGGTGGAAAAATCCGCAGTGGAAACGCTGAAATAAAACAGAAACGGGGAGCCGCGCAAGGTACACGCACGGCTCCCCGTTTCATTCTGTATTATTCTGCGTCAAAGGACGGTAGGCTTATTCAATCTCAATGTGGCGCGCGCTGTCCGGCAGGGCCTTCTTCGGCATTTCAAGCTTCAAAACGCCGTTGTCGTAGGTCGCCTTCATGTGGTCGACGTCTACGCTGCTCAGGTCAAACTGACGGCTGTACGAGCCAAAGGAGCGCTCGCAGCGGACGTAGTTGTTCTTGTCGTCCTTTTCTTCCTGCTCTGCCTTGCGCTCGGCGTGAATGGTCAGCGTGTCGCCGTTGACATCGAGATGGATGTCCTTCTTGTCAAAGCCCGGCAGGTCGGCCTCCAGCGTGTAGCTGTCGCCGTTATCCTTGATGTCGGTCTTGAACGATGCGAGCGCGCTGTGGTCAAACCAGCTGCCGAACGGATCGTTAAAGAAATTACGCTCAAACGCGTCCATTTCACGGAACGGGTTGTAAGCACTCAGGTTGTTTCTTCTATCATTATTGTTACGATACGGTCTCATGTCAAACATAAGTCATTCTCCTCTTTGTTGTGATGTTTTCGCCTTAAAATCTGCATGTTTTCACGTTTATCGTGTTCACTTTATGTTCCAAGGGAACCACCTCTTTGTATTCATCTTTTCTTTTCAATTATCAGTATAGTGGTACTTTTCGTTTTTTGTGTTATGCGTTTTTTACGAAATTGTTAAACCTGCACTTTTTTCTTTTGAAAAAACATTGCATGGGAAATAACGCTGTGCTATACTGAAAAAACGGGTGCAGCCCCGAAGAAAAGGAGTTGGAATTTATGAAAATCGAGACAAAACGGCTTTTGCTCCGCCCGTTTACGGCGGCGGACGGCGAAGACCTGTACAGCTACCTCTCCGATCCCGAGGTCGTGCGGTTTGAGCCGTATGACGTCTTCACAAAAGCGGGTGCCGAAAAGGAAGCCGCGCGCAGGGCAGGCGACCCGAATTTCTTCGCCGTGGTGTTGAAGAAAACCGGGCATGTCATCGGCAATTTGTATTTTGCGCCGAGCGAGTATGAAAAATATGAATTCGGCTATGTTTTGAGCCGCGCATACTGGAAAAACGGCTACGCGACGGAGGCTGCCGATGCTTTGCTGCGCGACGCCTTTGCGCAGAAAAAACTGCACCGCGTGGAGGCGTACTGCCACCCGGATAATGTAAATTCCTGGCACTTACTGGAGCGCCTCGGCTTCAAGCGCGAAGCGCACCTGCGCCGCGACATCTGGTTCAGAAAAGACGAAGCCGGTGCGCCGATTTGGCAGGATACGTACATTTACGGACTTTTAGAAGAGGATTTGGGGAAATAAGCACACGAGCCTGCCGTGCAAAACGGTGGGCTTTTTTTATGTAGTTTTTACATTGCATATTTTGATGCTTTCCTGTATTATTAAGATAAAGGAGATGAGAGCATGTTTTTGTTGACGGAAGTAAGGCATCAGCTTTTGGGCAGCCGCGGGCGGACGGCGCTTTCTGTTTGCATTGCGGCGCTGCTTGTGTGCTGCATGTCGTTTTACCTCGGCAGCATCCAGACGGCGGAGAGCGCGGAGAAAAATTTGGCGCAGGTCATCCCGGTGACGGCGCAGGTGGTCAGCCGCAGCGGCGCGCGCACCGTGGGGTTCGAGATCGACGAAAATCACTTTGCGAACCTCATGAAGGCGGACATCAAAGACGCGGTGTACACGGCCTCGGCGTGCGCGAATTTTCAGGAGCAATATCGCACAGAGGACGTGCAGGGCGCGGACACAAGCGTGACGGCGGTGAGTGGGCTTTCGGCGCTCGTTGGCGTGACGGAGGAGAACATCACGTTTGAAAACGGGTACGACCTCTCGTTTTTGGAGCGCGCGGAGCCGCTGTGCGTGGTGAGCCAAAGCTACGCGGCACAGTACGGGTTGAATTCGGGCGACACGCTCTCGATGCCGTTTTACGTGACGCGCTACAACGACGACGGCTTTTCGCTGCGGTACGAGCACCTCGGCATGCAGGGCGTGAAAATCATCGGCGTGTACGCGGACAGCGCCTCGGGCAGCTCGGTGCCGTGCAGCATGATCGTCTCTGTGCCGTGGCTGCAAACGGTCGTTAAGGATAATAACCTGCGGTTTTATTACAGCTCGTTCCGCTGTGCGCTGCGCGACCCGATGAAACTGAACGATTTTAAAGATGCCATGCGCGGCGCAGGCTTTGCAAAGCCCGACCCGAACGCGTTTGATGAGTGCCACGGCGACACGCTTGTGGTGGACGACCAGCTTTTCATTGAGACGGCAGAGAAGTTGGAGCAGAATTTGAAGGTGCTGCGGTGGTTTTTAGCGCCGTTTTTCGCGCTCGTCATTGTGCTTGTCACGCTGGTGACGTTTCTTTTGCTGCGCAGCACGCGGCGGGACATGGCGATCTCGCTTTCGCTTGGGCGGCCGAAGAT
>CAKUBN010000029.1 GCA_934643185.1 uncultured Eubacteriales bacterium
ATGCGAAGATCCACGAGCAGTTTTATCATTCCGCTTCCTCTTTCCATTTATCTGCCCGCAGCACACGACTTAAAGCAAAATAATATCTTTTTTATTATAATACTTCAAATTCTGCGCAGTGTCAACACCGTGGGCCGCGCCGACTTTCGGTTTATAAGCCGTATTTGCATTGTAATCTCGCTTATATACATTTGCAGCGCTGTTTCTGCATAGTTTTGCAAAAATTATACATTGTAAAATTTATTTTAAATGAATACCGCGCAGCACCTCTATTGTGGTGAGGCTGCTGTCTTCAAAGCGTAAATCTTCGAGCGCATACGGAAGCTTCGCTGTGTTTTCGAGCTTGATCAGCCGGTAATTTCGCCGCAGACGTTCCTTGCTTTCCATGATGGAGCGCCGAACGGACGGCTTTTCGATCTGCTCTGCGTTTTGCAATACGGCTTCGAGCGAACCAAATTTGCAGATGAGCTGCGCCGCCGTTTTCTTGCCGACCTTTTCCGCGCCCCTGATGTTATCGGCCATGTCGCCCGTAAGTGATTTGAAATCCGCATATTGCGCAGGCGAAATGCCAAACTTCTCGCAAAACAGTGCAGGCGTGTAGATCACCGTATTTTTGCCGCGATACCGCAGCACGGAAACGCGCTCGGAAAGCAGCTGAAACAAATCGCTGTCAAATGAGGAGATCACCGTTTCAGTGTTATCCAGCGTCAGCGCATATCCGGCGATCACATCGTCCGCCTCGCAATCCGTCGTTTCAAAGTATTTGATCTGCAAATAGTCGAGCGCGCGGTAAATATCGCCGAGCTGCGAATAGGGATTTTCCTCCTCCGGCACAGCGCTAAGATCCGGGCGGTTCGCTTTATAGGCCTCGTCCAAATCCGCACGGGCGTTTTCATGCTCGCCGCCAAAAACCACAAGCACGTGCGTCGGGCTCACCATGCGGATGATTTTCAGCAGCGCGCCGACAAAGCCCAGCGTGCCCTGTATCGCCCTGCCGTCCGCCCCGAAAATTCGCGCCGGCATGCCGAAAAACATTTGAAACAGCAAATTACTGCCGTCGATGAGCAAGAGTTTGGCCATATTTCGTTCTCCTCAAGTGTTTTCAAAACTTCCGCATATAGCAAAAAGTCCTGACTTTCCGAAGAAAATCAGGACTTTGGTGGAGACGGACGGGATCGAACCGTTGACCTCTTGAATGCCATTCAAGCGCTCTCCCAGCTGAGCTACGCCCCCGTTTGGTACTTGAAGATTATAACACAAGTGGTTACAAATTTCAAGACCTTTTTTGATTTTTATGCGACTTTTTTCGTAAAGCGAAAAATATCGCCGGTTATTCTATGCTGTGAATGCGGTAGGTGCCGCTTTCGGCCGGCTTAAATGCGAGGTCGTCCTCAAAGACATAGCCGCTTTCAAGGCGGATCACGCCGTGCATGGCTTCGGGCAGCTCGACCGTCAGCGTAATGACGTCGTCCTCGTCTCTCTCCCACGCGGAAGCGATGCGGCCTGCGGGCGCAATGTGGAACGCTTCGGCATGCGTGAGGCGCGAGATAAACGACGGGCGGAAATCCACTGCACACGGGTCGCCGTGCGGCGCCATGCGGATACCAGCGAGCGCCTGCGTAAACCAGCTGCTGATGTCGCCCCAGAAGTGGTGGTTCTGCGAGCCGATGCGATCACTGCCCTCGGGCTGAAACACCTCCCACAGCGTCGTGGCGCCGCGTGCGATCCAGTTGCCGTAGGACGGATAATCCGGGCGGGTGATCATGGAGAACGCGAGGTCGCTGTACCCGAACTCCGTCAAAACATGGAACAGCACGCGTCCGCCGAGCACGCCGACATCAAGGTGATACTCCTGCTCCTCAATGAGGTTGATAAGCTGCTCAAACGCCGCCTTGCGCTCTGCGGGCTCGAAGATGTTGTAGTAGATGGCCATGGCCTGCGAAGTCTGGCAGTTGCCGGCAGCGAGCATAGTGTTCTCGTCGATGAGATACTTGCGCACGGCAGCTTTCCAGCGCTTAGAAAGCGCGCGGGCAAACGCCGCCTGCTCCGGCATATTGAGCTTATCGAACAGAAACGCGGCTTTATCCGCCATGTCCTTTGAGAGCACCGTATCGGTGAATGCGAGCGGCGATTTATACTCGTGCGCTTCGCGTCCCGGCGGACACCAGTCGCCAAGGCCGATGGCGAGCAGGTCGTGCGCGTCCATACGCGTTGTGAGGTAGTGCAGGTATTTGATGATCGCCGGGGCGCACAGTTTGGCGGAATCCAAATCGCCGCGGTACTGATACAGTCTGTACGGCAGTTCAATGAGTACGCTGTCCCATGCGGGGCCGTTGCCCCAAGCAAAGCCCCAGCCGCTTGTGGGTACGATGCCGGGCAGTGCGCCGTTATTATCCTGTGCTTTCACAATGGCACGCAGCCATTCGCGGTAGCTCCTTTCTGCGCCGAGGTTCAGCAAAATATGTTCGGAAGAAAGTGCCGCGTCGGCCGTCCAGCCGTTTTTCTCGCGCTGCGGGCAGTCCGTCGGGAAATAATAGAAATTCGTCACGTCCGATTGGCGCGTCATTTGCTGCAATTTGTTTGCGGTCTCATCCGAGCAGGAGAAACCGCCGCGCTCTTCGAGCAGCGAGTGCATCTCAAGCGCTGTAAGCAAGTCTTCCGTCGCTTGCGCTTCGGTGATGCCGCTGACGAGCACATAACGGAAACCGTGATACGTAAACGCCGGTGTATATACCTCTTCCCCGTCGCCGCGGCAGGTATACACGTCTTTGTGGACATATTCGAGGTCGCGCGCCCAGTGCTCACGCTTAAACCAGATATTTTCCACGTCCGGCAGGCCGTCCTTCAAGTGCTCGCCGTGCCGAAGTTCTATGCGCTGGTCAAGCTCGCCGCGCACGCACAAGCGGCACACACCGGCGGTGTTGATACCGAAATCATACAGATAGCCCTTTTCCGTTTTCGTAACGGAGATGGGTTTTAATTCATTTACGATGTCAATCGGCTCCGCGGTACACAGGCGCTTTTCGCCGCGCGGCTGCGAGGCGCGTTCGGCAAATTTCCATGCACTGTCGTCAAATCCGATCGTATTCCAGCCGGGTATTTCTAAGCGGCCGTCGTAAATTTCACCGAAGCGATAGTCATCAAACAGCAGCGGAGACGATTCCGTACGCCACGTTTCGTCACTTTCAATGCAGTGCGCCTCCCCGCTTTTGTCCGTGTACGTCAGGCACAGCGCCATTTGCGGTGCGGCACGGAATGCGGCGGTGTCGAAATCCCAGATATGCCCGCCGGGGTTATTCGTGAAGCCGTTGCCCAGCCACACGCCAAGCACATTTTCGCCCGCGCGGAGCGTGACCTCATACGTATCGTAATACACAAGGTCATCGGGATTGCTGATGTACGGCGCAAGACGGCCCTTTGTGATGCGTTCGCCATTTAAATACAGCTCATAAAAGCCGAGCGCCGTGATGATAACG
The DNA here is from genome assembly GCA_934643185.1 of uncultured Eubacteriales bacterium. Lineage (GTDB taxonomy): Bacteria > Bacillota > Clostridia > Oscillospirales > Acutalibacteraceae > Hominenteromicrobium. The sequence continues at coordinate 3,477 of CAKUBN010000029.1, forward strand.
TTTGCTTTGGCTTCATGCTCGATCTGAAATGCGCGGCGCAGATACGGCGCAGGCACGTGGTGTTCAAATGTATTGTAAGCTTCGGATGCGCGGATAAAAGACTTCGGAAATTCCATTTTAACTCCTCCAAAAAGGACTGAATTCCTTTTTTATGACTGCTGTTTCGCTTTTGGTTCGGTTGTGGGATCTACGTAGACGGTCTTATACTGCACATAGATGACCATGCCGGGCTTTGCGCCCTGCGGCTTTGAAACATAGCGGATCTGCGTGTAATCGACCGGCACCTGCGCGGAATCCTTCGCGCGGCTGTGCTGCGCGGCAAGCACGGCGGCTTCCTCCATGGCGGTCTCCGTCGGTGCTTTGCCGTCTGTGACGAGCACCGTGTGCGAGCCGGGGATGTTCTTCGTGTGAAACCAAATATCGTTGTTGTTTGCGTCCTTCATTGTCAGCTTGTCATTCTGGCGGTTATTGCGCCCGACAAGCACCGTGAAGCCGTCGCTCGTCTTGAACTTGAGCGGTGCGGAAAGCGCAGGCTGCTTCTGGTTCTTTTTGCCCGCCCTGCGGCGCACGTAGCCCTGTTCGGCAAGCTCGGCACGAATTTCATTTAAATCACGCTCGTTTTCGGCGAGGGCAAGCGATTCGAACACGCTGTCGATATACGTCAGCTCCGTCTGCGCAAGGCCGATCTGCTCAGTCAACTTTTCCTCCGCCGTTTTCGCCTTGCGGTAGTTTTTATAGTATTTCTGCGCGTTCTGCTGCGGCGTGAGCGCCGGGTCGAGCGCAATCTCAAGCTCCGCCAAATTCTCATCATAGAAATTTTGCAGCTTTACGGATGTTTCACCCTTTTGAATCGCATACATATTCGCACTGAGCAGGTCGCCCTTGATGCGCAGTGTGTCGCGCTCGGCGCATGCGGAAAGCTCTGCCTGCTGGTTCGCGATCTTGCGGCTCAAACGGTCGGCGTGATTCGCAAGCAGGCGCAGAAGATCCTGACTTTTCACGCGCATACGCTCAATCTGGTCGCGCTCGGCGTAGAACGCGTCGAGCATTTCGGAAAAGCTCCTTTTTTCACTGACCGTCATCGCGCTGCCGTACTGACGAATGTCCATAAACGCGAAATCTTTCGGTTTATTCTGCGGGTCGATGACAATATGCGGCGTGCCGGAAACGTTTTTCGCCGTCTCCATCAGCGTTGTCACGTACATCTCCGTACGGCGGCGCTGCGGAGGCGTCATGCTTTTCACATACACCTCATGCCCCAGCCCCGCGCTGTTTTCGACCTCGCGCGCAATGATCGGCGAAATGCCCTGCAAAACGGACATCAGCGCTTTAGAAAGCTCCATGTCGCGCGGCAACGCGTCGATGCGCGCCATAATTTCTTCCACCGTGCAGGTGAGCATGGAAAGCTTATCCTGCGGAGGCGGCAGGCGGTACAAAAGTCCCGGCAGCACAAGACGTTCCGAGGACATCTCTGCATCGACACGCTTTAACGCGTCGATGATCTTGCCGTTTTCGTCGACCAAAATGATATTGCTGTACCGGCCCATGATCTCCACGGCGAGCGTCAGCTCCACGTGGTCGCCGAGCTCGTTCACGCTGTCAAATTTCAGCATGAGCGCACGCTCTAAGTCGGGCTGCGTGATCTCTAAAAGCTTTGCGCCCTGCAGCTTCTTGCGCAGAAGCATGCACAGCATCGGCGGCTGCTGCGGGTTTTCTACCGGGATCGTCGTCAGATTGATGCGCGCGCTGTTTGCGCGGGCGGAAATAAGCAGCTTATATGCGGCGCTGAAGCCGCGGAATGCGAGGATCAGCTCATCGCGGTTCGGCTGAAACACACGGTCTACGCGCGTGCCGAGCAGGGATGCGCCGATCTCCTCTTTTAAATGTCGTAAAAAAACACCATCCAGTGCCATTTTATAAAACCATCGCTTTTAAAAAGCGCCTTTCTGTTCTGTTTCAAAGCGTTTCCATCGGCGGGCGTTCGCTTTCGGAAACGATAAATTCTACACCCGGGCAGGCTGCGTCAAGGTAGTCCTTCAGCCGCTCGCGGTACGGCAGTTCCGTGTGGTAGTGGCCGGCCTCATACAAAGCGAGCCCCGCCTGCTGCGCGGCGATCGCCTCATGGTGCTTCACTTCGCCGGTGACGAATGCGTCCGCGCCCTTTGCCTGCGCCGCAAGGGCATACTCTCCCCCGGCACCGCCGACGACGGCGACCGTGCGGACCATTTTGCTGACCGCCGTGCAGCGCACCGCCGAAAGCCCCAGCGCTTCCTTGATGTGCGCAGCAAAGTCCTCCGTCGTCACGTCTTCCGGCAGCTCGCCCATGTAGACGATGTCCGTTTCGCCCTCTTTTAAAATGCCGCGGACATTTTGCAGCCCCAGCTTGCGGCAGAGCGCGTCGTTTACGCCGTAGGGATACGCTATATCGAGATTTGTGTGCGCGCTGATAACTGCAATGCCGCTCTGCACGAGCGCATAAACGATGTTTTCGGGCTGCACGGTGCGCAGCGGGTTAAAGATGACCGGGTGGTGGCTGATGATGAGCTCCACGCCGATGCTTTTCGCCTCATGCAAAACGCGCGGCGTGACATCCAAACAAAGCAACGTCTTTGTGACGTTGACATTTTCATCACCGACCAGAATGCCGACGTTATCAAAATCCATTGCCGTTTGAAACGGCGCAATACGGTCTATGGCATCATAGATCTCTCGAACGGTCATGCGTTCTCCTCCTCGCCGTACAGGTCTAAAAGCATTTGCAGCAAAATTTCCAGCGCGCTGCTGTCTGCGCCGCCGTGCCGCATGCCCTTGATCTTATTTTCGATGTTGTGCCGCACGCTTTTGGCATAACGTGCGCTGAACGGACTGCCGGGTTTGATCTTCCCCATATATAAATCAATCAGCTTTAAATTATCCCGCTTTTGATCGGTATAGTACACGGACATCACGGAGTAAATTTTATCGCTATCTACTACCGCTTCTTCGCGGTCAATCGTAAAGCCCAGCGCGGCAAGTCCCTCTCTAAGCTGCATGGCGGTCGTCATCGGTTGCAAAACAAGGTGCTTATCCATCGCGCACAGCCACGGCGCTTCCGAGATGATACGCAAAATAAGCTCACCGCCCATGCCGGCAATGACAATGTCCTCCGCCTCATCCGGCAGCACCCCGTGCAGACCGTCTCCACACACAAAGTGCATTTTGTCCGTCACACCGCAGCGCGAAGCATTGTTCATGGCGCTTTCCAGCGGCTCTTTGTGAACATCAACCGCAACGGCAAACGGTATCTTGCCGCTTTGCAGCAAACAGACCGGCACATAGCCGTGGTCTGTGCCGATATCGGCAAGTTTTTTGCCTTCCCGCACAAAATCTGCACATTTTTTCAGACGCGCGCCAAGGGTGGGTGCTCGTTCTATTCTGTTTTGTTCCATGAGTTCCTCCGAATTGCCGGATCGGCGAATTTGCTTATTTTGTGGCGAAGCGCGCGTTAAATGCTGCTGCGAACTGCTCTGCATCCATACCATGCACTGCACAGGCCTCTGCGACCGTTTCGCCGCGTGCCGCGGGACATTCAATGCAGTGCATGCCCGCTTCCCTGAAAAACGCCGCGGCCTCTGTCTCCTGCCGCAGGATGTCGCCGATGATGGTATCGACCGTAATGCGCATAAAATGTCCCCCTTTTAAAGATATTGACTCACGTTTATTATACGATGCAGCAGCCTTATTTGCAAGCATATCGCCGCGCTTCGCACAAATATTTATAAAGGAATATGCCCGTTTAAATCGCAAAATGCCCGGCAGTTTCCCGCCGGGCACCGATATGCGTTTTAAAGCTTATCTTTCTTCCTTCATGCGTGCAAAGCACTCGCTGCAATAGACCGGGCGGTCCTCACGCGGCTTGAAGGGGACGGTTGCTTCCTTGCCGCAGGCGGCGCAGACAGCCGTGTACATCTCACGTTCCGGCTTTGCTGCATTCTTGCGGTTCTGGCGGCATGCCTTGCATCTCTGCGGCTCGTTCTCGAAGCCCTTGGATGCGTAAAATTCCTGCTCGCCGGCTGTGAATACAAATTCTTTGCCGCATTCCTTGCAGATCAGGGTCTTGTCTTCGTACATGTGTTTTTACCTCGCTTTGGTCATAATAGAATAGAATGAGTTTTGCCCCCGGCGGATTTGCACCGCTTCATTGAAAAACAACGCCATGAACTGTGGAAGGGCATATACATATAGAAAGGGATCCGCGCGAAAGTTGTCATTTGACGTCACCGTTTTTCTGCCGCAGCTTTTTGCGCACACGCGCCATTGCGTTATCGAACGCACGCGCCGAAATGCCAAGCTTCTGCTCTGCCTCCTGCCGCTTATAGCCGCCAAGATACAAAGAAAGCACGCGCCGCTCAAAATCGGAAAGCGAAATGTGGATGACAGAAAGCAGCCGATCCATCTCGTCACGGCTCTCCAAAAGCGTCTGCGGGTCGGAGAGGCGGTCTGCGCCGAGGTCATCCATCTCTTCAATGGGCACGGCGTGGTTCAAAAAGGAGTTCTTCAGGCTGGAGCTGCGCCGCACAGCGCTGACGATGCGGTTGCTGATGCACCGCCCGGCATACGTTTCAAACGATGCCTTTTCGCTCGGCTTATAGGAATTCGCCGCGTCCAAAAGCCCCAAAAGTCCCTCCTGATACAGGTCCTCCCGCTCAAGGGAAAAAATCTCGCGGAAGCTGCACGCTTTGATGCGGATAACCTTCAGGTAGCGCGCCGCAAGCTCCGAAAACGCCGCGTCATCTCCGTTTTGAAAACGAAGCGCCAGCGCTTCATCGCTGAGCGGTATACTATTTTTCTGCCCGGTTTCCTGCATGAGAACGCTCCAAATGACTACTGTTCCTTTATCATACTCCAAACCCTTACAGAAGTCAAGACAAATCTTCCTATACTGTACAAAAATGCTCGACCGAATTTTTACATTTATATCTATCCTGCATTCTCAAACTTCTATTGCCAAAATTCGACAAAAAGTATATAATGCAGACAAGAACTGCGAAAGGCGGTAAAAATATGGTATCAAAAGCATTCAGCATGGGGCTTTTCGGCATGCACGCGTTCAAAGTGGAGGTGGAATGTGACCTTTCCGCCGGGCTGCCCGCCTTTGACCTTGTCGGTCTGCCGGACGCCGCCGTAAAGGAATCGCGCAACCGCGTGCGCGCCGCACTGAAAAACTGCGGGTTCGATTTCCCCGTCAGCCGCATCACGATGAACCTTGCCCCCGCCGATGTGCGCAAAGAGGGGCCCGTTTACGACCTGCCGCTGCTCATCGCACTATTAAAAGCCACGGGTCAGCTGAACGTCAACACAGACGACTGCATTTTTGCGGGCGAGCTTTCGCTTTCCGGCGTGCTGCACCCCGTGCGCGGCGTGCTCTCCATGGCGATAGAAGCCGGAAAGCTCGGCTACACGCGCATGTTCGTGCCCGCGGAAAACGCGTATGAAGCCGCCGTTGTGACGGGGCTTTCGGTTTACCCTGTGCCGGACGTGTTCACGCTCATCGACCATCTGCGCGGCACAAAGCCCATCCTGCCTGCTGCACCGTACCACAGCGACCCGCAAAATCAACCGCCGCTGCCGGACTTTGCCGACGTCAAAGGGCAGGCACAGGCAAAGCGCGCGTTGGAAATCGCCGCAAGCGGTGGGCACAACGTGCTGCTCATCGGCTCGCCCGGCTCCGGCAAAAGCATGCTTGCAAAGCGCCTGCCGTCCATCCTGCCGCAAATGCGCTTTGAAGAAATGATCGAAACGACCGAGATTCACTCCGTCGCGGGTTTACTGCCGAGCCACACCGCGCTCATTGAAACGCGCCCGTTCCGCTCGCCGCACCATACCATTTCCGGCCCGGGACTTTCAGGCGGCGGGTCTATCCCCCGCCCCGGTGAGATCTCCCTCGCGCACAACGGCGTGCTGTTTTTGGATGAGCTGCCGGAGTTTTCGCGCAGCTCCATGGAAACGCTGCGCCAGCCGCTTGAGGACGGCGTTGTGACCGTCTCGCGCGTGAACGGCACGGTCTCGTTCCCGTGCAAATTCATGCTTGTCGCCGCCATGAACCCCTGCCCCTGCGGCTACTACGGTCACCCCACGCGCCCGTGCACTTGCTCGGAGACCGCTGTGGCGCGATACCTCGGCCGCGTTTCCGGCCCGCTGCTCGACCGTATCGACCTGCACATTGAAGTGCCTCCGGTCGATTTCCGCGACCTCTCGAATACCGCAAAAGAGGAAAGCTCCGCGTCTATCAAAGCACGTGTAGACGCCGCGCGGGACATTCAAAACGAGCGCTTTGCGAACACCAGCATCACCTGCAACGCGCAGATCCCACCGGAAATGCTGCATGAGGTCTGCCGCACTGCGCCCGCTGCCGATGCGCTGCTGAAAAACGCGTTTGAAAAATTCGGGCTTTCCGCCCGCGCCTACGACCGCGTGCTGAAGGTTTCGCGTACCATCGCCGACCTCGACAACAGCCGCGATATTGAAGCGCGCCACGCCGCCGAAGCCGTGCGCTACCGCACGCTCGACCGCAAATATTGGACAAGATAAAATTATGTAAACCGAAAGAAGGAATAGACTATGTTGAAAATCGGAGCCATTGTCTGGGGCGTAAAAAGCGTGCCCCGCGCTGTGGAATTTTGGAGCAAAGCACTCGACTACAAATTAAAACGTCCCGCCGACGACGATTGGGCGATCCTCATCCCGAAAGACGGCGACGGCATCCAGCTCTCCCTCACGGAGGTCACATCGCCCAAGGCGAAGCGCCACCACATCGACCTGTTCACCGACGACCGCGAAGCCGAAGTCGCGCGCCTGCTCGCCCTCGGCGCTACAAAAAAGCCGTGGAACTACCCCGAAGGCGCCGACTACACCGTCCTCCAAGACCCCGACGGCAACCCGTTTTGCGTGGTGCAGAGGTAAAAGCATACGCCCCGATACGCTTCAAAATTCGTATCGGGGGCGTAGCTTATTCTGCCGGTGTCAGCACAACGGTCACGTTGCCGCTGCCGAGAGCCTCTTTCCAGCCGGTGAGATCTTCCACATGGCCAAGGCGCGTGTATTCCCACGTGTTTTTACCGTAGAACATCACGATCTGGTCACGACTGTAAAGCACGATGTCGCCGGGCTCCGTGGTCGTTCGGCGGTCGTTTGCAGGCAGCCGCTTCCCGATTGCGCCGACCTTCTCAAAGCCTGCGTAATCGCTCAGTTTCACCGTCAGCGGCATTAAATTTGTCAGCGCTGCTGCGGCTTCGTTTTCTTCTGCAACGGCTGTAAATTTATTGCCGTTTACTTCAATAGTCCATTTCATGGTGCTTCCGCCGTTCATCCTAAAATTTCTTTTAAAAGCGCGGTGCAGCCTTCACAGACGTCGCGCCATGTGGCTTCAAAATCGCCGGTATACCACGGGTCGGCTACGTCGCCGGGGCGCGCGGTGTGGTCCATCAGCAGAGAGAATTTCCGCTCCGGGTCGCCGCCGCAAATGCGCTGCATGCCGCGCAGGTTGGAATGATCCATGCCGATAATATAATCGAACTCGTCGTAATCCGCACGCGTCATCTGGCGCGCCGCGTGACCGTCGCAGCGGATGCCGTGCTCTAACAGCTTACGCTTTGCGGGCGGATACACCGGGTTGCCGAGCTCCTCGCGGCTCACCGCCGCCGAATCGATCTCAAACGCACCGCTTTTCCCCGCTTTTGCAATAAGGTCTTTCATCACAAACTCCGCCATCGGGCTGCGGCAGATATTGCCAAGGCAAATGAATAGGATTTTTGTCATTTTTATAACCTCTTAAAATACTGAATTTTGACGTTCACAGCAAATGCTCCGCTATTATGCGGCATGCTCTTTGCTCAAAATTATAGCACAAGAGCCACCATTGGTACAGTAATCGCGATTGATATTCTACCAAATTTTCGATTGCTGCGCTCATGCACTTGAATTTCATAAATAATTCTGGTAGAATTATCGTAGAATAATTCGGGAGGTACTCACTTATGATTATTAAATCCTCGACCGCGCTTCGGAACGACTACGGCATGATCTCTGATCTTGCACATGAAGAAGCTGAACCCATTTATATCACCAAAAACGGCGAGGGCGACCTTGTCGTGATGAGCATTGAAGCCTTTGAACAGCGCGAAGAAGCCTTGAAGCTGCGCGCAAAGCTGGAAGCCGCAGAAGCAGCCCGACTTTCCGGCGCACCGACTTATGCGCTGGAGGAATCCAGAAAACGGCTGGAGGCGATCTATCAGCGTGGCTAACCTTGTGATTTTGGAACCCGCCCAGCGGGAGCTCGAAGAAATCGCGCAGCTTCACATGAACCTTGTGGGGCCAAGCTCGGCGAGGAATATCACCAACCTGATTTTAGACACACTTTCCCGTCTGGAGATGTTCCCGCTGTCCGGCCATATTCCACAGGATAAAGAACTGCGAAACGGAGGATATCGTTATGTGATTGCAGGAAAGTATATTTGCGTGTACCGACTGATTGCTGAGACTGTCTATGTTTACCATATCGCCCACGGCGCAAGCAACTACCCCATTCTGTTCAAACGGCTACTCAAAGAGAAAAATTCATAAGCATTTTGAAAACTGTCGTCTCTTGACACGCCACCATTCCTGTGCTACATTTTGGATAGATTCTCTTTTGGCAGGTGATTTAGAATGGAAAATCCATATAAGCTCGCGGAAAGTATTTTACTTTCGGATGCAAAATTCCTTCCGAAAACTGCTTCCGGCAAATTTTCCAGCATTGAGTTATACGGTACATCTGCGCGCGAAAAAGAAGCGAAGGATGCCGATAACCGCTTTCACCTTGAAAACGAAAGCGGCACGGGCTCCATCACTTTATACCGGGTATTTCCGGGCATAGAGCTCGTGTATAATGACATGCACATGGCGTACTGCAACAAAGAGCAAAAGCCCGCACCGCACGTTATGGAGATCAACTACTGCAAAGAGGGCCGCAGCGAGTGCCTGTTCGGCGCGCACCAATACTGCTACATGTCCGCCGGTGACCTCTCGTTTTGCTCGCTGCACGAAACGGCGCACCAATCCTCTTTCCCGACCGCGCACTACCACGGCATTACGGTGACGATCGATTTTTCCGCCGTCACGGAAGAGATGAAAAACGTGCTGAAGCTGCTCGATGTTGACCTTACGCGGGTAAAAGCGCTCGCCGAGGTGCAGGATTTCACGATCATCCGCGCAGACCCGACCATTGCGCACATTTTTTCGGAGCTGTACACCGTGCCCGAAGCGATCCGTCACGGATACATTCGCGTCAAAACCTTAGAGCTTTTATTGGTGCTGACTGAGCTTGACCCCGCCGAAAACCGAGCTGACCACCCTTATTTTCCGGCTGCACAGATCGAAACCATCAAGCGCATCCACGCTTTTCTTTTGGAGCATTTCAGCGAGCACCACACGATCGAATCGCTTTCCGTGCGATTCGGCATCTCGCCCACCGTGATGAAAAAGTGCTTTAAAGGCGTTTACGGTGATTCCATTTACGCGTACATGAAGCAATACCGCCTGCAAGTGGCACAGCGGCTGCTGCAGGAAAGCGACCTGACCATCGGCGAGATCGCCGCGCAGATCGGATATTTGAACCCGAACAAGTTTACCTCCGCGTTTTGCGATGCCTATGGCGTGCCGCCGACGGCATACCGAAAAAATGTCTGAACGGATAGAAAGCCGTCCGCTCGGTCATTGTAAATCGTCTCCGCCTCCGTTACAATGAATACCGTAGTTAGAATTAACTAACTATTGCATTTCATTTAGGAGGACATCTCATCATGAAACAGAAAAAGATCATCAGCCTTGCGCTTGCGCTCGTTTTGGCGCTCTCCATGCTTGCAGGCTGCGGAAACAACAATGCAGCTTCCGATGCCTCGTCTGCATCATCCGCCGTTTCAGAATCTTCCGTTTCTTCCGAAGTCTCTGAAGCTTCCGACAGCAGTACCGCAAGCGAAGATGCCGCGGACGAAAATGAAACCGCTGCAAAGCAGCTCCTCGTTGACCTGACCGGCAGCTATCAGGAGCTTTGGCCTGTCATTCTCGACAGCCAGTACGAAGACATTTGGCTTGAAAACTGCAAGAAGCTCGTCGGCGAAGACAACGCGCAGGCGGCGTTTGACAAGCTCTCCTCTATGGTCACGGGCACGGTGTACGGTGAGGAAGCCGTAAAGGCTTACGCAGATGGCGGCGGTGCTTACGACTGCTCTTTCACCGAGGGCCTCAGCACGGTCGAATTTGACGGTGCAACATCTACCATTAAGGGCTACGACGCTGAGGGCAGCGAGCTCTTCTCGCACACCTACCATTATGTCGGCATGGAAGAAGTGCGCGGCCTGTACGAATACGAAAGCGACGACGCGGATTCCGGCGAATTTACATACTTCTGTATGGCGCCGGACACTAACACGACGACCTACCATATCGAATTCCGCTATGGCAGCGATTTGGAAGCGCTGGGCAAATACGACGCAGGCAACTATGCTTACTGGCTCGCTTCCGGCATTTCCACTGAGTACGATCAGGCGATGGTCGAAAACTGCATCAAGCTTTTCTGCACGGAGAACCTCTCCGAGTAATTTCGTTTAGGCGTACCGAGCATATCTTACTTCCCATATAAAAGAAAAAGTGCCAAACCCATGAGCCTTTGCTCTGTGGTTTGGTGCTTTTTTGTTGCCTGTTTGCCTGTTTTAAACAAAAACTATTTACAAACATTTTAAAATATAGTATTCTCAAAGTATAAGAAGCACATTTTTGCTTGAATTTTGCCTTGAAAGGATGATCCGCATGAAAAAGAAGCTGCTGTTTGTGTTTACGCTTTGCTTATTGCTTATCGGCCTTACCGGCTGTTCCGAAAAGGAGCCTGCCGCCTTGCGGGTCTGTGTGGACATTGGCCCCGGCAGCGGGAGCAGTGTAGATGTCATATGCGCGAATTTTTCAGAGCACTTATGCGCAATGGGCAAGGCATATAACGGGCCGACGGAAATTGAATGGGACATCATTCCAGCAATGGGTACCGAACGAGAAACTGCACTGGAACGCATCCGCACCGAGATCATGTCCGGCGGCGGGCCGGACTTATTCCTGGTTTCCAATATAAGCGAAGTCACTACCGGCGAAGACGCCCTGTTTCCCATCCCGGAAAAAGCTATGCAAAACGGCGTTTTTCTGCCGCTTGATACCTATATGGCGGAAAACACACAGTTTACGGATTGGAGCCTGCAGGAGCCGACCGTCATGGCGGCAGGCAAAACCGAACAGGGGCAGCTCATCCTCCCGCTTACGTACACGTTCCCTGTGACGATGTTCCGCGCCGACGATATGCCGAACCTGCCGGATAAGAGCACAACATGGGCGGATATACTTAGCGGTGATGCTGCTTTACAAGCATCCGGCGCTTGGGGCACTGCATATCACGAGGATCTTTCGTTTATTAACAACTACTGCTTCTCCCATATTTTAAGCATGCCGGTCGATTACACAAATGAGACCTTGTCGTTTACAGAAGACGATCTTTTCGAGCGAATCAGCGAAATGCACGATCTAAAAGAAAAAGTGAAAACGCAGAAGGATACGCCCGACCACCTTCAGTTTGACATGAATGTCCGTTTCAATGATTTCCTGCAATATAATGACCGTTACCCGATTAAAGACTACGAAGACGTGACTTTTATTCCACTCTATACTACATCGGGCGGTGCTGCAGCGTCTATCGTCAGCTATGCGGCGATCAACAGCAACGCAAAGCGTGCGGAAGACGCCTTCTTCGTACTGGATGCACTCATGAGCCCCTCTATGCAGCGCACGTCTAATTTCTACAACGAACTGCTTTCCCTGTCCGCCATTCCAATGCAGACCACCCTAATGCTTGAGACCTCCTCCGATACACGCGTACAGGGTTGGGGTCTTTCCGAAACAAACTTTAATGCCCTTTGCGATACGCGCGAGCAGATCACGAACGTGCAGTTCAGAAGCTCTGTCACCATGGAGCTCGATAAGCTCTACAAAAAATGCGAAGCCGATTGGGGCGATGAAGCCACTGTGCGCGCCCATATCTCCGAAACCTACGCCGCCATTATGCGGTTGATTTCGGAGTGATCTGTGCAAATTTTTTGCAAAACTCTGCGGGCACGCATTGCCATTCTGTTTTTCTCATGCTACTATGTCTTTAGATAACCCAATCGCAGAAAGGACGGGATCACGCATGAAAAAACTTGCTGTTTTGCTTTTGGTTTTCGCAGTCGGCACAGTCGGCAGCATCGCCGCATTGGCTTCCGCTTTCTCTTTGCCGGAAAAGAACGTGCCAGACCTCACAGGCAGCGTTCCTGTTCCCACGCAGGAAGAAACCGTAAACGAGCCGTCGGAAGCGGACACGGCCAATGCGGTCATCACACCCATCGAAGCCGCGGTCAACATAGAAACCGTGCAGGACGAGATCTATTACAAGATGCTCAACAGTGTCGATTATTTTTCCACCGCCAAGGTCAGCTTTTCTGCCCTGTTCCCCGGCTTTGAGACCGCGCAGGATTACACCATTGAGACCGACCTCAATACCGGCGTTGCGCACCAAACCTGCTCCGATTACTTTTTGAAAACGGATAAGGACACCTCTGCGATTTATGAGACCTATTCCGATGGGCGGACTATCCGCGAATATGATAACGCCGCTTACACCAGCCGTTTCGTTTCCGCCACCGAAGAGCGGCACAGCTTGGCGGAAGAATGGGGCGACAGCGAGCGCTTTTATATCGATGAAAACAACGAGCCGCATTATCGCTACCGCAGCAACCCCACAAACGCAGATATGGCGGGCGAATGCCTGTTTCCGCAGGTCTCCGCGTTCGCCTATCTGGGCCGATAAAAGCCTTTGGGATGTCTCCGGGGTCGTCACGTACTGCGGGCGCGAATGCTACGCCGTCGCGGGCCTTGTGAGAGAAAGCTACGCCGAACAGATCGGCGCGGAAACCTTCAACATGTATGTGGATAAGGAAACCGGCATCCTTCTGAAGCTGGAAGCATGCGACGCAAACGGAAAAGTCGTCTCGTCCGTAGCCGTGTCCGAAATCGCGGTCGATGTCCCCGTCACGCAGGAATACGACATGTCCCGCTACTCCGGCTACACCGCCTGTATGACGCTTTATCGGTGATTTCAAAATTTTATAAGATTTAAGCAGGCTGCGTTTTCTCAATTCAGTCTGCTTTTCTTTTATAAACCGCCGTGATGTGAGAATATATCACAAAATTTAAGTAGAAATTCAAATAATACTATTTACAAATTAAGAAAAGTATCGTATCATGAAATTATAAACTTTTCCCATCGTTAGTGCATGCACACGGATATATCCGTGTATCTTTATATCATTACACTTTATTGATTTAGAGGAGGAAAATTTATGAAACGCAAATTGGCCATTCTTTTGTCTGCCATGCTGCTCACGCAGGCGGTCTACGGCTGCGGCGGCGCGGCTTCTTCGGGCACGTCTTCCGCATCAGTTTCAACGGACAGCACTGCAAGCAAATCGAGCGAAAAAGCGGTGATCGTGACGGATGAGCAGGACTTTACGCACGAAAACGGCATAACGCGGCTTGCAGAAGAACTTTACGGCGATTTGAACGTTGAGTTTTTCGTCCTCTCCGAGGATGCGCAGGAGCGCGAAACGCAGATTTCCTCCCTGCGCGTGGAGATCATGGCCGGCGGCGGGCCGGACGGCTACCTGTTTTCTTCCCCGACCTCAAACACGACTTTCAATGGTGAAGGCCGCCCTGCCGCGCTGTTTCCGGATGTGCAGCGCACCATGCAGTCCGGCGCTTTTCTGCCGCTTGATGACTATATAGAAGAAAGCGAATACCTCCGCCCCGAAGACCACTTTGCCCCCGTTTTTGATGCCGGAAAAACCGACGAAGGGCAGGTCGTGCTGCCCATCACGTACTACGCAAGCATTTTCCTCCTCGATAAAGCGCAGCTTGCCGACCCCGATTTCGCCCCCAAAACGTGGGACGAGCTTGTAAACTGTGCGGACCCGGCTGTTCTGAAAGTTGTGCGCAGCAGTCTTTATTATTGGTGCGGCGCCGGAATCCCCCGCATTGCAGATTATACCACTGAAAAAACAGTTCTCACCGAAGAAGACCTCACCGCGCAGTTTGAAGAGCTTCTTGCCATGCCCGCGCCGGAAAGCTTTGACGAGGAAACTGCACTGATTCAAGACGGGTTCTATGCGCAGACCGATGAAGGCATGGCGTATTATGCGCAGAACAAAGACACCGTGAACGCCCTTGCCATCCCGAACACCGAAGGCGGTGTGACCGCGTTTATTACCTCCTACGCGGCCATCAACCGCAACAGCCAAAAGGCCGATGAGGTGTTCCGCTTCTTCGAGCTGCTGTTCAGCGACGAAGCACAAATCGACCCTGCCGAAACCATGAACGACGCACGCGGTACGCTTTTGATGCTCGGCAATCTGAACAGCTTCCTGACGCACAAAAACGCCTATCTGCAGCCCGACCTGCTTGAAAGCGTGCAAAGCCGCGTCAACGCCGTGCGGTTCTACTCCGTGATGGACTACACCATTTACGATACCGCCACGACCCTGCCGTGGGAAGAAAACCCGGACTGTGCCGCCGCTGCGCACCGCGTGATGGATTCGCTGCAAACCAGACTCTCCGAATAACGTATTTTGCAAAATTTATGCAAAATTCATTTACAAAGTTAGAAAAGTATAGTAATATGTAATCATAAGCAAACGGCAAAACATGGGGGGGAATTTTCATTCCCCGCGTCTCATATCCCCATAACATGAAAGAGGTGTCTGATATGAAACGTAAGCTATCTGTTCTTTTGGCAGCGCTGCTTTGCACGCTCTCCCTTGCATCCTGCGGCGCACCGCCTCCGCCTGCCGGCATTACGGAAAGTGATGATTCGGGCGGCAAAACCTCCGGCTCATCCTCGTCCGGCACCGTGGATAAAGACGCCCTGCGCGTCTGCGTGGATTTGGAGTACCGCGCCGGCTACACAGAAGGCAAAACCCCGGAAAATGCGTTTTATAACCTGATGAACACCGTGAAAAGCCTTGGCGGGCCGGAAAATGTTTCGTTTGAGTACCTCCCCCGCGAGGGCACAGAGCGCGAAACGGCGCTCGACCGTGTCCGCACCGAGATCATGTCCGGCGGCGGCCCGGATATGTTCATCATCGTCTGCAACGACGGCATCGATTACATGGCAGCAGACGCCGAAGCGCTGTTCCGCGTGCCCGAAAAAGCGATGGAAGCCGGGCTTTTCCTGCCGCTGGATGACTACATTCAAAACGCGCAGTTTATGGAGTGGGACAAGCTGAACGAGACCGTCATGGCGGCCGGCCGCACCGAACAGGGTCAAATGCTGCTGCCGATGACCTACACCTTCCCGCTGACTATGTTCCGCGCATCGGACGTGACGCTCACCACCACCGCGGAGACCACATGGCAGGACATGCTGAACGACAAAACGAATGTGCTCGCCGCTGCCGCCAACTGGATCCCCACAATGGAGGAACAGGAAAATTTTGAAAACCAGTGCGGCGGCCCGCTGCTCCCCTACATATTGGGCGACATTGCCGATTACAGCAGTGAAAAGCTGCTCTTTACGGAAGACGAGCTTTTGCAGCGCATCACCGACGTTATAGAGCTGGATGTGCGCAATAAGAACGGCGAATTTGAAAATGTCCCGCCTTATTACCACTGGTTTGCATGCGGCGGCCTTACGGGCAGCGACTTTGCCGATCCGCATGTCAAGGTGCGCGACCAAGGCCCCATCACCATGGTGCCGCTCTATTCGGACGACGGCGGTATGACCGCAGCGGTCACGTCGTATGTCGCTATCAACCGCAGCACAAAGCACGCGGACGAAGCGTTCTTCCTCGCCGACCTTTTGCTGCGCAAAGAGACCCAGCTGTCCTCCGCGCTCTATTCCGAGTGGCTCGTATACAATGATTCCGTAGGCATCCCCGTTTATGCCGATGCCATGCAGGATACCAGCCCCGTAACGTGGCACGGCATGACCGATTGGCACATGAGCGCCGAAAACTACGAAAACTTCAGCGCCGCGCGCAGCCAGATCACCCGCGTTCGCTTCCAGGGCGGTTTGGAGGAAGCGCTTGTAAATTGCTACTATGCGTGCAGCGATGCCCGCTACCAAGACCCCAATGCCGACCTCGCGCCCATCATTGCCGAATGGTACAAGACCATGGAGCAGTGGGTGCAGGAATAAAATAAAAGGCGGTGCCTTATGAGAAAAGCTTTTCACGGATATATCCTGATCGCCCCGGTGATGATCGGCTGCCTTGTGTTCACGCTCATCCCGTTTGGTATTGTGCTGCGCTATTCGTTTACGCAGGGCTACGGCGCCGCCGGCATGTTCGTCGGCATGGAGCATTATACGAAGATGTTCCAAAACGACCTTTTCCGTCTGGCGTTTTTCAACACGATGAAGTTTTTAGCCATAGGGCTGCCGCTTATCATGCTGCTTTCCTACCTCTTGGCGCTTCTCATGCAAAAGCAGGCGGGCAAGCATAAGCTATTAAAATCTGTCTTTTTGTTTCCGTACATCATGCCCGTCGCCGGAACCGTTCTGCTCATCGATCTGCTTTTCGGCGAAAAAGGCGCCGTAAACGGCTTGTTTGCCGCGTTAGACCTGCCCATCGTCGAGTGGCTGAACGGCAAATACGCCTTCTGGGTCATGATCCTCATGTACCTCTGGAAAAACACGGGGTACAGCGTTATTCTGCTGCTCGCAGGGCTTGTCACCGTCCCCGCGGAGCAGTACGAATCCGCCGATCTCGACGGCGCTTCGGCGTTTCAGAAGTTCCGCTACATCACCACGCCGCAAATGTGGTATTCCGTGTTTTTCGCCCTGATTTTCTCCGTCATCAACGCATTTAAGTGCTTCCGCGAGATCTTTCTTATCGGCGGCGAGCACCCCGTGGATGAGCTTTACATGCTCCAGCATTTCATCAACAACTGCTTCAGCAACCTCAATTACCAGAAGCTCTCCGTGGCTTCGGTCTTATTGTTGATCGTCATTATCGTATTCTTTGGCTTATTCTATGCGTTTGTCAGCCGAAAGGAGGCGTTCCGCGAGTGAAACGGTTTTTCTCCGGGCTGTTTGCCGCTTTGGTCGTGGTGTTATCCGCTGCGCCGTTTTTGTACGTGTTCGTGCGCAGCTTTTTGTCGCCTGACGGCGTTACGTTCCAGTATTATTACGACGTTTTTCTGGCTTCCCCAAAATACCTTTTCCGCTTTTGGAAAAGCATCGGCATGGCCGTGTGCATCGCCGCGGGGCAGCTTTTGATCTCCGTTTTTGCCGGGTTCGGGTTTGCAAAGTATAAGTTCCCGGGCCGCAACTTCCTTTTCTTCCTTTTAATGATCCTCATGACGCTGCCTGTGCAGGTCACGCTCGTGCCCGATTTCATCATGCTGGGCTACATGAACCTGCTGAATACCTACGCAGCGCTGATTTTACCGTCTATTGTCGTGCCGCTCGGCACGTTTATTTTAACGCAAAGCTTTAAATCGGTGCCGGACACCGTTCTGGATGCCGCCATGCTGGACGGCTGCGGCGTGCTGCGCGTGTTGTTTTACATCGTCTCGCCGATGAACAAAAGCGGCCTTGTGTGCGTTTTGCTGCTCTCCTTCCTCGACGCATGGAACATGGTGGAGCAGCCCATCGCGTTTTTGAAAGAAGCCGAGCAGTACCCCATCTCGGTGGCGCTCGCCTATACACCGCCGAGCGAGACATCCGTGCAGCTCGTCTGCTGCATTCTGGTCGTGCTGCCCGCGCTGTTCCTCTTCACCTTCTTCAACCGCGAGCTTGTGGAAGGTATCGTTTTAGCGGAGGTGAAGTGATATGAAACGCCGCGTTCTCTGCATTTTTGTTTTGATCTTATGGGGCCTCGTTTTCTGCACGATGCTTTCCGTGCGCATTGAGCAGCTCATGATCCCGGAAGTGGTGCTCACGCAGGCAGATGAAAGCGAACCCTCCCCACACATCGCGCTCGACTCCCTTTTCTTCGACGATACGGGCATGCACCTCTACCGCCCGAGAGAAGGCACCGGCTGGGAGACCGGCACGCGCATTTATGAAGAAGAAATCAATAATTATTCCGTGGGCGAAAATCAGCTTGATTTGAAGTTTTTCGGCAGCTATGTCCGTTACGCTTCAAAGCCCCTGCGCAGCGGCGACGAAATTTCAATCAAATCCGATTTGGAGAACCGGGACGACACATGGCTTGCCATATTCCCGGAGGGCATCCCGCAGCTTTCAGGCGCCCTCACACCGACCGCAGAAGCCGAAAACGCGCTGCTTTTTAACGTATCGGACACCCCGCAGCCGTTTATGGCAGACCGCGCGAAAAGCACAATTTTACCCGTGACGGAACTCGCAAATGAAAACGCCGGAAGCTTTTACAGCCTTTCAGACATTAAAAGCTTTCTTTCGCAGCTGCCGCTTTTGGCCGCATTGCTTTCGCTCTCGCTTTTCGTGCTGATTTTGTGGATCTACTCCTTTATCCTCTCGCGCAGAGCGAAAGAGAACCGTGCAAAGCTCATTTTCCACGGCGTTTTAGGTGTTCTCGCCCTGCTCGCCGTGCCGCTTATCCTGCAGCACATCGCCCTGCCGTCCTCTCTCCTGCCGCAATACCGCATTACGGACGCCGCGTATTATATGCGGGAGTTTGGGGAGATTTTCCAAAGCCTCACGACTCTTGCACAGATGGGCTCTGCGGAGGCCGAAACCGTGCTCACCGCCGCCAAAGCCGCGCAGAACACCGCGCTGCTCATCGCACTCCTCGCCCCCATCGCCGCCGGCGTGGTCATCTTAACCGAAATGCTCTTAAAGAAAAAACGCCCCGCCAAGCACTTAGCAAAATAAGAAAAGCGCAGATGCACCCGTTTTCGTGTGTCTGCGCTTTTGTTTTGTGCATTTACTTTCTAAAAAGCTCGTCAAGCGTTTTGCCGTCTTTGTTTTTCCACTCCGTCCAACCGTTTGCGCTCGCACCGAGGACAAAACTGGCCGCCGAGCTCGGCGACGAAAACGACATGGATTTATTCAGCACATAGTCGCCGTTTACATCGGTCATGTCCCCATTTTTCAGTGCCGATTGTCTCTGGCGTGCAATAGAAGGCGAAAGGCTTTTATATTCCGTTCGCCCAATGTGCGAGCCCTCCAGCACCTCGAACTGCTCGCCGTCATACACGCCGAACGCCTCTATGCCGTTACGGGTTGTATGTAAAACCGCTTCTGCGCGCTGCACGGCTTTTGCGTCGTCCATTTTATAGCCCAGCGTCGCCATGATGAACTGAATTTCGTCGTAGACCTCTTCCACCGAGGCCAAATCATATTCATCGATCTCGTACTTTGGCACCACGCTGTTTTCCACCGTGTAGCGCTTGGATTCCTGCGCTTTGATGATCGCATATTTCTCAAGCCCGCTGATCATATCCAGCGTAAAGGTCTTGCTCTCCGCCAAAAACATGATGGCCTTGTTCCAGAAATCCTTCGAGCGATTGTGGTCATCGAGCCGCAAAATGCCGTTGCGCGTCTGGCCGATGTAAATCTGTGCGATTTTGTTGTCTTCGCTCTCGTTAATCAAATAGTAAATGCCGTGCCGGTTGATGCCCGAAATGCTTTTGGCTTCGGAAAGCAGCGGGCGCGGTATCACATATGTCGTCATGGTGGATAAACTGCGGCGGATGGAACGGATGCCGTCCGGCTGCCCATTGTGGTAGATCGTTTCAAGCTTTTTGCTGATGCCCATAGCGTTTCCCCTGTTCCCATCAAATATTACGTTTATTATACCGCATTTCCCGCAAAAACGCCAGTGCAGTTCACACAAATTTGATGAATCACGCAGCAAAAAGTGATATACTATTCCTAAACAAAATGCTTTCTGGGGAAATAACGAGCAAAACCAAATTTCAAGATAGGAGTGAACGTATTGAGAAACAAAATTGCACTGAACGAAAACTGGACGCTAACGTTTCCAATGGGCGAGCGCCCGGCGGAGCATGTCACGCTGCCGCACACGTGGAACGCGGTGGATGGCATGGACGGCAACGGCAGCTACCTGCGCACCACGGCGGTGTACAGCCGCACATTTTTAACGCCGCAGCAGCCGCTGCCCGGCGGGCGCGTGTACATTGAGATCCCCGCGGCGGGGCTTTCCGCCATCGTCAAGGTGAACGGCACCGTCGCCACGACGCACGAGGGCGGCTACTCGCAGTTCAGGGCCGACATCACCGACCTGTGCTGTGCGGGCGAAAACCAGCTCGAGATCATCGTCAGCAACGAGGACACGCCCACCATGTATCCGGCGTCGGCCGATTTCACGTTCTACGGCGGCTTATACCGCGGCGTGAACCTCATCAGCGTGCCGAAAACGCACTTTGACCTCGATTATTTCGGCGGCCCGGGCATCAAGACCACCCCGAAACCCGTGGAAAACGGCGCAGAATTTGAAATTGAAAGCTTCGTCACGAACGCGAACGAGGACTTCACCGTGCAGTACAGCATCACGTGCCCGTGCGGGCATGAGGTCGCGGCGGCCGTTCGCCCGGCAGAGAGCACCAAGGTCACGCTGTTCGTGCCGGACGCAAAGCTTTGGAGCATGGACGAGCCGAACCTCTACACGGTCACGGCGCGCCTGCAGCGCCGCAACGAGACCTACGACGAGTTGAACGTCCGCACTGGCGTGCGCAGCTTTGCCGTCTCGCCGAGCGAGGGCTTCTCCATCAACGGCGTGCCCACGCCCCTGCGCGGCGTTTCGCGTCATCAGGACAAATTATATCAGGGCAACGCGCTCACAAAGGAAGACCACGAGCTCGATGCGAAGATCATCAAGGAGCTCGGCGCAAACACCATTCGCCTTGCGCACTACCAGCACAGCCAGGATTTCTACAATGCCTGCGACGAGCTCGGCTTTGCGGTGTGGGCGGAGATTCCGTTCATCAGCGTGTTCCGCCCGGGCGACGCCGCCTACGAGCACTGCCGCCGCGAAATGACGGAGCTCATCGTGCAGAACTACAACCACCCGTCTATCCTGTTCTGGGGGATTTCGAACGAAATTCTCATCGGCGGCATCAGCGAGGAGCTCATCGCGCGCCACCACGACCTGCAAAAGCTCGTGAAATCGCTTGACCCCACCCGCCTCACGACGATGGCGCACCTTTCCGGCACGCCGACGGACGGCCCCATGCACCACATCAGCGACATCGAAAGCTACAACCACTATTTCGGCTGGTATGGCGGCAAAACGGAAGACAACGACCCGTGGCTCGATAAATTCCACGCGGAGCACCCGGACATCGCCCTCGGCGTTTCGGAGTACGGCTGCGAGGGCATTATCAACTGGCACAGCGCCACGCCGCAGTGCAAGGACTACACCGAGGAATACCAAGCGCTCTACCACGAGCACATGGCGCAGGTGTTTGAGGACCGCCCGTGGATCTGGGCAACGCACGTGTGGAACATGTTCGATTTCGGCTGCGCGGCGCGCAACGAGGGCGGCGTAGCCGGCCGCAACAACAAGGGCCTTGTGACGATCGACCGCAAAACGCGCAAGGACAGCTTCTACGTCTATCAGGCGTATTGGAGCAAGGCTCCCATGGTGCACATTGCGGGCCGCCGCTACGCACAGCGCGCGGGCGACGTGACCGAAGTGAAGGTCTACTCGAATCAGGACAGCGTCACGCTCTTTGTCAACGGCAAAGAGGTTGAAACCAAGACCGCGCACCGCGTGTTCTGCTTTGAAGTTGCGTTAGGGGACGGCTTCAACACGCTGCTTGCCGTGGCCGGTGACGTAAAAGACAGTATCACGCTGGAGAAAGTGGAAAAAGAGCCCGCAAGCTACACGCTGCCGGAGTTCAACGCGCGCCAGGAGGGCGTGAAAAACTGGTTCAAGCAGGTGGGCAGCTTAGACCTCACCGCGCCCATGCAGTTCCCGGAGGGCTATTACAGCATTCATGATACCATGGAGACGCTCGCCGAAAGCGAAGAAGCGTTCGCCATCGTCGCCAAGGCCGTAAAGCTCGCCACGAATTTCGACATTAAGCCCGACGTTGGCATGTGGGGCATGATGAAGACCATGACGCCCGAAGCCATGACCACCCTCGCCGCCGTGCCGGAAGGCTTTATAGAAAGCCTTAACGCACAGCTGATTAAAATCAAAAAAGCATAAGTTCTGATCCGTATTAAAAAGTCGGAAACGAGAAAAGCAAACGCTTTCTTGTTTTCGACTTTTTATTTTCGCTGCACGCACAAATCTATTTTCGTATGATACGACGAAAAAGACCTCTGTCAAACGACAAAGGTCTTTTTAATGGTCGAGGTGAGAGGATTTGAACCTCCGGCTTCTACGTCCCGAACGTAGCGCTCTACCAAGCTGAGCCACACCTCGATATAAGCCTTGAATACTCAAGGCCATTTTGGCAGCGGTACCAGGATTTGAACCCAGACAAACAGAGTCAGAGTC
>CAKUBN010000030.1 GCA_934643185.1 uncultured Eubacteriales bacterium
AATTGAAGTTCCGCTGCCATCCTGCGTCGGCTCCCAGCTTGCTTTGTCGCCTCCCGCGCGGAGGCGTGAATTGAAGTATATTCGCGCCGTTGAGGTGGTGCACTCGGGTGGTCGCCTCCCGCGCGGAGGCGTGAATTGAAATCGGCACAAATACCCTGCTCACCGATGCCGATACGCGTCGCCTCCCGCGCGGAGGCGTGAATTGAAATTTGCCATCGTCGACTTTCCTTTCTGCTACCTGCACAGTCGCCTCCCGCGCGGAGGCGGGAATTGAAATGAAATTGGAGGCGATACAACAAAACTCGTACAAGCGTTATCTCACGTTTTTATGCGTTTACGGCATTTCATATCCATCGAAGAATTGGAAGTGTTAGAGGGCTCAATGCCTACCAAGCAGCTGAAAATGCTTCTGGGCTGGGCAGCGTTCCACCAGGAAGAACTCCGCGAGAACTGGGAACTTGCCAAAAATCAGCAGGAGCTGTTCTCCATCGAGCCGCTGAGATAAGGAGGTTATACCATGGCAAACACAGTTGAATATTATCTTTCCAAAGGCTTTGACCGCAAAGCCGCAGAATACTTTGCAGGCGGAAAGAAAAAGATCGTCGGTGTCGTTGCCAACCGTGACTTCACCCTGACGATCAGCTTCGATAACGGCGAAAAACGGCTTTATGATATGCGTCCGCTTCTCAAAAAAGGCACCGTTTTTGAGCCGTTCACCGATATGAAAAATTTCAGCCGGGTCTATGTAGATGACACCCACAGCATCGCGTGGGATATCGACCCGAATGTGGACAGCAATAAGGTCTGGAACAACAAAGTTGACCTTTGCGCAGACGAATGTTATATTGACAGCGTGCCTTTGAATTAAAAAGTCTTTACCAAATTTTAGTCGCCTTTTCATAGGGCGTGAATTGAAATGTGATGGAGCCTTTGATTGGCTTATTTGGAAAATCGTCGCCTCCCATACGGAGGCGTGAATTGAAATGCCCTGTTCGTATTTCTGATACATTCAGACGTTTGTCGCCTCCCGCGCGGAGGCGTGAATTGAAATGCATCCATTACCACCAATTCGTCGGGCAAGGGCGTCGCCCCTCCCGCAGGGGCGAAGAATTGAAACCACCGTTGGTTAGCCAAAAAGTGCTGCCCTGGCGAAGGCAGAAAACAAACCACCCACCCCAAAGCACTGCATCTGCAGGCTCTAAGGTGGGTGGTTTGCTGTTATTTAATACTCATAATGATGCGCTTCTTTCAGCATCATGTCTTTCACCTTCATCAGGCGGATCTGGGTGGAGCGCTCGTTTTCGTCAAGCTTCATCGTGATGTACTTGATGTTCGTCTGCAGCTCCGGGATCATGACGTGCTCCAGCGCGTTGACGCGACGGCGTGTCTTTTCAATCTCTGCCGCCATCAACTGGCAGGATTTTTCCACTTCCGCCAGCTTCAGCATTTTCGGGAAGACCTCGGAAAGCGAAAGGATCGCGTCGTCAAGGTCGCCGGTCGTAAAAGCGAAGCCGTAGGAGTACATGTCGTTCTGGTCCGGTGTACGCGTCTTAAAGTCAAAATCCGGAATCTCTACGCTCATCACGTTCTGCGTGCCGGCGGAGATCGTCAGTTCCTGCTTCGGCGCAAGCAGCGCGGTGTTCAGCATTTCGTCCGGCATACCGGCGCGCGCCAACATGAAGTTCTGGTTAGCGGAGACGAGTGCCGTCTCCACTTCTTCGCGCAGCGCTTTGTTTTCGCGCACCTTATCGAGGAACTGGCGCATCAGCTCGTCGCGCTTATCCTTCAGAAGCTTGTGCCCGCGCACGGCGGTGACGAGCTTCTTTTTCAGCCGCGTCAGCTCCATTCTGGTGGGGTTTACCTGGGTGCCTGCCACCGCGCATCACACCTTTCCGTAATACTGATCGAGGTACTTGTCGTCGATTCGCTTCAGTTCGCTTCTGGGCAGGATGGAAAGCAGCTTCCAACCGAGCTCCAGCGTGTCTTCAATGTCGCGGTTCGTGTTGTAGCCCTGCGAAACATACTCGTTTTCAAAGGCGTCCGCAAACTTCGCGTACAGCTTATCGATCTCCGTCAGCGCGGCTTCGCCGAGGATGACCATGAGCTCCTTTGCTTCTTTACCGCGTGCGTAGGCGGCAAACAGCTGGTTCATGGTGCTCGCGTGGTCGGCACGGGTCTTGCCCTCGCCGATGCCCTTATCCTTCAAACGGGACAGCGACGGCAGAACGTCGATCGGCGGCGCAATATTCTTGCGGTACAGCTCACGGCTCAGAATGATCTGCCCCTCGGTGATGTAGCCCGTAAGGTCCGGGATCGGGTGGGTCTTGTCGTCTTCCGGCATGGTTAAAATCGGGATCAGTGTGATGGAACCCGTCTTGCCGTTCTGGCGGCCTGCGCGCTCGTACAGGGACGCTAAGTCCGTGTACATATAGCCTGGGTAGCCGCGACGGCCCGGTACTTCCTTACGTGCGGCGGAGACCTCACGCAGCGCGTCCGCGTAGTTCGTAATATCCGTCATGATGACGAGAACATGGTAGTTCTTTTCAAAAGCGAGGTATTCCGCAGCAGTCAGCGCCATGCGGGGTGTTGCGATACGCTCAATGGCCGGGTCGTTTGCAAGGTTTACAAACATGACCGTGCGGTCGATGGCGCCCGTCTCGCGGAAGCTTTCGATGAAGAAGTTTGATTCCTCGAACGTGATACCCATAGCCGCAAACACAACGACGAACGGGTCGTTCGTGCCGCGCACCTTAGCCTGACGTGCAATCTGTGCGGCAAGCTGGGCATGGGGCAGACCGGAAGCGGAGAAGATCGGCAGCTTCTGGCCGCGCACCAGCGTGTTCAGACCGTCGATGGCCGAAACACCGGTCTGGATGAATTCCTGCGGGTAGTTGCGGGCCGCCGGGTTCATCGGCAGACCGTTGATGTCGTCGCGGCGGTCGGGCAAAATCTCCGGGCCGTCGTCAATGGGGCGGCCGAGGCCGTCGAAAATACGACCCAGCATGTCTTCGCTTACGCCCAATTCCATCGTTCTGCCGAGGAAGCGCACGCGGCTGTTCGAAAGGTTGATGCCGGTGGAGCTTTCAAAAAGCTGCACCAACGCGTTGCCCTCGTTGATTTCCAGCACCTTGCAGCGGCGCTTTTCACCGTTTGCAAGTTCAATTTCCGCCAGCTCGTCATACGTTACGTTTTCAACGCCCTTTACGAGCATCAGAGGACCTGCGACCTCCTGTATGGTTCTGTATTCCTTTGGCATCAGAAGTCCTCCTTGTTTTCAATGGCTTTGTCAATCTGCTGAGAGAGCTCTGCGCAGATCGCATCGTATTCCGCGGAGACCCGGTCGTTCGCCGTGTATTTAAAGCGGCCTATTTTTTCGCGAACAGGCAGCGCGATGAGGTCGTCGACCTTCGCGCCCTTGTCGAGCGCCGCAACGCACTGGTCGTAGAAGTGAACGACCAGCAGCATCATGTCATGCTGCTTTTCAAGGCTTGTGTACGTGTCCGTCTCATGGAATGCGTTCTGGTGCAGGAAGTCTTCACGAATGGAGCGTGCAGCCTCCAGCTTCAAGCGGTCAGGCGCGGAAAGCGCGTCCATACCGACAAGCTTTACAATTTCCTCAAGCTCTGCTTCGTCCTGCAAAATGCGCATCAAACGCGCACGCAGATCCATCCAGTCCTCCGCCACGTTCGTGTTGAACCAGTTCGCCATCGTGTCCACATAAAGGGAGTAGGAGGTCAGCCAGTTCACGGCGGGGAAGTGGCGCTTATACGCAAGGTTTGCGTCGAGGCCCCAGAAGACCTTGACGATACGCAGTGTCGCCTGCGAGACCGGCTCCGAAATATCGCCGCCCGGAGGGGAAACCGCGCCGATAACGGAAAGCGCGCCCTCACGGTCGTCGCTGCCAAGCGTGATGACGCGGCCGGCACGCTCGTAGAACTGTGCCAGACGGCTGCCGAGGTATGCCGGGTAGCCTTCTTCGCCCGGCATCTCTTCCAGACGGCCGGACATTTCACGCAGTGCCTCCGCCCAGCGGGAGGTGGAGTCTGCCATGAGGGCTACGGAATAGCCCATGTCACGGAAATACTCCGCAATGGTGATGCCGGTGTAAATGGACGCCTCACGCGCCGCAACCGGCATATCGGACGTGTTTGCGATGAGCACGGTGCGCTTCATCAGCGAATACCCGGTTTTCGGATCAACGAGCTCCGGGAACTCGTTTAAAACGTCGGTCATCTCGTTGCCGCGTTCGCCGCAGCCGATGTACACAACAATGTCGGCTTCCGCCCACTTTGCAAGCTGATGCTGCACAACGGTCTTGCCGCTGCCGAACGGGCCCGGTACGGCCGCTACGCCGCCCTTTGCAATCGGGAACAGCGTATCGATAACGCGCTGGCCGGTGATGAGCGGCATATCCGGCGAAAGCTTTTTCTGGTACGGTCTGCCGCGGCGGACAGGCCACTTCTGCATCAGCGATACGTTCACACTGCTGCCGTTCGGCGTGTCAATGACCGCCACGGTGTCCGTTACGGTGTATTCACCGGCGGAAATGGAGCGGATTGTGCCGCGCACGCCTGCCGGTACCATAATCTTGTGCAGCACGATCTCGGTCTCCTGTACGGTGCCGAGAATGTCGCCGCCTTCTACTTCGTCGCCCACCTGTTTAAGGGGCGTGAAGCTCCATTTTACATCGCGCTTTAAGGAGGGAACCTCCACGCCGCGCTTTAAGTTGTTGCCTGTCATCTCCATAATGGCGGTCAGCGGGCGCTGAATGCCGTCGTAAATGGAGCTGATGAGGCCCGGCCCGAGCTCAACGCTCATCGGCTCGCCGGTGGATTCCACAGGCGCACCCGGCCCGAGACCGGAGGTCTCCTCGTAAACCTGAATGGAGGCCTCGTCTCCGTGAATTTCTATGATCTCACCGATCAGTCGCTGGTCGCTGACGCGCACAACGTCGAACATGTTCGCGTCGCGCATGCCGCCTGCAACTACGAGCGGACCGGCTACTTTTTTAATTGTGCCTTGGCTCATGTGCTTAGTCACCCGTTTCGTTAATCGTTGTCATTAAAGATAATATCGGAGCCGACTGCCTGCTCCACGGATTTTTTAACCATTTTAATGCCCATGCCCGTGTTGCCCGTAACGCCGGGAATCGGGATGATGGCGGGCAGCGGCTGCAAGCGGAAGTGGTCCAGCTCGTGCTCCAGCTCGGCGGCAAGCGCCTCCGTGATGTAGATCACGGCGTATTCGCCCTCCGCTAAGCGGCGCAGCGTTTTGGAGCCCATCTCCGAATCCGTCACGGGAAAGACCTCCAGCCCGAGCGCGGCAAAGCCGTAAATGCTGTCGCGGTCTCCAATGACTGCTGCTCTGTACATTTCGTTTCCCTCTTTCTTTACAGGTCTCTCAAACGCGCACGGATGCGCTCATCCGGCAGGTTATTCTGCTTGCCGGAAATGATGATGCGCACGGTCGAGATCTCGTTCTGCCGCGCCGTCACATAGCCGAGCAGCGGCGCAATGGTGAAGTAATCCTGGCGGCTGATCTCTTTTACAAGCGCCGTCTGGCGGTCGTCGCACCATTTTTCAAACGCGGAAAAGCCCTCTTTCAGCGCTTTCACGCCGTCTGCATAGTCCGTGCGGGAAAGGTACGCGTAAAACGCGTCCGTGTCCTTTGAAGCCGCGTCGATGAGCTGTTCCAAATCGAGCGTGTCGCACGGGGCGAGGCTCTCTTCCAAAAACGCACGGCTTTTGCCCGTGTGCAAGGCGCGCGCCGCGATCTTAATATCCGCCGCCGCCACCTTGAATTCGGAAAACGCCGTGATCAGCGCATTACGGCTTGCCTTGCCCGTGTTGTGAATCGCAGTGAGGCACGCACGGTCTAAAATGATGTCGCACCGCTGGCCGTCGCGCGTGGTAAGCAGCGCGTCTGTTGCCTTTTTCGCGGCCTCCGCCATAAAGTCCGGCAGGAGGGAGAAGTCATTTTCCCGCACCGCCTGCTGCATTTTTTCCGGCTCCACGGTGCCGCCGGAC
The DNA here is from genome assembly GCA_934643185.1 of uncultured Eubacteriales bacterium. Taxonomy (GTDB): domain Bacteria; phylum Bacillota; class Clostridia; order Oscillospirales; family Acutalibacteraceae; genus Hominenteromicrobium. The sequence continues at coordinate 6,027 of CAKUBN010000030.1, forward strand.
ATAAACACGTTGTGCGGCTCCGTATTTGTGACGGTGCACTTCACCGCCGCTTTCATATTGTTAAAGTCTATGGGATACAGCAGCACGCTGAACGGCGTGAGGTCGGGCAGCAGCTCATGCATGAGCGCCCACGTTTTCTCCTCCTCGGCGGCAAAAATCGCCTCGGCAGAGGTCTCGCCGCCCGCGCCCCAGCCCTTATCGGCCAGCGCACGGAAGCATTCTGCCGGCGTTCTGCACGCCATCAGCCTGTCCAGATCCTGCTGCGTCAAAAGCGAAAGCTCCCGCGCCTTAATGCGCGCCACAGCATAGATGTATTCCTGTTCCATTCGTTAAACCACCTTTTCTGCCGGCGGCTCAGCGAAAGAGCATACCGCCCGCGAGGTCCTGCAGCGTATCGCCGGCGGCTTCAAAAAGCGAAGCGAACGTGCAGTTCACATCGATGCCGCCGTAAACGAGCAGGAACCCGTCCGGGATAGCACACGGCGTTTTGGATACGGTGATGTTCGTCCCGGGCACAGCCGCTTTCAGCTGCTCAGAGAAATCCTGTGGCATGCGCGCAAGGTCTTTTTCGTTTAACTGCATTTCAGCGTCGCCCGGCAGCGCATTTTTCTGCGCCAATTTCAAAAGCACGTTAAAATATTCGTCATCCGGCAGATCGTGCAGCTCTTTCTGTGCCGCCGCGATCACATCGCGAATGGCGTTCTGCTTTGCGGCAAGCACGGTGCGGCGGCGTGTGAATTCCGCGGTCGAAGCCGCACGGGCTTTAATGTCCGCGCCGACTTTTTCACTGTCCGCAAGCAGGACATTTGCTTTCTGCTCTGCCTCGGCGGCAGCGTCCGCAAGCGTCTTTTTTGCTTCTTCTTCCGCAGCGGCAACCTGTTCCGCCGCTTTCGCTTCGGCATCCGCAAGGATCTGTTCTATAATTCTGTCCAGTCCTGTTGCCATGGATCGATCCTCTTCCTTTCTTTTTTGGATTTTTGGGAGTGGATCATCAGATGGCGATGCCGCCGATGTTTGCAACAGCCAGCAGGGAAACGAGCAGAGCCAGAACCGCATAAGTCTCAACCATGGCCGGGAAGATCATGGCTTTACCGAACTGATCCGGGCGCTTTGCAACGAGTGCGATGGAAGAAACGGCTGCCTTTGCCTGCTGCTTTGCGGAGATGAGACCGATCACGGCCATCGGCATGCAGGCTGCAAGATAGAGAAGGCCCTTTGCAAAGGAGATGTCTGCGCTGCCGCCCAGAACACCGATGTTCGTCAGCGTGAGGAAGGCGATGAGCAGGCCATAGATGCCCTGCGTACCCGGCAGAAGCTGAAGAATAAGGACTTTACCGAACAGCGGGGGATTTTCGGAAACGACGCCTGCGGCTGCCTGACCGGTCATGCCTACGCCGATGGCGGAACCGATGCCGCCGAGAAGTGCTGCCAGAACTGCGCCGACAAGCGCGAGAACAATGCCGAGAGAGTTGATATCGAACTTATCCATGTTATTTTTCCTCCGTAATTTTGAAATATTTGGTTTTGGTGGTGAACGGTGCGAATTTGCGTCCGCCGCCCTCAAAGAATTTGCCGAAGAACTCAACAAACTGTAAGCGGTTCGTGTGCACATACGCGCCGAGCACATTGATGCCGATATTCAGCGTGTGTCCCACTACAAAGGCGAAAATAAAGATAATCACGCCGAGCGGGTTGTTGCCGGGCATGGCGCCCATCTGATTGAAGACCGAAGCGATAACGCCGGTTGCAAGGCCGAGAGCCAAAAGTCTCGAGTAAGAGAGAATATCGCTTAAATAGCTCGAAACACCGTACAGCCCGTAAAGACCTTTTAAGAAGCGCTTGCCGATGCTCTTGGAGCTGCGGCCCGAAGTGAGCACAATGCCTACCGCGCCGATGCCTGCCGCAATAATGCCCGCGGTGCCCACCGATGCCGGCAGTGTAAAGGAAAGCGCCACCATGTCGGCGAACATCTGCATGGAAAGCAGATAAATAATCGCGCCGCCGACGAGCAGATACCAGAACACAACGTCATAGATCGCGTCCAGCCACTTGCCCTGTTTTGCAAGCTGGTAGAACTGTGCGCCGAGGCCGGCGAACAGGTGGATGATGCCGACGAGGAACGAGAACAGCAACAGCCGCATCGGTTCATCGACCGGCGTGAACCACAAGGGTGGTATCACGATATCGGTGTTGAAGAATGTCTTTGCGATAACGGTGATCGCGTCACCGAAGAAGCTGCCGAACAAAATGCCCCAGAATATCGTGGAAATACCGCAATAGAGGAACATCGTCAGCGTCTTGCGCAGACCTTCTTCCATGTTTTTGAACTTGTGTAAGATGATGCCGCAGCCAAGGACCATCACAAGTCCGTAGCCCGCATCGGAAAGCATCATGCCGAAGAGAAAGTAATAGAAGACCGCCATGATGCCGCTTGGGTCGATTTCATGCTTGCCCGGCATGCTGTAGCTTTCCAGTACGCCCTCGACCGGGGCAGCAAACTTGTTGTTTTTGAGCTTCACGGGCACATCGTCCTCGTCACTCGGGTCGCACAGCTCCACGTAGGCTTCCTGCGTGGTCGTGAGCTCCGTCTTAAGCGCCTCGGCGTTCTCTGCCGGAATGTATCCCGTAATGAGAAACACGTGCGGGCTCTGCCATAAGCGGCCCAAAACATCGTATTTCTCGGTGCGCATCGTAAAGTAATCGATGGTGTAAAGCAGGTCTTCGCGTCGGTTTTTATGTGTGCGAATTTCCGCTTCGTTTTCATCGATCTCTTTTTGCAGCGCCGCAATGCGTCCGTTCAGGATGTCCACGCGCTCTGCGGGCGGCACCTTGCTCGGCTCCGCCGGATACGTAAACCCGATGGAACGCAGGTAGGTTTCAAGCTTTAATCCCTGCGAGATGTGGCACATCAAAAACGCGCATGTCTGCTGCGGGGAAGCGCTCAAAATTTCTACGACCACACCGTCCACGTCCGGCGCGCCTTCGGCGATTTTCGCCCGCAGCGTTTCTTCCGTGTATTCCACCGGGAACGACCCCGTGAACACGGAGGTTGTCGGCGTGCTGATGGTGCGCATGGAAATATCCAGCTTCATCCACGGCTCCAGCGCACGGATTTGTGTCTGCAAGCGGAGGATTTCCGCGCGGTTGTCCGCACACTTTTTCCACAGCGTGTTGATGCGCGAGGCAATTTTTAAAAGCTCGCCCGCACCGTCAGCCGTTTCCTGATATTTGGAAAGCGGTATCGCGTCGCGTCCGTTCAGAGACGCGAAGAGGCTTTTTTCGGACGGCTCCAGTTTATCGAGCGCGTCTAACGCCGATTGCAGCGCGGCTGCATTGTTTTCAAATCTTGATTTTGCCGGGACGGTATCCATCTTGGCAAAAACCGTTTCATCCGCTTTGCGGTCATCGATTTCCACGACGCCGCGCCGCTGGATCAGTTCCAGGATCTGTTTACGACGGTTCTTGAGCGCATAAATGCTGATGCGCTTCATAGGCATTACCGCCATAGGGGGATCCCCTCCTTTCGTGTTGGCGCCGCGTCAGCCGGTGATGGCCTCGCGGATAGCGCGGATTACGTTCGCGCTGTTTTGCTGCGCTTTTTTGCGGATATCCTCCGCCAGTGCGGCAGTTTCCTGCTGCGCTGTGCGTTGTTCGGCCGCAGCGGCCGTCTCTGCGCTTTGTTTTGCGGCTGCAAGGTCCGCTTTTGCTTTCTGCATGCGCTCCGTCTTCAGCTTGTCCGCCTTTTGTGCGGCGTCCTGCCGAATGGCGGCGCAGCGTGCAGCGGCCGTGTCCAGAATGCCGGCGGCCTTCTGCTCCGCATCCTTTACGGCGTCCAGAGCTTCTTTTGCCAAAAAATCACCTCCTATTTCATTATTTTCAAAGAGCGGCGGCAAAAGGGGTAAAGACCCGCTTTTTGCGCCGTAGGTCATAACATAATACGCTTCCATTATAATATTATTTGCGGAATTTTACAAGAGATTTTACGGGAGTTTTCTCGAAAAAGTGCTTTCATATCGATAATAAAATAGACATTTTGACGAATTCGTCTGCCTTTTAATACTCCGTCCATAAATGGATCTTTTTCTTTGTGTAACCCGCATGGTCTCTTACAAGTTTCTTACAAAAATTCACATTCTGTTTATGATTTTTTTTGAATCCGTGTTATAATAGAAATAATCACTTAATATGGATAACGGGCCGGTGCGGCCCGCGAACTTACAGGAGGCAGTCAAAATGAAAGCAAAGTCCCTTCACTTTTCCAAGAGCGGCAACGTACAGCCGATCGCATCCGAAATCGGCAGAGTTATGCAGTGCGTATGTGACCAGATCCCCCCGGCATACCCGTGCGAGGGCGAGAAGGTCGTTTTTATCGGCGTTGAAATGAACGGCAAGCTCCCGGGCGCAGTCGATCACTTCTGCAAGGATCTCAACCCCACCAGAGCAAAGGGTGTCGCATTCTATGTTCTGAACAGCAACGGCAACACAGACGGTCTTTCCTCCATCATCGATACGATGAAGAAGAACGGCGTCGAGACCTACGGTGAGCCTCTGGGCATCGCTGTCAAGGGCGGCCTCTTCAAGAAGGGCATGCCGACCGATGCGGACATCAAGAAGGTCCTCGAGTGGGCAGATAAGATCGCTAAGATGTAATTTTGGGTCGAAAAAACAGCCTTTATAATTTTTCATAAAAAAGGATGGCGCAGGCTGTCCTTTTTTTCTGTTTTTACGGGATATACAAAGCCCGTTTCCGGTGGTAAACTGTATGGGAAATCTTAGAATGTTATTTTTCCCATAAAGGTGTGAAATTTTCGTTATGACAAAAGAAATGACAAGCGGCTCGCCCATGAAGCTCATTCTCGGGTTCTCCATTCCGCTGCTTTTCGGCAATCTTTTCCAGCAGTTCTATTCCATGGTCGATACCATGATCGTCGGGCGCGTGCTCGGCACCGGGCCGCTCGCGGCCGTCGGCTCCACCGGCTCCATCACGTTCCTCATCATCGGCTTTTGCCTCGGCCTTTGCAGCGGCTTTTCCATCCCGGTGGCGCAGCGCTTTGGCAGTCGGGATTATAAAGAGCTTCGCCGCTTCATCGGCAACGCCGTGTGGCTGTGCGTCGGCTTCGGCGCAGTCTTAACGCTGCTCACGGTGATTTTCTGCCGCAATATCCTAGAGCTCATGGGCACGCCGGCAGACATCATTGACGACGCTTACGCGTACCTCGTCATCATTTTCGCCGGCATCCCGGCAACGTTCCTCTACAATATGCTTGCCGGCATCCAGCGCGCTATCGGCGACAGCCGCACGCCGGTTGTCATCCTCGTCATCGCGTCCATCATCAATATTGTGCTCGATATCGTCCTCGTTGTTTTCATCCCCATGGGCGTCGCAGGCGCGGCGGTCGCAACGGTCGCTTCACAGCTTATCGGCGGCGTTGTATGTCTCCTCTATGTGAGCAAGCATTATGAAGTCCTCAAAATGACCCGCGAGGATTTCAAAATCAATGTGCCGTGCATCAAGCGCCTTTTAAGCATGGGTCTGCCCATGGCATTGCAGACATCCATCACGGCTATTGGCAGCGTTATTTTACAGGCATCCGTTAACTCCCTCGGCTCTACGGTCGTCGCCAGCATCACAGCGGGCAGCAAGCTCTATATGTTCTTCGCCTGCGCTTATGATGCCATGGGCGTTACCATGTCTACATACAGCGGGCAGAACATCGGTGCGCGTAAAATTGACCGTATTGGGCAGGGCGTCAAAGCCTGCAACATCGTCGGCATCATCTATTCCGTTCTGGCACTGCTCATCATCGTGTTCCTCGGCAAATGGATGCTTCTTCTGTTTGTCGATGCCGGTGAGACTGCCATTATCAATTCTGCCTATTGGTATCTTGTGTGCAGTGGCCTTTTTATGATCCCGCTGACATTCGTCAATGTGCTGCGCCTTACCATTCAGGGCATGGGGTACAGCCGCCTCGCGCTCTTTGCCGGTGTATTTGAGATGATCGCCCGCGGCGGCGTGGGTCTGTTCCTCGTGCCGCTGTTCGGCTTCAACGCCGCCTGCTTCTCCGGCCCGATCGCATGGATCCTAGCCGATAGCTTCCTCATCCCCATGTACTACCACGTCATCCGCCGTGCAAAACGCGGCGAGGGCGTCTATTAAGATAAAACTACAAAACCGTCGAGCCCCTTCGGCGGTTTTTCAAAGACAGTAAGTTAGTAAAAGCTAACCAAAGGAGGAGAATATGAAAGTCTACACCTTCGGCAAGGAAACAAACCCCACCATTTTGCTCCTGCCCGGCACGTTCTGCCACTGGAAAAGCAACTTCGGCAAGGTCATCCCGCTTTTAGAAAAGGATTTCTGCGTGCGCTGCGTCTCTTACGACGGTTTCGATGAAACCGAGCACACCGAGTTCCCAACCATGTTAGAGGAAACCGCCAAAATCGAAGTGTACATCAAAGAGACCTGCGGCGGGCATATCCGCGCCGCATACGGCTGTTCGCTCGGCGGCTCGTTCGTCGGCCTGCTCACAGCGCGCGGCCAGATTCAAATGGATTTCGGCATACTTGGCAGCTCTGACCTCGACCAAAGCGGCAAGCTTTCCGCAAAACTCCTGACAAACCTCATGGTGCCGTTTTTCTACCCGCTCATCCGCGACGGCGAGTTTAAGCTCCAATTCATGCGCAAAAGCATGGAAAAAAGCCGCGCTAAAGCGCCGGAATACATGGGCGCGTTCATGGAGATGTTCGGCGGCGCGCGGCCGTATATCACCGCGCAGAGCTGCAAAAACCAGTTCTGCTCCGACCTTATCACACCGCTGCCGAACAGCATCGACCGCCCCGGCACGGAGATCCACATTTTCTACGCGCTCAAAATGGGCGAGAAGTACCGCGCACGGTATCATCAGCACTTCAAAAACCCCGTCCTGCACGAGCAAAACATGCAGCACGAGGAGCTTTTAGCCTGCCACCCCGAGCGCTGGGCCCAGCTCGTCAAAGCCATCATTGATTAAAACAAAGCAAAGCAGTCGTTTTTCGGCTGCTTTATTTTTTAAAACAACACGATTCAAAAACCGTGTCGTTCCGTTTCCTTTCTGCCTCCGTTATAATAAAGCCATCAAATGAAGGAGGCAAAAGCCATGAACACAGATAAAATTTTCGCAGAACAGTTGGCAAACGAGTACGCACCGAAGGACACCAGTAAGGTCGTCGCGCTGCGCAAATTAGATGCCCGTGCCAAGCTCCCCGCAACCGTTTTCACCTATACATTCGGCATCGTCTTCGCGCTCGTCATGGGCGTCGGCATGTGCCTTTCCATGAACGTCATCGGCAGCGGCACCACCGCCATGTTCGCCCTCGGCATCGTGCTCGGCGTCATCGGCATCGTCGGCGTCAGCGTCAACTACCCCATTTACAGAAAGCTTCTTCAAAAAGGTAAGCAGAAATATGCCTATGAGATCATGCAGCTTGCAAAAGAGATCACGGAAAAGTGATCCGCTCGCCCGCCTGCAAAGCGTACCGCTCGTGCAGAAAAATCGCCGCTGCGCCGGGCTGTATCAGGGTATGACGGTCAATTTTCTCTATACGGCGTTTCGGCTGCTCACCGGCATCTATTATAGCTCCGTGTGGTTTTTGTCCATGGCGGCGTACCATTTCGTGCTCGGGTGCATCCGCGCGTATCTCGTGTACGCCTACCGCCGCAGTGAAGTCCTCGGCGAAGCATACGCTAAAAAATGCAGCCGCCGCGCGGGCGGGCTTCTGCTCCTGCTCGATCTTCCCATGGGCATCATGATGTTCCTGATGGTGCAGACCGATGCAGGCTATTCCTACCCCGGCTACGTCATCTATCTTTCCGCCCTGTATACGTTTTACATGATGACCCGCGCTGTCATCGCGCTCGTCAAAAGTCGCACATCGGGCGACCCCATTTTGTTTTCCGTGAAGATCGTCAGCTTCATCGCCGCCATGATGTCCGTCCTCGGCCTGCAGACCGCAATGATCGCCGCGTTTTCCGCAAACGGAGAAAATTTCCGCCGCATGATGAATGCCGTGACAGGCGGCGCGATCTATGGTATAGTGGTAATGCTATCGCTGTACATGCTGTTTTACCGCAAAAAAATCCGGCAGAAAGAGGGCAGATCCCGTGAATCGCTCCGAAAGTAAATATTTTAACACCGCGCAGAAGATGGACGAAGCCCTGCTCTCGCTTTTGCAGAAAAAGGACTTCGAGTACATCACCGTCAAGGAGATCTGCGCCGCGGCGGGTGTGAACCGCTCCACGTTCTACCTGCATTATGAAACGGTTGGCGACCTTTTAGACGAAAGCCTGAGCTACATGAACCGCCGCTTTGTCGACCACATGAACGAAAGCGCGGAAAGCTTCATCGCAAAGCTCAAAACCTGCCCTGATGCAGAGCTTTACCTCATCACGCCGGAATATTTAACGCCGTATCTCACCTATATTCGCGATAACCGCACGCTCTACCGCGCTGTGCTGCGCCGCCCAAAAGCTTTCCGTGCAGATGCAGCCTCCGGTGCCATGTTCCGCTATATTTTCGAGCCCATTTTAGAGCGCTGCGGCGTCCCAAAAGAAAAGCGCCGCTACTATATGTCGTTTTATTTAAACGGCATCGCCGCCGTCATCGAAGAATGGCTCCAAACCGACTGCACCGACTCCGTCGAAGACATGGTCAAAATGATCGAATACTGCGTACCGAAAAAACCATAAAAAGCAAAAGCTGCACCGTTTCCCTGTTCGGTGCAGCATTTTTCATGCTTCTGCGGTCTCGTCCTCATCCTGCCGCGTTTCCTGGTAGTCGAGCCCCCACTGGCGCATCGCCATGATGATGGGCCGCATGGATTCCCCAAGCGGGGAGAGGGCGTACTCCACGCGCGGCGGTACCTCGGCGTACACCGTGCGCGTCACAATGCCGTCCGCCTCCATAGAGCGCAGGCTGTCCGTCAAAACCTTCTGGCTGATGCCCTCAAGGTCTTTCTTGAGCTCGTTAAAGCGCCACGGGCGCGCAAGCAGATTGCGCATGATGAGCAGCTTCCACTTGCTGCCGATGATCTGCACCGTCGTCGCCACCGGGCAAATGGGCATTTCGTCTTTCGTCATCATAAAATCGCCGCCTTTTCTCAAAAGTTTAAAATCGAGTGCTATATTCAAATCATAATGCAAGATAACGAAAAAAGCAAGCCAAAATTCAGATGGGTTACTTTTGGGTGACTACGTAATAAAAAAGTGCGTACTTTTCTTTCTCGTTTTTTTGCCCTACAATGAACTTGCGAACAGGGGAAACCGGTTCGACAAAACGAAACGGAGGCACAACAATGGCACTTCAGAATTTAGCAGCTTGGAACGAACCCAAAGCATCCTCTCCCTGCGGCACAGCGTGCGGTGCAGGCGATAAGCCGGAAGAAAAGCCCGCAGCCTGCGGCACAGCTTGCGGCGCAGGCGACAAGTAATCCGCGCCAAACGGTACACCCCAAAAAGCTTGGGGCGTATCTCCGAAAAGACCCGCACCGTCTTCTCGGAAATGCGCCCCGGAGAAAGGACCGACCCATGAAACCGTATTTTTCTTTTCAGTGGCACATCACCGATGACTGCGACCAGCGCTGCAAGCACTGCTACATTTTCTCCGAAAACACCTGCAAGCAAATCGATTCCATGTCGTGGGAGCAAATGCTCGACACGTTTTATAACTGTCTCGATTTCTGCGCGGTTTACGGCCGCCGCCCGTACTTTTACATCACCGGCGGAGACCCCATCCTGCACTCGTATTTTTGGAATTTGCTCCGCCTCATGAAAACAAGCGGCATCCCGTTCACGATCCTCGGCAACCCGTTCCACTTAAACGACGAGGTCTGCGCGCGTCTAAAAGCGTACGGCTGCGAAAAATATCAGCTTTCCGTCGACGGCCTGCGCGAAACGCACGATTGGTTCCGCAAGCCCGGCAGCTTCGACTGCACCCTCGAAAAAATCGCCTGCCTAAACCGCGCGGGCATCCGCTCCGTCGTCATGACGACCGTCTCCGGCACGAACATCGACGAGGTGCCGGGCATCATCGACGCCGTCGTGGAAGCGGGCGCAAACGTCTTCGCCTTCGCGCGCTACTGCCCCACAAGCGAAGAGAAAGATACGGGCATCGCGCCCCTGCGCTACCGCAAGCTCCTCGCCGACTGCGACGCGAAGTTCAAGGCCTACGAAAAAGCCGGGTGCAAAACGTATTTCAACAAAAAAGACCACCTGTGGACGCTCTACGACTACGAGACCGGCGCATTCAAGCTGCCGGAAAACGCGCAGCCGGGCATGATCTACGGCGGCTGCAACTGCGGCAACTGCCACATGACGATCCTGCCCACCGGCGATGTGTTCGCCTGCCGCCGCGTGCAGAATAGCCGCGTGGGCAATGTGTTCACAGACCGCCTCGCAGACCTCTGGGTCGGCGAAATGGAAGCGTACCGGGACTACACCAAATTCAAAAAATGCGCAAAATGCGAGCTTATGCCGTTCTGCCGCGGATGTCCCGCCGTGGCAAGCGGAAGCACAGGCGATTTCTACGCCGAAGACCCGCAGTGCTGGAAGGAGTTAGCATAACATGAAAAACGTAATGGAAGCCATTTTGCACCGCCGCTCGATCCGCCGCTATTCTGAAAAGCAGCTCGAAGAAGACGTTTTGCAGGAGATTTTAAAAGCCGGGCTCTACGCCCCAAGCGCAGGCGGGCGGCAGGGCGTCATTTTCGCCGTGTGCCAGGATAAAGAAGTCAACGAGCGCCTCGGCAAGATCAAGCGCGCAAACTCCAACCCGCATATGGCGACGAAAACGAGCTACGTCTCCAAAGAGCAGCCCAGCATCGCCGATGACCCAAACCTCAAAAACGCGTTTTACGATGCTCCCACGGTCATCACGCTGTTCGCGCCGAAGGATTTCCTCTTCGCAAGGGAAGACTGCGCCATCGCCGCCGAAAATATGATGCTCGCGGCAGACGCGCTCGGCGTCGGCTCGTGCTACATCGGGCAGGGGTGGCCCGCGTTCGCCGACCCCTACGGGCAGGAAATTTTGAAAAAGTGGGCCATCCGCCCGGATTACTACGCCGTTATGCAGCTTTTGCTCGGCTACCCGCGCGAGGGCGACGCCCACCCCACCGCAAAACCCAGAAAAGATAACCGCGTCCTGCGGTTTTAAGTGATTTCAATACCGGGAGGAAATAACCATGAACGAAATGATCGAAAAAATGCTGAGCCGCCACGCCATCCGCCGCTTTAAGCCGGAGCAGATCACCGAAGACGAGCTGAATCAGGTGCTCACCGCTGGGCTCTACGCGCCGAGTGCGGGCAACAACCAGTATTCGCGCATCGTCGTGTGCCAAGATGCAGAGCTGAACGACAAGCTCGGCAGGTTGAACCGCTGGGCGCAGTTTAAGGACAAAGCGCCCGAAAAGGTCGCGCATTCCGTTTCCGCCGAGCAGCCGAGCATCCAGGACGATTTCACCCTCATGAGCGGCTATTATAACGCCCCGACCGTGCTGACGATCTTTACAAAGAACCACAAATACTGCTAGGAAGACGCCGCTATGATCGGCGAAAACATGCTGCTCGCCGCGCATTTCCTCGGCCTCGGTGCGTGCTACATCGGCCGCACGGATGAGGTCTTCGCAACGGAATTCGGCATGGAGTGCCGCAAAAATTGGGGCATCCCGGACGATATGGTCGCCGTCAGCAACGTCCTGCTCGGCTACATCGACGGCAATCCCCCGCACGATAAGCCCAGAAAGCCCGACCGCATCGTCCGCATTTAAGTTTTGCACCGTATTTTAAAAAGCAGTGGAAAGGTAAGCCAAATGTGTGATTTTAAAGAAGTAAACATCGCAGAATTTCAAACCAAACCGTTTGAAATTTTCGGAAAAGACTGGATGGCTCTGTGCGCCGGAAACGCGCAAACCGGCTATAACGCCATGACGATCGCGTGGGGGCACCTCGGCAGCCTGTGGGAGCGCGGCAGCCACGCAAACCGCCTGCCCACCGTCACCTGCTTCGTGCGCCCAAGCCGCTACACAAAGGAATTCATAGACCACGAGCCATATTTCACGCTGTGCGCGTTTAAACCCGGCGATAAAAAAGCGCTCGGTTACCTCGGTAGCCACTCCGGGCGCGACGGCGATAAATTCAAAGTCGCCGGTCTCACGCCGGTCTTCAAGGACAGCACCGTCTATTGCGCGGAAGCCGAAACGGTCTACATCTGCCGCAAGCTCTACGCCGCTCCCCTGCGGGAAGAAAGCTTCATCGACCGGGAACTCGTCGAGTTCAACTACCCCAACCGCGACTTTCACACCCTGTACATCGGCGAAGTTGTGAAGATCCTCCAAAAAGCATAACAAAAGGCTCTGCCGGAAAACCTCCGCGGCAGAGCCTTGCTTTTTGTGTTCGTTATGCGTGTTCTTTCAGCCACTCCACCGCGCAGTGCGCCATGCACGCCGCGCCGATGGGGAGGACGCCCTCGTTGAAGACGACCTTCGGGTTGTGCGCGTTATATTGTCCGCGCTCGTCCATGTAGCCCGCGCCAAGGTACATCATCGCGCTCGGCACGCGCTCGGCCACAAGCGCAAAGTCCTCGGAGCCCGTCGCCGAAATGCCGCCGTACGGCGTAAAGTTCGGGATGTTCAGTTCGCCCATGTAGCGCAGCATGTCGTCCGTCACCGTCTTGTCGCACACAAGCGGGCACACCTCGGAAAGCGTCTTGATCTCCACCGTCGCGTTGTACACGGCGGCCGTGCGTTCTGCCACCTCGCGCATGCGGCGCACCAGCAGTGCGCGGGCCTTTTGGTCGTTTGTGCGGATGGTACCGCGCAGCACGGCCGTGTCCGGGATGATGTTCGCCGCCGTGCCGGCCACAAACTGTCCCACAGTCAGCACGCAGGTCTTAGAGGGTTCGCTTTCGCGCGCGATGAGCTCCTGCAACGCGAGATGAATGTGCACGCCCACGTTGATGGGGTCAATGGAAACGTTCGGGTTCGCGCCGTGCGAGCCGCGCCCGTGGATCGTGATCTCAAACCCGTCTACGGAGGCCATCATCACGCCCGTGTCGTTGTACATCACAAAGCCCACGGGCGTTTTGCCCGCCGCCACGTGGTAGGCGAGCGCCGCGTCCACCGGCGGGTTTTCGAGCAGCCCGTTTTCCAGCATGTCGCGCGCGCCCTCAAACGTCTCCTCCGCGGGCTGAAACATCAATTTCACCGTGCCGCAAAGCGCGTCTTCGTTTTCCTTCAGCATTTTCGCCGCCGTCAAAAGCATCGCCGTGTGCATGTCGTGTCCGCAGGCGTGTGCCGTTTCGCCGGTCGGGCACGCGAACGGCTCGCCGCTCTCCTCGGGCATCGGCAGCGCGTCCATGTCGGCGCGCAGCAAAAGCGTTTTGCCGGGCTTGCCGAGCGTCGCCGTCACGCCGTGGCCGCAGTCTTTCGGCTCTAAACCGTATGCGCGCAGCTTTTCCATCACATATGCCTTCGTGTTCGGCAGGTTCAGCCCCACCTCGGCGTTTTGGTGAATATGCCGCCGGTTCTCGGTGATTTCGTCTTTCAGTTCCTGTGCGCGTTTTAAGAAGTCCATAGTCTCGTCCCCTTTTAAAAAGTCTTGTAAGCAAAAAGGCAGCATGAAAACACCCATGCTGCCTATATTTTATGATTTACTCTGCGGAAGATTCAGAAGAAGTCTCGCTCGTCTCGGAAGAAGCCTCAGAAGACTCTGTGCTGCTTTCCTCGGAAGAAGCACTCTCGTCGCTGCTTTCGGAAGCGACAGAAGACGTGCCGTTCTTGGAGGAATCCGCAAACATGGAGGGCTTGTAGCGGTTCAGAACTTTTTCGTTCCACTCCACACCCTCAAAGCTCTCTGCAGCCGCGCTCACGATGTCCGCGTACTCGGTGTTCTTCAGCTCAAGCAGGAACTGCGAGCGGTTGTCGCTGCTCTCCAGCAGTGTGTCCTCGTCGTCCTTGATCGGCAGGCGGTGCAGAACGATCATGTACTTTGTAGATTCCACGATCTCAATGTCGCCTTCGTTCATTTCCTTGATCGCAGAGATGAACGCGTCCGGCATGTAGCTAGACTGCATACCGTTTTCGTCCTTGATGCCCGTCTGGTAGGTGGAGTCTGCCTGCACCTTCAGCGCATAGTCCGTCGCAGCGTCGTTCACGGTCATCGCGCCGGATTCGATCTTCGTCTTGTATTTTTCCAGCGTCTCCTTCAGGTCGGCCTTTTCCTCGTCGGTCAGGTCAACGGAGTTGCCGTCGTCGTCCGTCGTCGTCAGCGGTGCAGAGAAATACTCGTAGTCGTAGTAGCTATCCTCAATGTGCTGGCGCAGCTCGCTTTCCGGCACTTCGTTTTCGCCGCCTTCGCCGTACAGGGCGTTAAAGACTTTTAAGTACATTCTGTTATACTGGGAATACGCAATGTCAAAGGAGGTCTTTGCAATGCCGAACTTTTCAAAGCTCGTGCCAAAGTAGTTCCAGTAGGTCTCCGTCGTCTGCAAGCTGGTGCTGTAATCGTCGTCGGTCATTTCAAGGCCCAGGCGCTTCATTTCGCTCTGAATGTAGAAGTACTGGTTCACATACTCGTCCGCGCGGTCCTTGATCCACGTCTCGGCCGGTGTGCCGTCAATTTCAGACTTCAAAACCTCGTCCTCGGTAGAGACCTTGGAAGCCGCCTCGTTGTATGCAATGGAGAGATAATAAATGTATGCGCCGGTGGGCAGCTCATTGCCGTCGTACTTTGCAGACCAGTTCAGGTCCTCATCGTAGCAGCCCGCAAGGCTGAAGCACATGGCGACGACCAAAAGCAGCGCCACGGTGATCTTTGCGATTTTTTTCATGGTGTTTGTTCCGTACCTTTCTTAAATATTGCGGGCGAAACGCCCACAAGGATTTGCTGTTGACCATTATACCGCCGATAAAGCAAAATGTCCAGTTATTTTCCGGCGGGTTTCGGCGCTTTCGCGTCCTCATCGCCGCAGAGCACCTTCAAAACGTCCTCCAAAACGGTCAGCGGTGCCTTGCCGCCAAGCGCCACGCTGATGTACGGGCGGCTCCCGGCAGAGAGCATCACCTTGTTCGGCATGCCCTGAATGAGGCGCTTCACGCGCTCCATGTCAAATTTATCCTTATAAAGCAGAAGCGCGTTCGCCTGCTGCTTCACTTCCGTAATGCCAAGCTGTGTCGCGCGGTTGCGCAGCAAAGCGATGTCGATCAGGCCGTAAACGCTTTCGGGCGGCTCGCCGAAGCGATCGATGAGCTCATCCACAACATCGCTCGAATCCTCATACGTTTTAATGTCTGCGATGCGGCGGTAAACATCCAAACGCAGCGCGGTGGAATCGATGTAGCTTTCCGGGATATGCGCCTGCACCTGCATGTCCACGGTGCATTCCTCCACGGGGTTCTCGGGCGCTTCGCCTTTCATCATGGCCACGGCTTCGTTTAAGAGCTTCAAGTACATGTCATAGCCCACGCTTTCCATGTGCCCGTGCTGCTCGCCACCGAGGATATTGCCTGCGCCGCGAATCTCGAGGTCGCGCATCGCAATCTTAAAGCCGGAGCCGAACTCCGTAAATTCGCGTATCGCCGCCAAACGCTTCTGCGAAATCTCACTCAAAACCTTGCCGCGTGTAAACGTAAAGTACGCGTAAGCGCGGCGGGTGCTGCGGCCCACGCGTCCGCGCAGCTGGTGCAGCTGCGAAAGTCCCATGCGGTCGGCGTTGTCGATGATCAGGGTGTTCGCGTTTGGCACGTCCACGCCCGTCTCAATGATCGTCGTGCAGACGAGCACGTCAATTTCATGCTCCATCAAACGCCGCCAGACTTCGGAGAGCTCTTGCTCGCTCATTTTGCCGTGGCCGATGCCGATCCTCGCCTCCGGCACACGCTCGCGAATACCCGCCGCCACGCGCTCAATCGATGCTACGTCGTTGTGCAGGTAATACACCTGCCCGCCGCGGCGCAGTTCTTTTTTGATGGCGTCGGAGATGACGCCCGGGTCATATTCCATCACGTATGTCTGCACCGGGTGACGGTCGTGCGGCGCTTCTTCAATGACGGACATATCGCGTATACCGGAAAGCGCCATGTTCAAGGTGCGCGGGATCGGCGTTGCGGAAAGCGTCAGAATATCGGCAGATTTACACACGTCTTTCAGCCGTTCTTTCTGCTGCACGCCGAAGCGCTGCTCCTCGTCGATGATGACAAGGCCGAGGTCCTTAAACTGCACGTCTTTCGAGACCAGCCGGTGTGTGCCGACGATGAGGTCAATGCTGCCGCGTCTCAGTTTTCTCAGAATTTCGTCCTGCTGACGCGGCGTGCGGAAGCGGGAGAGCAGCTCCACATCCACGGGGAAGCCCTCCATACGCTTTAAAACGGTCTGGTAGTGCTGCCACGCCAAAATCGTCGTCGGCACCAAGATGGCGCACTGCTTGCCGGCGGTGATGCACTTAAACGCCGCGCGCAAGGCAACCTCCGTCTTGCCGAAGCCTACATCGCCGCACAGCAGTCTGTCCATCGGCACTTCACGCTCCATGTCGTTTTTAATCTCGTTGATGCAGCGCAGCTGGTCGTCCGTTTCGTTGTATTCAAAGTGCGCCTCAAAATCGTGCTGCCACTCGTTGTCTTCGGGGAACGCAAAGCCCTTCTGCTTCATGCGTTGGGCGTAAAGCACAATGAGCTCCTTTGCAATGTCCTTCACGGCGGCGCGCACGCGCGCTTTCGATTTCTGCCATTCCGTGCCGCCAAGGCGGTGCAGTTTCACGCCGGAGTCCTCACGCGGGCCGATGTATTTCGCAACAAGGTCAAGCTGCGTCACCGGCACGTACAGCGTGTCGTTTTTCGCATACCGCAGCTTAATATAGTCTTTCGTGATGCCCTGCATGTCGATTTTGTGGATGCCCTCAAAAATGCCGATGCCGTGCGTCGCGTGCACCACATAGTCGCCCGGGGTCAGCTCGGCAAGGCTGTATACGGCCTTGCTGTTTTTGTCCTTTTTCTTTGCCCGCGGCTGGCTGCCCGCGCTCATGCGCCCGTGCGTGATGAGCGTAAACTTCGCGTTCGGGTATTCAAAGCCCGCGGAAAGCGTGCCCGCCACAACGGCCACCGTGCCCGGCGTAATGGCAGATAAACTCTCAAAATAGCCCGCAGGCAGCCCGGCAGCCTTTAAGTCCGCCGCCACGTTCATCGCGGCGCGCTCCGTGCCGGCTAAAACGGCGCACGCGTGCCGGTTGTGCAGCGCAGCTGTCAGGTCTTCGGCAAGCAGCTGTGTGCTGCCGCCCCAAACGGAAAGCTGCCGCATCGTCATGTTCACAAGCGTCTTTGTCGGCGTGTCGTAAGAGCCGCGCGCAAACGCGTCCATATATACGCTCGCCGTGTCCTCCGCGCGCTTTAAGGCGTATTCATATGTCTCGGTGTACATGTCAAGCCCGCGGCACAGCACGCCCTCCGCAAGCAGTCCGCGTACGTCCTCGCCCCACTGCCACAGCGTCGTGCGCATGCGTTCCTTTAGTTTCGAGCCTTCGGAGAACACCAGCAGCGCATCCGTGTCAAAATAATCGAACAGCGTTGCGACTGTCTCGTAAACGAACGTGTAATATTTGTCCATGCACCCAATGTGCAGGCCGTTTTTCAGTTTATCCGCCTCGCGCAGCAGCACTTCCTTTGCAGCGGGCGCCGCCTTGCCGCGCAGCGTCTTCGCGTGCGCCTCCAGCTTCTTCGCAAGGATGCTCACGCTGTCCGGCACAACCTCGACGGCAGGGGAGATGGTCACCTCCGTGATCTGGTCGGTGCGTCTCTGTGTCTCTGCGTCAAAATAGGAGATGGTGTCGATCTCATCGCCCCAGAATTCCACACGCACCGGCGCTTTGCCGCCGGGGGAGTAGAAGTCCACAATGCCGCCGCGGCGCGCAAACTGGCCCGTGCCGTCGATCTGGTCGGCGCGCACATAGCCGCAGCGTACCAGCGCCCGCACGATCTCCTCCACAGTGATCTCCTGCCCGGCAGAAAGCTGCACCGTGCGCTCCTTCAATTTTTTCGGCGGCAAAACATACTGCAAAGCCGCGTCGATCGTCGTCACAATGCAGGTGCACTGCCCGTTTTGCAGCAGCGTCAGCGCCTCAATGCGCTGGCGCTCGTATTCGTGCGAGCTGCCCTCCGTGTCGCGCAGACTGAAATCGCGCAGGGGGTAAAATACAGAGGGCACGCCCATCGCGTTCAGGTCCTCCAGCATACGCGTGGCTTCCGCCTCGTCGCCCGCAATAAACAGCGCTTTTTTCGGCATAGCAGAAAGCAGCGCGTGCAGAATATTTGCTTTGTGAATGGAAGCCACACCCGTCACGGCCACCGGCGTCTTGCGCTGCCGCACGGCATTTTCCACCGCGCGGTATTCCGGCACGCGCCCGAGCGCGTCATTCAAAAAATTCATACGCATGGTAAGTTTTCCTTTCGGGGAGCCGCTCAGGAATTATAGCGGTTCATCGCCTTGTCCGGCGCGCCGGAGAGGATCAGCTCCACAGCGCTCGTTACATTTTCGGAAACGGCCTTAAGCGTCTTCATCTCGTCGCCTGTAAAGCGGGAGAGCACCCAGTCTGCAAGGTCCCAGCCCTCGGGTTTGCTGCCCACGCCGATCTTCACGCGCGGGAACTGGTCGCTGCCGCTCAAATAAATGATGTTCTTCATGCCGTTGTGGCCGCCCGCGCTGCCCTTTAAGCGGATGCGCGTGCGCCCCACGTCAAGCGAAATGTCGTCGAATAAGATCAGTGTGCGCTCCGGCGGAATGTGGAAAAAGCTCATCGCCTCCGTCACGGACTGTCCGCTCAAATTCATAAAGGTGGAGGGCTTTAATAGCACGGCGCTCTGCCCCGCAATGGTGCCCTTGCCGTAAAGGCCCTTAAATTTCACGCGGCGCACCTCAATGTTAAAGTGCTCGGCGATGGCATCCAGCATCAGAAAGCCGGCGTTGTGGCGTGTCGCGTCATACTTCGGGCCCGGGTTGCCAAGGCCCACGATCAGCCAGTCCGCGCCGCCCGCAGATAAATCGTTTTTAGAAAAAAGCTTCATGGAATGTTCCTTTTCAGTTTAAGTTGTGTCCGTCTTTTTTGAAGACGCCAAAAGGCACGCAAAAACCGCACAGCCGGGGGAGAGGGCTCCCTCACCGCTGCGCTTTTTTGCGTGTGTCAAATTTTGCGGGCACGCCCGCTTTTCAAATATATTATATTATGCCACCCCAAAATGGGTTTTGCAAGCCTATTTTGTCCGAAAACACGGGAAAACCCGCCTTAAAAATTCATTTTGCAGGGCGAAAATCTGTGTAAAAGAAAAATTCTGCGAAAAATTTCCGAAAACCGCCGATTTCTCGAAAAAAGGTATGGAAATTCGCAAACTTATTTGGTATAATAGAGTGCGGCGAAACAGCAAGTAAGTTTTTTACGCCTTTTTCGCCGGAAAAATCAGTTAATACTCGGTTTAACCGTGTAAATTTTCAAGGAGGTAGTTTCCAATGAGCAAAAAGTATGTCTATTTGTTCACAGAAGGCAACGCGAGCATGCGCGAGCTTCTCGGCGGTAAGGGCGCAAACCTTGCTGAGATGACGAACCTCGGCCTGCCCGTTCCGCAGGGCTTCACCATTTCCACCGAAGCCTGCACCCAGTATTACGAAGACGGCCGCCGCATCAACGATGAGATCCAGGCTGAAATTATGGAGTACATTGAAAAGATGAAGAAGATCACCGGCAAGAAGTTCGGCGATCAGGAGAACCCGCTTCTCGTTTCCGTCCGTTCCGGTGCACGCGC